>JAZKDA010000021.1:12058-37069 GCA_040387815.1 Pseudomonadota bacterium | reverse complement strand
GGGTTTTCGCCGGGATACGCGACCGCCGTCATCTCAACCCCCGCCTGATCGCGCAGCAGCTCCATGCCCAGGTGCAATGCGCCCCCGACGCCGGTGTGTCCAAAGCTCATCCCGGGAGATGCCTTGGCTGCCTTCAGCAGGTCGGCCAGCGTCGAGATTGGCGAATTCGCCGGCACCGTCACGATCGGGCTCAGGTCGTACACACGCGTGATCGGCGCGAAAGCCTTGTCGATGTCATACGGCAGCGAGGCCATGCTCACCTTGGCCAGCGACACCGGCCCGCTGTAGCAAAAGCACAGCGTGTAACCGTCTGGCGCAGCCTTGGCGACCGCATTCGCGCCGATCACGCCGTTCGCGCCGCCCTTGTTGTCCACCACGACGGATTGACCGAGCGACTTGCCCATGCTGATCGCAAAGGCGCGCGCCATCTGGTCGGTCACGCCGCCGGCATTGACCGGGACGACCAATGTGATCGGCTTGGCCGGGAAGTTGTCCTGCGCATGGACACCGGTTGCGATCAACGCAGCGGCAAGGGTCCACATGAAACGGCGTATGAGCATGAAGTTGTCTCCTGGAACTGGGTTCGGGTTGGTTCGGTGCGAACCGGCGTTGCACTCAACCTCTTAAGGTCTTACCATATTGTTGTCCGATCCAATTCACGTTGTCAATGGAATCGACCCCAGGTCCGGCCTCGGCGCCTGACTTCTTTGCGTAGCCGCGTTCAAGGAACTCCACAACTCATGTCTGACGATTACAACAAGACCCTTCGAAAACTCCTGGTGCCCGGCGCCGGACTTGTCATGCCGGGCGCTGGCAATGCGCTGGCAGCCCGGATCATCGAAGCCGCGGGCTTCCCGGCGGTCTACATGACCGGCGCGGGCGTTGCCAACTCCTACCTCGGCGCCCCCGACATGGGCCTGATCTCGGTGACGGAAATGGCGGCGCACGTGGCGTGCATTCGCGATGCGGTGCGCTTACCCATCGTTGCGGATGGCGACACCGGCTTCGGAAATGCCCTGAATCTGGTGCGCACGATCCAGTTGTACGAGCGGGCCGGCGCCAGCGCGATCCAACTGGAAGACCAGGCCTTTCCCAAGCGCTGCGGCCATTTCGAAAACAAGGCCGTGATCAGCCAGAGCGAGATGGTGCAAAAGATCAAGGCGGCTGTGGACGCGCGCCACGACAGCGACTTCATGATCCTCGCGCGCACCGACGCCCGTGCCATCGAGGGCTTGGACGCCGCCATCGAACGCATGAACGCCTACCGTGAAGCGGGCGCCGACCTGCTGTTCATCGAAGCGCCGCGCACGCTGGAAGAGCTGCGCCGCATTCCGCGCGAAGTGCCGGGCGTGCACATCGCCAACATTGTCCACGGCGGCAAGACACCGATGCTTGCGAACCACGAGCTGGGTCAAATGGGATTCGCCGGGATCCTCTACGCCAACGCGGCCCTGCAGGCGGCGATGCTCGCCATGAAGCGCACGCTTGCCCATTTGCACCAGCGTGGCAGCCTCGCCGGCGCAGAGGACCAACTGGTGCATTTCGATGAGCGCCAGGTGATGGTGGACTACAAGCGGTGGACCGACATGGAGCAACGCTACGTGGTTGACTGAACCGCCTGCCGCCGCAAGCTAAAGCCCGCGGAGGCCGCGGCAAAGGCGGCCGCGGCCAGCAGCGCCATGGCGCAGGCTGCGCGGGCATCGCCCGGGTTCAACCGGAAACTCATGCCCACGACAGCGGCCCCCAGCGTCTGCCCTGTCAAACGTGCGGTGGCCTGGAGTCCGCCGGCGCTACCGCTGCGCTCGCGCGGGGTGGCCCCGAGCATGGCACGGTTGTTGGGCGTCTGAAAGAAGCCAAATCCGATGCCGCACGCCACCATCAGCAGCACCATGGCGTGATAGTTGAGGCTGTCCGTTGCGCCGGCCATCACCAGGAGCGCGAGGCATTGCATGGCACCGCCCACGATGCACAGCTTGGTCGAGGACCACTGCCGGTCCACACACCGGCCTGCCACAGGTGCCATGAACGCGACAGCCAAGGGCCAGGCCATCAAGGTCGTGCCGGTTGCCATCAGGCTGAGGTGAAAAACATCGTGCAGCAGAAACGGCAGGCTCACCAGCGCCGCCATCTGCGCCGCGAAGGCGAAAACCGAGGCGCCCGCACAGGCACTTACCTCCCGGTCTCTCAGCAGATCCAGGGGAAGCAGGGGCGCGCTGCGATGCCGCTGGTGCTGGAAGAGGATCCAGCCGCTGACCAGCGCCCCCGCCAGCAGTGAAAGGGCGACCCAGCCACCGGCTGCCAACCTGTCCAGCGCCGCGGCCGCGAGCACGAAGGCGACGATGTTGAGCAGCGCGCCGCCAAGATCAAAGCGACGGTCTGGCGCCTGGACCCGTCGAGGCAGCACGAACCAACCGATGCCCAGCGCCATGACCGCCCACGGTACGTTGAGCGCGAACAGCCATCGCCAATGCGCGGCCGAAAGCACCATCGCCGCAAGACTGGGACCGAACGCCGTGGCCAGCGCCACCACCAAGGCATTGGTGCCCAGCACACGGCCCAGCGCCGCCGCAGGCACCGACAGGCGCAGCAGTGCGGGGTTGACCGCCATCACGGCGGATGCCCCAATGCCCTGCAGGATGCGTCCACCCAGCAGCCAGGCCAACGAATCGGATGTCGTGCAGATCACCGAAGCGACGGCGATCAGGACCAGGCCGACGGCGAAGGTGCGCCGGTACCCCCACTGCTCACCCAGCGCCGCAAACGGAAACAAGGTGGCTACCAGGGTGAGCTGAAAGCCGCTGACCAACCAGACGGCCGTGGCCGGCGGCAAGCCCAGCTCGCGCGCGATGACCGGCAGGGCGACGCTCATGCCGGTGAGCGACACGGCCGACAGTGCGATGGCGCAGGCCACCGCCAGCGTGGCAAGGCGCTGCTGAAGGGGGGGCAGTATCTCGCCATCCGCCGCGGCTGCGGACGCGGCTGGGTCTTGCGCTGTCGCCAAGTCCGCCCTCGCCGCCATCAACTCGCCACAACCTGGGCTGCACTCGCCGCGCGGCTGCCAGCGATGCGGCCGAAGATCGCCGACTTACCCAGCGAAGTGCCGCTCAGGTAGCCTGCTCCGTGGACACCGCCCGTCACTTCGCCCGCCGCGTAAAGGCCTTCAATGGGCTGATCGAACACGTCGAGCACCCGCGCCTGCCGATCAATGGCCACTCCGCAGTAGGTGGCAAGAAGAACGACCGTCGACGCATAGGCATAGAAGGGCCCGCGCGCAATGGGGGTGAGCGGCTTGCCGCCAGGCAGGCGCGTGCGGCCGAAACGGTCGGGCGTGCCGGCCACAAGGCCCTGGTTGTAGGCGTTCACCGTCTCGCGCAACCGGGTGGGGTCCACGCGCATGCGCTCGGCCAGCGCTCCCAGGCTGTCGGCGGATGATCGGCCTGCTCGAGCAGGCCACGCTCCAGGGCGCCCTGGAAGTCATAGGTTCCGGCCAGGGGGTCCGCCTGGTCCATCACCGTCTGGTCGAACACTTGCCAGCCCAGCACACCGGGTTGCGCCAACACGGCGTCTCCCAGCTCCTTGTACGGCCGCGACTCGTCCACAAAGCGTTGGGCTTGGCCATTGACGATGATGGCCCCCTTGTAGATCGGGTGGAGCATCAGATTGGCGGCACCGCGCGCGCTCGGGTGCGAGCCGAAGGTCGCCCGCACGAACCCCATGTCGCGCAGGCCCGCGCCCAAGGCACAAGCCATCCGCAGCCCGTCGCCGGTGCTGCCGTCTCCACCGACTGGAATGGCTCGCAACATGTCAGGCGCGAAGGTGCGCACCAGGTCCGCATTGCGTGAGAAGCCGCCCGTGGCCAGCACCACCGCGCCCGCGCGGATCTCACGGCCGACACCCTCACCGGCCACGCGTACACCCTGGACGCGACCGTCCGCGAACAGCAGTCGCTCCACCGCAACGCCCAAGCGCCGCACGACGCCGTGGCGATCCAAGGCATCGAGCAGCACCGAGAAAACCTGAGTCGTGTCTGTGCGCACGACACGCGGCACCGAGTTGCCCGAGCCCGTCTGCACCGAGGTGAATCGCACACCGAGCTCGCGCAGCCAGTCGAAGGTGGCGGCTTGCTCTTGCACGTAGGTGTCGACCAGGTGCGCTTCACTGAAGCCGCGGCCCATGCGCTCGAGGTCCTCGCGCAGCCGTTGCGGTCCATCATCGATCCCGGCAAGGCGCTGCGGCTCGACGCCAGAGAACGCCATGCCGCCGGCGCTCAACAGCGAGCTGCCGCCAGGCGCTTGCTGCTTTTCCAGCAGCAGCACTTTCGCACCCTTCTGCGCGGCCGCGATCGCGGCGCCGCATCCGCCCAACCCCGCGCCTGCGACGATCACGTCAAAGTATTCCATCTTCTGTCCCCTGGGATCACTGGATCAGGAAATCCTCGATCGCCTTGCACATCGGTGCCAAACCGGTCAACAGGAACAGGGCGATCGGGCCCTCGGTTTGCGGCAGCTGGACCACGCGCGCGTCGCGCATGCAGGCCGCGAGCCGGGCCCCCTGACGTTCGAAGCCGCCGCTGTCGGCCGATCCGCCCGTGATCTCGACGATGAGCGTGCGAGCGGTGGCGCGCCCGAGCGCCTGAGCGAAGTCGAACTCGAAGTTCATGCGATACATCGCGCCCAAGGTGCGACGAGCCATCAGCTCATCGACGATCCTGTTTTCCAGCGCTTGCACCACAGGGGTGGGATCGGACCCCGTGAACAGCGACTCGTCCCACCACCACGGGCTGATCATGGTGCGGAAGGTGGTGGCCCAAGCGCGCAGCGCCGGATGAACACGCGGCCCATCCACAGGCAGCTGCGGCTCGAAATAGCGTGCCTGGATGAAGTCGCGGATTGCGGCGATGCGAACCTGCTGCTCCGGAATCAGGGTGAAGGTGGGGCCGGCGACGATGAGACGGTCGACCCGCTCGGGCCAATCGGCGGCCAGGGCGGCGGCGATCAGGCGACCGGTGTTGTGGCCATACACGTGCGCCCGTGCGATCCCGAGTTCATCGAGCACCGCGACAATGCCCGCGGCCACGTCACGCATGCTCGAGCCCTCGGGGACAGGCGAGGACTCGCCAAAGCATGGCGGGTCCGGCGCGATCAGATGAAACTTGTCACCCAGCAGCGGGAACACCTGCTCGAACGCGCGCCAGGAGCGCGGAGCCGGTCCCAGCAACACCAGGGCCGGACGGTCGCGCGCGTCGTTGTGCGCGAAATGGACCTGGCCAAACGCTGTGGCAGCGTAGCCTTTGCGAATCGGAACCGTCATTGCCGCTCCAAGAAAACAGGGTGCCACGTCCGAAAGCTATTGCTCCGACATTGTTATGGTAATACCATTGCGCTCCGGTTGACAACCGCTTCCGGCACTTATTTGGAGACAAACAATGCTTACTCGACGCAACTGGCTGGCCGCGACGGCGGCTACGCTGACGGCCGCCCCCTTCGGCGTGGTCCGGGCACAGGCTTGGCCTTCAAGGTCGATCCGGCTGGTCGTGCCCTATCCGGCCGGCGGATCCACCGACCTTGCCGGCCGGCTTATCGCTCAGCAGCTCACCCTGCAGCTTGGCGTCCCCGTGGTGGTGGAGAACATTTCGGGCGTGGGTGGCGTGAGCGGCTCTGACCAAGTTCGGCGCGCGCCGCCTGACGGCTACGCGATCGTCCTTGGTTCCTCCGCGAGCCACTCGGTCAACATGGTGACGCTCAAGTCCAACCCCTACGACCCCATCACCGATTTCGCACCCGTGATGTTGGTCTCAAAGTACGCGAACGCCGCCTTCGTGGCGGCCAGTTCGTCCATCCGGACGCTGTCTGACCTGCAGGCGAGCGCTAAAGGGGATCGTGGCATGGCGTACGCCACCGCCGGTCCGGGCTCGTCAAGCTACCTGACGGGTGAGCTGCTGCGCTGGCACTCGAAGGTGGAGATGCGCCCCGTGCACTACAAGGGTATCGGCCCTGCGATGCAGGACGTGATCGCGGGTCACGTTCAAGTCGGTTTCGGTGATGTGGTTGCGCTCAACCCGCACGTTGCAAGCGGCCGCTTGCGCATCGTGGCGGTTGGCTCGGCCAAACGCGTGCCCACACTGCCCGAGATTCCGGCCGTGGCCGAAACCTATCCGGGCTTCGAGGCCGTTGCATGGCAGGCCTTCTACGCGCCCAAAGGCACGCCTGACGCCATCGTTCGCCGCTTGAACGCCGAAATCGTGAAGGCCCTGAACGTGCCGGAAGTGCGCAACAAACTTGTGTCCTCGGGCGCGGACATACCGGCCAGCAGCCCCGAGGAGCTCACCGCCTTCATGAAGGCGGACATCCAGCGCTGGCGCGATCTGGCCCAGAACCTCAAATTGACATTCGAGTAAGCCGACCGGCGCTCGGCCACCTCATTCCAGGCCGGCCGAGCGCCGCAGCACGCTGGCCATGGCCGCATCCGGCCGCGCGTGGTCCCACGCCCGGCCGACCCGCAAGCCGCTGGTGCGTTGCATGCGGACCATCAACTCGGCATGCAAGAAGGTGGCACCTACGCAATCGAGCACAGGCGTTTCGCCCAGACCCTGATAGCGGATCGAATACAGCAGCTCATTGAGGACGCCTTCGGCGGGTATCACGAGCTCGGCGCCATCGGCCACCGCGAGCCGCACCGCGGACTCGAAGATGCCAACCACGCCCGAGGGGTCGGCAAAGGCCTGGACCAGATCCCGCTCGGTGGTGCGGGGCTGGAGCGGATAGATGCCACTCACGCGCTTTTCCAGCCCATGCCGCTCCACCATCTCGCGCAGTCGCCAGACGTTCTCGGGCGTGAGCGTCACCAGGGCAAAACGGCGGGCCGCGCCGCAGGCCAGCAGCATGCTGCTCTCGGCCATCGAGACCACTGGAATGGCGACCATGCTGCGCGCCTCGCGTACGAAAGGGTCGCTGTACGAAGCAATGGCCACCGCGTCGAAACCCTCGCGCTCGGCCTGGATGCAGTTTTCGATGATCCTTCCGAGGATCAGGTGGCGTGCGTACGCGTACTTGAGCACCTCGGCTGGCGCATGACCGCCATAGGCTGTCGCATCAATGCCATGGAACACAACCTCGGTGCCGACGGAGACGACCTCTTGCACGTGCTGCGCGAGCCGCTCGCCATATCCGGCAAGCGCGGCGAAGGGCGCGCCGGACTGGTGCCAGATTCGAACGGTCATTTGCGGGCCGCGGCTTTCCTTGCTACCGTCGACTTGGCCGACGCCTTGCGCGCCGGGGTCTTGGCCGGGCTTTTGGCCGGGCGCTTCGCCTTGGGATCCCTGGTTGACGCACCATCGGCCCGTGCGACGCGCCGGCTGTCGGCCACGGCCTCGAAGAGCATCTCGCCGCCGGCGTCATTGCGCCGGGTCTGCGCCAGGCGCAAGTAGGTCTCCTCGGTCGACTTGACGATTTCCGCCATACGCTGCGCGGCGGCAGCTTCGTCGTGCTGTTCGATCGCCTGCAGCAAGCTGCGGCGCAGACTGAAGAAATTCGGCGCGAGGTCCGAGCCTACCTGATGGATCAGACTGCGCAGCGAATCGCTCAAGCCGCGCATGACCATCTCCGCCACGGAGTTGCGCGTGGCACGGGCCAGCAGCGCGTGAAACTCGAAGTTCGCGTTGATGCGCTCCTCATAGCGGCCCTGCGTGTGAAGCTGCTCGGCGCGGTCGATGTTCTCCCGCAGGGCCTTGACCTCTTCGGGCGTGATGCGCAGACAAGCAGGGCGCACCAAAGAGGACATGATCCATTCCCGCGCCTCGAACAGCTCGGAAATGGGGACGCTGCGCAGGCGAAGCATGTCGGACATCCCGGCGGAAACCACCCGCTGGCTGCCGCTGGAGATAAAAGCGCCGCCGCTCTTGCCCTTGCGCAGTTCGATCAGGCCGCCCACCTCCAGTGCGCGCAGCGCCTCACGAAGCGCGGGTCGGCCCACGCCCAGCAGGATTGCCAATTCACGCTCGGGCGGCAGGCGGTCCCCGGGGCGCAGCGATCCGCCGAACATCATTTCCCGAACTTGGGCAGCCACTTCCTCGAAGGTGCGGCGCGTGTGAACTTGGCGAAAGCCCTGCGGCTCGGCTGTCGCAAAGCCATTGGCGGCGGATGCGGGTGCGAATTGATTGGCGCTCATGTTTCCAGTTCCCAGCGAACGTCTCCGGCAAGAAAATATTTGTTCGGTCTTACCATTATGAATCATCCCGAAGCTGAACTCCAGGCCTGCAACACGCAGCGGCACGTGCGGCAGACCAACACCGTTGCCCCGAATTCAGAGTCAGCAGCTCATGCAGGTACCAATGGTACTTGTATGGAAATTCGCTCACGATGGCCTTGGCGGTCCGCGCAGCGCGCTGCGCGATCCCCGACAATCCGCAGCCATGACCGAACCCACCACCCGCCCCGAGCTCCCCGACCACCTGTCTATCGACCCCCGCAGCCCCCACCACGTGGCGGCCGTATTCGAGCACGACGTCGGCATCCGCTTCAACGGAAAAGAGCGCCACGACGTCGAGGAATACTGCATCAGCGAAGGCTGGGTGAAGGTGCCCGCCGGCAAGACGCTGGACCGCAAGGGCCACCCCTTGATGCTCAAGCTCAAGGGCAAGGTGGAGGCGTTCTACCGCTAATCAGTCGCACCATCCAGCAACCGCACCTTGATCCCCCGGCCCTTGATGCGCGCGGCATTCAGGCGGCTGGCCGCCTGCGGCGCAATGGACCGCTCCACCGCCACATAGGTGGAAAACTCGTTGATATCGATCTTGCCGATCTGCTCGCGGGTGTAGCCCAGGTCGGCCGTGAGCGCGCCCAGCACGTCGCCGGGGCGGATCTTGTCCTTGCGGCCGGCCTGCAAATGCAGTGTGGCCATCGGCGGCACCAGCGGGCCGCCCGGCGCGGGGGTGAGTTCGGCCAGCGGGTGCCACTCGCTTTCGCGGCCCTGCAGCTGCTCGATGCGGCCCACAGAGCCCATTTCGTCCAGGCTGGCCAGGTTCAGGGCCAGGCCGGTTTCGCCGGCGCGGCCGGTGCGGCCGATGCGGTGCACATGCACCTCGGGGTCGGGCGTCACGTCGACGTTGATCACCGCCGCCAGGCTGGCGATGTCCAGGCCGCGGGCGGCCACGTCGGTGGCCACCAGCACCGAGCAGCTGCGGTTGGCAAAGCGCACCAGCACCTGGTCGCGCTCGCGCTGCTCGAGCTCGCCGTACAACGCCAGCGCATGAAAGCCCTCGGCCTGCAAGGCGGCCACCAGCTCGCGGCAGCGCACCTTGGTGTTGCAAAAGGCCAGGGCGCTGGCCGGCCGAAAGTGCAACAGCAGGCGGCCGACCGCGGCGATGCGCTCGCCTTCCTTCACCTCGTACCAGCGCTGCTCGATCTGCGCGCTGGCGTGCTGCGCCTCCACCTTCACGGTAACCGGCTCGCGCATGAACTGCGCGGCCAGCTTGGCGATGCCCTCGGGGTAGGTAGCCGAGAACAGCAGGGTCTGGCGGGCCGGCGGGCATTGGCGCGCCACCTTGGTGATGTCGTCGATGAAGCCCATGTCGAGCATGCGGTCGGCCTCGTCGAGCACCAGCGTGTTGAGCGCGTCGAGCTTGAGGCTGGCGCGGTCGAGGTGGTCCATCACCCGGCCAGGCGTGCCCACGACGATGTGGGCGCCATGCTCGAGCGAGGCCAGCTGCCCGCGCAGCGGCACGCCGCCGCACAGGGTGACGACCTTGATGTTGTCCTCGGAGCGGGCCAGGCGCCGTACCTCGGCCGTCACCTGGTCGGCCAGCTCGCGCGTGGGGCACAGCACCAGCGTCTGCACGGCAAAGCGCCGTGGGTTGAGGTTGGCCAGCAGGGTGAGCGCGAAGGCGGCGGTCTTCCCGCTGCCGGTCTTGGCCTGGGCGATGAGGTCTTTGCCCAGCAGGGCCGGCGGCAGGCTGGCGGCCTGGATAGCGGTCATGGCCAGATAGCCCAGGCGTTCCAGATTGGCCAGGGTGGCGGGGGATAGGGGGAGGGTGTTGAAGGCGGTCGCAGACATGGGCCATGGTACCTGTGGGGCACGCCATGACGGCTCCATGAAGGTCGATGGCGGACAATCAAGGCTTTGCGGTCAGGCAGGAACATGGTGCGCAAGAACGAATGGGCCGGCAAGGTGCTGGCGGTACTCAAGGCGGGCAACCCGGCCGGCGCGATCGCGCAGATCAAGGTGGCGCCCAGCGTGAAAGACCTTCAGGCCCTGCAGTCGGCCCTGGCGGCCGCGCAGCTGGCGGGCCGCTGGCGCGATGTCGACATCGCCATCGTCGAGAACCTCGAGTTGCTTTCCGCACCCCGCCTGCACCGCGCGCCTTGAAGTTTTTTTGATGTCCTTTCTATCGCTCGGCATCTCGCCGGAACTCGCCCGCGCCGGCGAAGAGCTCGGTTTCACCCAGCCCACCGCCATCCAGGCCGAAGCCATTCCCGTGGTGCTGCGCGGCGCCGATCTGCTGGGCCTGGCGCAAACCGGCTCGGGCAAGACGGGCGCCTACGTGCTGCCCCTGCTGCAGCGCCTGCTGGCCGGGCCGGCCGGCACGCCGCGCCGCGTGCGCGCCCTGGTGCTGGTGCCCACGCGCGAGCTGGCGGCGCAGGTGGGCGAGGTGTTTCGCAGCCTGGGGCGGCTGGCGCCCCAGCCGCTGAAGATCGCCGTGCTGTTCGGCGGTGTCTCGGTCAACCCTCAGATGATGGGCCTGCGCGGTGGTGCCGACGTGGTGGTGGCCACGCCCGGCCGCCTGCTCGATCTGGTCGAGCGCAACGCGCTGCGGCTGGGCGAGGTGCAGGCGCTGGTGCTGGACGAGGCCGATCGCCTGCTGGACCTGGGCTTTGCCGAGGAGCTGGCACGGGTGGTCGCGCTGCTGCCGGCGCAACGCCAGACCCTGCTGTTCTCGGCCACCTTCGCGCCGGCGGTGCAGGCGCTGGCAGCGCCGCTCCTGCGCGAGCCGGTGCGCGTGGAGGCGGCGCAGGCCGACCGCCCCGTGGCCGCGATCGTGCAGCGCGCGATCACGGTCGATGCCGACCGGCGCACGGCGCTGCTGCACCACCTGCTGCAGGCCCATCCCGGCGAGCGGGTGCTGGTTTTCGTGGCCACGCGCCACGCCGCCGACCATGTGGCGCGCAAGCTGGACCAGCGCGGCCTGTACGTGACGCCCTTGCACGGTGAGATGAGCCAGGGTCAGCGCACCGAAGTGCTGCGCCAGTTCCGCACCGGCGGCTTCGACATCGTGGTGACCACCGACCTGGCCGCGCGCGGGCTGGACATCGACGCGCTGGCGCTGGTTGTCAACTACGACCTGCCGCGCTCGCCAACGCAGTACGTGCACCGCATCGGCCGCACGGGGCGGGCCGGCGCCAGCGGCGTGGCCATCAGCTTCGTTTCTGCCGCCACCGAGGCGCATTTTCAATTGATCGAAAAGCGCCAGGGCCTGGTGCTGCCGCGCGAACAGGTACCGGGGTTCGAACCCACTGAACAACCTGTGCCCGTGCTGGCCGCGTCCGGTACCGGCGGCATCAAGGGCACGCGGCCGAGCAAGAAGGACAAGCTGCGCGCTGCCGCTGCTGCCGCAGCCGCCGCAGCGCCGAAGAAGGCCGCGTGAGATGAACGACGACGCCAACCAGGTCCACGTACCCGAATCGTTCATGGCCCTGTTCACCCGGCCTGGCAGCTATCGCCTGACCGAATCACGGCCGGTCGTGCAAGAGCGCTACGAGCTGTGCGAGGACATGGCGCAGATGCTCACCGAGCAGGCCAGCAACCACCTGCATGGCTTGGGCATCACCGAGCAGGACGTGCTGGGCAAGATGCTGCGGGGGCTGAGCGGCGAGGCTTCGCCGGTGACGGCCGCGGAGGCGGTATGGGTGGTGCGGCGCCTGGCGGAGTTGCTGGGATGGGAGGCCCCACCCATCTGAGAGGGTCTACTGCAAGAACCCCATGCTGCGCGCCTCGCGCACCTCCGGCTTGATGCGGTGCTCGGCCTCCAGCTGGTCGAGAAACTCCTGCGCGCTGAATTCCCCCGCCAGGATCGTCACCTGCCGCTTGACCGCCGCAAAGTCACCAGGGCACAGCTGCTCCAGCCGCGCCAGACGCGCAGCGATGTCGGGCGTGAGCAGCGCCGCATCCCCGCCCAGCGCCTCAGTGACGAACATGCGTTCGCGCTGCGCCGCGGTGAGCGGCATGAACTTGATCTTGAAGGTAAAGCGCCGCAGCGCCGCCTGGTCGATGCGGTCCATCAGGTTGGTGGTGCACACGAAGATGCCGGCAAAGCGCTCCATGCCCTGCAGCATCTCGTTGACCTCGGTCACCTCGTAGGTGCGCTGCGCGCCACGCCGGTCCTGCAGGAAGCTGTCGGCCTCGTCGAGCAGAAGCACAGCCTTTTCGGATTCGGCCTCGCGGAACATGGCGGACATGTTCTGCTCGGTTTCGCCGACGAACTTGCTCATGAGGTCGCTGGCCTGCTTGATCAACAAGGGCCGCTCCAGGCTGCGCGCGATGTGCTCGGCCAGCGCGGTCTTGCCGGTGCCCGGCGCGCCGTAAAAGCACAGGCTGCCGTGCCCGCTGGCCTTGAGGGCGGCGACGATGCGCGGGATCTCGAAGCGGGTCTCGACGTTGAGCATGTCGAGGTCATACGTGGTGACGCTGGGCCGCTCGCCGTGGCCGCCGGCGCGGGTGCCCAGGGCCTGGTCGGCGTTGCGCAGTTGGCGCTCGATGAGGCTCTCCATTCCGACGGCCTCGGACTGCGCCAGGCCGGCGAAGCGCACCGCGGTGCGAATCTGCGCCGGCGTGAGGCCTTTGCGTTCGGTCAGGCGGGCGACGAAGCCGTCGGACACGGCCACGCCTTCCAATGACTTGCGCACCAGCTGCTCGCGCGCGCCGGGCGGCGGCGACTTCAGCTCCAAATGGTAGGCAAAGCGCCGACGGAAGGCCGGGTCGATCTGCTCGATGCGGTTGGTGACCCACAGCGTGGGCACCGGGTTGGTCTCCAGAATCTGATTGACCCAGGCCTTGCCGCTCACGCTGCCGCTGGCCGGGGCGACCACCTGCTCGGCCCGGGCCATCAGCTGGGCGGCCTCCGAGCTGATCGGGGGGAAGACATCTTCCACCTCGTCGAACAGCAAGGCCGACTGCGCGCTGCCCTTGAGGAACACCTGCGCGATTTGCAGCGAGCGGTAACGGTCGCGGCCCGACAGCGAATTGCCGTCGCGGTCGGCGTATTCCACCTCGAACAGCTCCAGCCCGGCGGCCTGGGCGACCACCTTGGCCAGCTCGGTCTTGCCGGTGCCGGGCGGCCCGTACAGCAGCACGTTCACGCCCGCCTCCTTGCGGGCCACGGCGTTGCGCAGCAGCGAGCACAGCACCTGGGCGTCCTCGCTGGCGAAGGCGAAGTCGGCCAGGCCCAGCGGGCTCTTGGCGCAAGGCCGGGTGAACACCGCCATCAGCTCGGCCTGGTCGCGGTACTCGCGCATCAGCACCGGCGGCAGCTTCTCGCTGACCTTCATGAGGTCGGCCAGATCGGTGATGTTGTGCTCGGAGATCAGGTTCTCCACGAGGCCGATGCGCTCCAGGCGCGAGCCCACGCGCAGCGCATCGCCGACCTCGCTGGCGGCGACGCCGGCAACCTCGGCGATGGCGGCATAGGCCTCGGGGGCGTTGTTGACCTTGAATTCCACCAAAATGGAGCGCAAGTCGCGCTGGTAGCGCGCCAGGGTGCCGTACAGCAGCAGAGCGCGCTCGGCCTTGTTCAACTGCAGCAGGCCCGACAGCGCTTCGATGTTCTTTTCGACCAGGGTGCTTTGCTTTTTCAGCGCATGGGTGATCCAGTCGCCGGTGACGCCGAGCACCGACAGCAGGTCCTTGGGCTGGTCCTTGGCGTATTCGTCGAGGTAGAAGAACAGCGTGCCTTCCTCGTAGGGCCCGCGCCACACGCCGTGGCGCTCCAGGAAGACGCGGTGGGTCAGGGCCTCGTGGCCGCGCCAGAACTCGTTGTCCTTGCAGCGGCGGGCCAGAAACTCTCGCAGACGCACCAGGGCGGACACCGGCCACACCAGATGCCGGCCGGCCAGCGACAGCAAACCATTGAGGTCGCGCCGCACATTGAACTTGGCGCCCTGCTTGGCCGCCAGCGTCAGCACGAAATGCGAGCACATCATGTCCAGCACCGGGGCCTCTTCGAGACCCGGCGAGGACAGAACCTGCACGTCGGCGGAACGCTTGACCATGGAGCCCTCCAGGAGCCGTTGGGCGGACGATAACGCGACTTGATGCTACAGGGAATAGGGTGGGCAATGGGGACTGTGCGGCCGAGCCCGGCGGCGCACAATGGCGCCATGATCGAGCTTGCCGACATCCGCCGCGCCGCCCGCCGCCTTGCGGGCCAGGTGCTGGCCACGCCCTGCGTGGAGTCGCGCACCCTGTCCGAGGTGGCCGGCTGCCAGGTATTCCTCAAGTTCGAGAACCTGCAGTTCACGGCATCGTTCAAGGAGCGCGGCGCTTGTAACAAGCTCGCCACACTGGTCGAGGCGGCGGCGGCGCCCGGCGCAACGCCAATGCGCGGGGTGATCGCCATGAGCGCCGGCAACCATGCCCAGGGTGTGGCCTATCACGCACAGCGGCTGGGCCTGCGGGCGGTGATCGTGATGCCGCGCTTCACGCCGGGCGTGAAGGTCGAGCGCACACGCGGCTTCGGGGCCGAGGTGGTGTTGCACGGCGACACGCTCGACGAGGCCAGGGCCCATGCGCAGACGCTGGCCGAGCGCGAAGGGCTGAGCTTCGTGCATCCTTATGACGATGCCGACGTGATCGCCGGCCAGGGCACGATCGCCCTCGAAATGCTGGAGGCGGTGCCCGACCTCGACTGTGTGGTGGTGTCGGTGGGCGGCGGGGGGCTGATCGCCGGCATGGCTACCGCCCTGAAGGCGCTGGCGCCCGGGATCGAGGTGGTAGGGGTGCAGGCGCTGCGCTTTCCCGCCATGTACAACGCCATCAAGCACACGGATCTGCCGGTGGGCCAGAGCTCGATTGCCGAGGGCATCGCGGTGGGCACACCGGGGCGGCTGACGCAGCGCATCGTCCGGGACAAGGTCGACGAGCTGATGCTGGTCGACGAGGGCGACATCGAGCAGGCGATCGTGATGCTGCTGGAAATCGAAAAAACCCTGGTCGAGGGCGCCGGCGCCGCCGGCCTGGCGGCCGTGGTCAAGAACCCCGCGCACTTTCGCGGCCGCAAGGTCGGGCTGGTGCTGTGCGGCGGCAACATCGACCCCCTGCTGCTGGCCTCCATCATCGAGCGCGGCATGGTGCGGGCCGGGCGCCTGGCGCGCATCCGGGTGAGCGCGCGCGACGTGCCGGGTTCGCTGGCCCGCATTACCGCCACGGTGGCCGAAGCGGGGGCGAACATCATCGAGGTGCACCACCAGCGCGCCTTCACCTTGCTGGCGGCGCAGAACGTGGAGATCGAGCTGGTGATCCGTACGCGGGGCGCCGAGCATGTGGACGCGGTGCTCGCAGCCCTGCACGCGGCGGGCTTGCAGGCCGAGCATTTGTGAGGTGTCCGCTACTGGTAAACGCTAGTCGCTACAGGCGTACTGTTCGCTAGCATATCTGTGCGCCAGCTTGCGCGCCTCGTTCTAATAACTGGAGACATCAGCAATGAAGAAGTGGCAGAAATGGGCCGGCCTTGCGCTCGCGGGATTGGTGATGACGGGCGCCGCATCGGCTCAGGTCGTCCTGAAGTACTCGATCGGCTTTCCGTCTGGCGCGCCAATCGAGGGGGGCAAGATCTTTGCCGAGGCGGTCAAGAAGAACACCAACAACACGGTGAACATCCGGGTGTTCGATACCGCCCTTCTGACACTGCCCGAGATGTCCGGCGGCGTGGGCAAAGGTGTGTCGGACTTCGGCTATGTGCTGACCCAGTATTCCCCGGCCGAATATCCGCACGCCAACCTGGGCTCCGAGCTGTCCATGCTGCTGGCCCTGCAGCCCGACCCGGACACCAAAGGCGGCGTCGCCTTCGCGGGTGCGTTCGCCGAGTTCAACATGCTCAAGTGCCCCGAGTGCCAGGCGGACTTCGCCAAGCAGAACCAGCTGTTCACGGCGGCCACGGTGAGCCCGCCCTACACCTTGCAGTGCACCAAGCCGATCCGCAACCTGGCCGACATGAAGGGCTCTCGCCTGCGCGTCGGTGGCGCCGCCTGGGCCCGCTGGGCGCAGGCCATGGGCGCATCCCCCGTGACCATGCCAGGCAACGAAATGGTCGAGGCGCTCAAGCAGAAAGTGGTCGACTGCACCGTGCTGGCGGCCGCCGAGTACAGCGCCTGGAACATGCGTGAAGTGGTGACCGATTTCAACGTCGACGTCCCGGCAGGCGTGTTCTCGGGTTCCTCGCTCAACGTCAACCGCGACGCCTGGCGCAAGCTGACCGAAGCCCAGCGCACCGGCATCTTGCGGGCCTCGGCCATGACGTCCGCCCACTCCACCTGGCTGTACCGCTCGTACTCGCGCCGCGACGTGCAGGCGTTCACCGCCAAAGGTGGCCGCGTCGCCAAGACCGAAGCCGATCTGCTGAACGCTTCGCGTGCCGCCATCCAGGCGGACATTCCGAACATGGGCGCCAACTACACCCGGCAATACAACGTCAAGCGCGCCGATGCGCTCGTCGCCGAGATGCGCGGTCTGGTCGACAAGTGGGTCAAGCTGGTCGGGCCGGTCAATGATGCCGATGCGCTGACCGAACTGTACTGGCGCGAGATCTACTCCAAGGTCGACGTCAAGACCTACGGGCTGCAGTAAAGCCGCGGCGCGGCTCCAATCTGATCGCCAGCGGGCCCTCCGGGGCCCGCTGCGTTGGGAAAACACATGCAAACTCTCGGGCGACTGCTCTCTTACCTGATCAATGGCGTCACGGTGCTCGCGGGCTTGTCCGTGGCCTTGATGATGGTGCACATCACGGCCGACGTGATTTCGCGCTACGCGTTCAACTATCCCCTGCCGGGCACGATCACCATCGTCTCCAATTTCTACATGGTGCTGGTGGCCTTCCTGCCGCTGGCCTTCGTCGAGCAAAAGGGCGCCCACATTTCGGTGGAGGTACTCACCGAGCGGTTTCCACCTGCCGTCCAGAGGCATCTGGCGGCCTGGCTTCTGCCATTGTCGGTCGCGATATTTTCCGTACTCACGGTGCGGACCTGGGGCGAGGCGATGACCAAGATGGAGATCAACGCAGCGGTGGTGCAGGCGGCCGAAAAGATCCTGATCTGGCCGACCTTTTTCTTTCTGCCCCTGGGCTGCGGACTGATGGTGCTGGTGCTGGCCTACAAGTTCGTGGTCTACCTCACCGGCACGCGATCAGGTATCGACAGCGCCCGCATCATCGGGCCTGTCGTCGAATGACCGCCACGGCGAGACAAGTACAAAAATGAGTGAAATCTTTGTGGGCCTGATCGGCCTGGGCGCCATGCTGGCGCTGATCGCACTGCGCTTGCCAATCGGCTTTTCCCTGATCGCGGTGTCCTTTTCCGGTATTTGGTATCTGATGGGGTGGGACGTGGCCTGGGGGGCCGTGGGCGTGCTGCCCTACCAGTTCTCGGCCAACTGGGTGCTCAGTTCTGTGCCGACCTTCCTGCTGCTGGGATTTGTCTGCTACCACACGCGCTTGACCGAGGGGCTGTTTCGCGCCGCTCGAATCTGGCTCGCGGGCCTGCCTGGGGGCCTGGCCGTCTCGGCCCTGCTGGGCTGCTCGGGCTTTGCGGCGGTGTGCGGTTCTTCCGTGGCCTGCTCGGCCGCCATGGGGCGCATCGCGGTGCCCGAGATGATGCGTCAGCGCTACGAGGCCGGCCTGGCAACCGGATCGGTGGCGGCCGGCGGCACCATCGGCGCGTTGATTCCACCGTCGATCATCATGATCCTGTACGGCATCGTCGCGCAAACCTCGATCACGGCGCTGTTCATCGGCGGCTTCGTGGTGGGCATCATCACCATGCTGTCGTACATCGCGGTGGTCATCATCCGGGTGATGCTCAACCCCGCGCTGGCCCCCCGCAGCCACGAGGAGGTCACCGCACAGGAGAAGAAGGAAGCGCTGCGCGAGGTGTGGCCGATCCTCGTCGTGATTTTCGCCATCTTCTCCGGGTTGTTGACGGGGCTCTTCACGGCGACCGAGGCGGGTGCCGTCGGCGCGGCGTTGTCCTGCATGATCGCCCTGGTCAAGCGCTCACTGACCTGGGATCGCTTTCGAGACGCGATCCTCGAGACGGTGCTGACCACCGCGGCCCTGATGGTGATTGCGGTCGGTGCCAGCCTGCTCACGCGGTTTCTGGCACTGTCGGGGGCGGGTGCTTACATCTCAACCTTGATCGTCGACATGCAGGCGAGCACGGCGATGGTGCTGCTGATGATTGTGGTGATCTACCTGGTGCTGGGCATGTTCCTGGAGCCCATCGGCGCGATGCTGCTGACGCTGCCCATCGTGCTGCCCATCATTCAGGCGGCTGACCTGAGCCTGGTCTGGTTCGGCGTGGTGCTGACCAAACTGTTGGAGATTGGCATGCTCACGCCGCCGATCGGCATGAACGTGTTTGTAATCAAGGGCGTGGTCGGAGACAGTGTCAGCACCACGACCATCTTCAAAGGCGTGATGTGGTTCCTGCTGGCGGATATGCTGGTGTTGGGCCTCATCACCGTCTTCCCAGGTGTGGTCTTGACCTTGCCGGCCCTGATGATGCGCTGAATCCAGCCCCGTACCGCCAAGCATCGGGGCGACGCTAAAATGCCACTCCGAAACGAAACGCTGTCCAACGAGGAACCCGCATGTCCGCCCCCCAGACCCACCATAGCCACGATGCCGCCCATGAAGCGCAGGACCCCGTCGAATCGGTCGTGCACAGCATCCCCATCGTGCTGCCCCTGGTCGGTGGCGTGCTGATGTTCCTGCTGGCCTTGATCGCCATCACCATGGGCTGATTGGGGCGCCGGCGTCACGCCGGCGACAGCGCCCGTAACCCGCGTTCTGCAGTGCAGACGCGGGTTTTTGCTTTTTGGCCGCAGATGCGGGGGGATATGTCCAGACGGGCACCGCAAGGCGATTTGCGGCCAGATTTTCATGGCATAACCCTATGCATGTTTTGCATGGATTTGCCTTCCGTGCGCTGCCCGATGGCAAGCCGCGTCCCTAAAATCGATTCCCCAGCCGACCTGCGGACGCGATCCCAGCCGACTGAGCCAGCCCGATTTCCCAAGGCCCCGCTCGGATCCCACCCCAGAGCTTCCTTCGGAAATCAGGTTACAACTTCAGGAGCTTTGGATGAACTCTCCCGCGATGCAGGGGCTGCGCCTCAACACACCCGCATGGGTACGAAACGCCCGGCTGATCGCCTGGGTTGCCGACATGGTGGCCCTGTGCAAGCCCGACTCGGTCTACTGGTGCGACGGCAGCGAGGAAGAGTACAAGCGCCTGTGCGACCAGCTGGTCGCCGCCGGCACTTTCAAGCGGCTGGATCCGGTCAAGCGCCCCAACTCCTTCCTGGCCTGCTCCGACCCCAGCGACGTGGCCCGCGTCGAAGACCGCACCTTCATCTGCTCGCAGCGCAAGGAAGACGCCGGCCCCACCAACAACTGGACCGCGCCCGCCGAGATGCGCGCCACCCTGCAGCCGCTGTTCGACGGTTGCATGCGCGGGCGCACCATGTACGTGGTGCCCTTCTCCATGGGCCCGCTGGGCTCGCGCATCGCCCACATCGGCATCGAGTTGACCGACAGCCCCTATGTGGCCGTCAACATGAAGCTGATGACCCGGATGGGCCGGGCCGTGCATGACGTGCTGGGTGTGGACGGCGAGTTCGTGCCCTGCGTGCACACCGTCGGCGCGCCGCTGCAGGCCGGCGAGAAGGACCAGACCGCCTGGCCGTGCAACGCCAAGACCAAGTACATCGTCCACTACCCCGAGACCCGCGAAATCTGGTCTTACGGCTCCGGTTACGGCGGCAACGCACTGCTGGGCAAGAAATGCTTCGCGCTGCGCATCGCCTCGACCATGGGCCGCGACCAAGGCTGGCTGGCCGAGCACATGCTGATCCTGGGCGTGACCAGCCCCGAGGGCAAGAAGTACCACGTGGCCGCGGCCTTCCCCAGCGCCTGCGGCAAGACCAATTTCGCCATGCTGATCCCGCCGCAGGCGCTGGGCAGCTGGAAGGTCACCACCATCGGCGACGACATCGCCTGGATCAAGCCCGGCGCCGACGGCCGCCTGTACGCCATCAACCCCGAGGCCGGCTATTTCGGCGTGGCTCCCGGCACCAACACGGCGACCAACCCCAACTGCATGGCCAGCCTCACCCGCGACGTGATCTTCACCAACGTGGCCCTGACCGACGACGGCGACGTGTGGTGGGAGGGCATGGACGAGCCCCCGGCTCACGCCATCGACTGGCAGGGCAAGGACTGGACGCCGCACATCGCCAAGGAAACCGGCGCCAAGGCGGCCCACCCCAATGCCCGCTTCACGGTGGCCGCCACCAACAACCCGGCGCTCGATTCCGCCTGGGACGACCCCAAGGGCGTGCCGATCGACGCCTTCATCTTCGGCGGCCGCCGCTCCACCACGGTGCCCCTGGTGACCGAGGCGCGCGACTGGATGGAAGGCGTCTACATGGCCGCCACCATGGGTTCCGAGACGACCGCCGCCGCCTTCGGCGCACAGGGCGTGGTGCGCCGCGACCCCTTCGCCATGCTGCCTTTCGCCGGCTACAACATGAGCGACTACTTCCAGCACTGGCTGGACATGGAACACAAGCTTGAGGAAAAGGGCCACACGCTGCCCAAGATCTTCTGCGTCAACTGGTTCCGCAAGGGCGCCGACGGCAAGTTCGTGTGGCCCGGCTACGGCGAGAACATGCGTGTGCTCAAGTGGATGATCGACCGCATCGAAGGCCGTGCCCAGGGCACCGAGACCTTGTTCGGCATCTCCCCGCGCTACGAGGAAATCACCTGGGACGGTCTGGAGTTCACCCGCGCCCACTTCGAAACCGTCACCCACCTGGACAAGGGCGACTGGGCCAAGGAGCTGCAGCTGCATGCCGAGTTGTTCGAGCAACTGGCCTACCACCTGCCACGCGAGCTGAGCGCCACCAAGGACCGCATCGAGCAGCGCCTGGCCGCCTGATGGGGCAAGCGCGCCAAGCGCGCGTCTTCGCCCATGAAAAACGCCCGGTCTCCCGGGCGTTTTTCATGGATGCCAGCAACTCAAGGCGCGGACTGCGCCCGGGCCTTGCGCCGGCGCTCGAGCCGGCTGCGGGCGATGCGTTGCGACCAGGCGTCCAGCGGCGCGACCATCCACCGCGGCAGGCGGCGAAGCAGCCAGCGCAGCGCGTAGATCATCAGACCGCTGAGCATCGGCTCGCCTACGCTCGGTTCAAACGCGAGACCAAGCCGGGCTGGGCGTCCATGGCCTGGCGAATGTCGGCCATCACGCGGGCGTCGGCCATGGCGGCGGCCCACAGGACGCGGTCGTCGGCCGCCTGGCGGCGGGCCACTTGCCAGCGTGCGAACGCGCCGCGAAGGCCGGCGGTGGCGCGGCGGGCCGGTACGGCCAACAGGGCCAGGGCACTGAAGGCAATCAACCACATGACGATCCAGGCCGCCAGCAGGTGGCCGTCGGTCCAGACCGATACGACCTCGTTGGCCACCACCACGACGGCGGCGACCAAAGCGGCCAGCACAAAGCTGGAGACGGACGCGCGGCGCGACAGTTCGCGCACATTGGCGATGACGCGCTCGGCGCGGACGACGCCGGGGTGTTCGGTGGGATGGGAGACTTGAATGAAGGTGGTCATCTCGGTTCCTCGTGAGAAAGTTGCGATGGCGTCCCGGCGGGGTGCCTGAACATGACCAGATACTAGGGTTCTCCCTGATATTCTCCAAATTTAGATTGGTGATGTATATCATTCACTAAACGCATGAATGCACCGCCCACCCCCAACTTCCGCACGCTCGACCTGAACCTGTTGCGCGTGTTCGACCAGGTGATGGCCGAGCGCAACCTCACCCGTGCCGCCCGCAATCTGTCCATGACCCAGCCGGCTGTGAGCAATGCCCTGGGGCGGTTGCGCGATTTCCTCGGCGACCGCCTGGTGTCGCGCAGAGGCTACGGTGTCGAACCTACCCCCCGCGCCCTGGCCTTGTGGCCCGCCGTGAGCGAGGCGCTGCGGGCCCTGGAGGCTTCGATGGTCCCCGGCCACTTCGACCCCGCCACGGCCGATACCACCTTCCTGCTGGCCATGGCCGACGCCACGGCTTCGGAGCTGATGCCCGGGTTGGCCCGGCGCATCGAGCAGGAGGCCCCGGGCATCTCGATGCGGGTGCTGCCGCTGACCACGCGCGATCCGCGCCGCCTGCTCGACGAGGGCCTGGTCGACCTGGCGGTGGGTTATTTCCCGGCCGTGCTCGCCGACCTCACGGCCCAGGCCCAGGCCGGCGGGGTGGTCAGCTTCGACCACCAGCGCCTGTACGACGGCCACTATGTGTGCGTGATGCGCAAGGACCATCCGCTGGCCGCCGAGGGCCTGACCTTCGAGAGCTATTGCGCCGCGCGGCACATGCTGGTGAGCTTCTCGGGGCGGCCGTTCGGCTTCGTCGACGAGGCGCTGGCCGCGCGCGGCCGCAAGCGGCGGATTGTGCTGACGGTCAACCAGTTCTTCACTGCCGGCCGAGTGGTGACCAACTCCGACCTGCTCACGGTGCTGCCGCTGCACTTCGTGTCGGTCACCGGCATGGCCAGCGAGCTGACCTGGCGTGAGCTGCCCTTCCCGGTGCCGGAGGTCCATGTGGACGCGCTTTGGCATCGCCGGCAAGGGCTGCGCGGTGGCCTGCAATGGCTGCGCCAGGCGGTGGCCGACGCCGCGTCGCAGGCTTTCGCGCCCGAGGCCCAAGGCCTCAGCCTGGCCGGGCAAGCCACAATGGCGCGGTGAAGATCCAGCTGCTGTCCGACCTGCACCTCGAGGCCAACCCCGATTTCCGGGCCCGCCCCGCCCCCGGCGCCGACCTGCTGGTGCTGGCCGGCGACATCGGAAGCTACCAGCCGGGCAGCCAGCTCGACGGCCACGATTTCGGGCTGGACCGCTTTTCGCCGCGCCTCGGCTGGCCGCAGCCGGTGCTGTACGTGCCGGGCAACCATGAATACGACGGCCTGGACTTCGACGAAACCCACCAGCGCCTGCGCGAGACCTGCGAGCGCCTGGGCATCACCTGGCTGGAGCGCGAGGCGCTGGTGATCGATGGCGTGCGCTTCGTGGGCACCACGCTGTGGACCGACTTCGACGCGCTGTCCGCTGGCGAGACCGATCCGGCCAAGATCGAGAAGGCGCGCGACAAGGCCTTTCGCGCCGCCAACTTCTACCTGAACAAGAACACCGCGCTGCGTGGCGGCGAGCCGCTGCTGGCCGAGGGTTGGCGCGCGCTCGGGCTGGCAAGCCAGCAATGGCTGCGCCAAGCCCTGGCGCGGCCCTTCGACGGCCCGACGGTGGCGGTGACGCATTTCGCGCCCAGCCTGCGCAGCGTCGACCCGCGCTACGGCCTGACACCCGGCACGGCCGGCTTTTGCAATGCGCTCGACGACCTGATGCCGCTGGCCCAACTGTGGCTGCATGGGCATGTGCACTGCCCGCACGACTACACCGTCGGCGGCTGCCGCGTGTTGACCAACACGCTGGGCTACGCCGGCAAGGGCGAGCAGGATGCATTTCGCGAGCGGTTCGTGATCGACGTGGCCGCCCTCACGCCTCGTTGAGCAGCTCCCACAGGTAACCAGGCGACAGCGGCATCCGCAGCCGCGGCGCCAGATCGGCGCGGCCATTGCGCGCCAGGGCATCGGCCACCGCATTGACAGCACAGGGCGTGGCGCCGATGGTGCCCAACTCGCCCACGCCCTTGACCCCCAGCGGGTTGTTGGTGCTGGGCGTCGATTCGTCGGTGCCGGTGACGAATTCGCAGGCCATGATGTCGGCGCGCGGGGCGCTGTAGTCCATCAGGCTGCCGGTGATCGGCTGGCCGGTTTCGGGGTCGTACACCACCGCCTCGCACAAGGCCTGGCCCAGTCCCTGCACCGCGCCGCCGTCGAGCTGGCCGCGCACGATGGCCGGGTTGACCACGCGCCCGATGTCGTTGACGCTGCTGTAGGCCACCACCTTGACCGCGCCGGTCTGCGGGTCCACCTCCACCTCGCACACATGGCAGCCATTGGGCCAGGACGGACCGGCGACCTTGGTGGTGCTCTCCAGGTGGATGCGGCCCTGCGGCTGCCGGCCGGCCAGGGCGAACAGGTCCACGCCCAAATCCGTGCCGCGCACGGTGAAGCGGCCGCCCTGGTAGGCCAGGTCTTCGGCGCTGGCCTCCAGCTCGTGCGCCGCCAGCTTGCGGGCCTCGTCGAGCGCGCGCCCGGCGCCGATGTGCATGGCCGAGCCGCCGGTGAACAGCGAACGCGATCCGGCGCTGCCGAAACCGTCGCCGCGGTCGGTGTCGCCCAGCACCACGCGCACCTGATCGATCGGCACTTCGAATACGTCGACCACCAGCTGCGCCAGCGAGGTGGCGATGCCCTGGCCCATGCCGTTGACGGCCGAGAAGACCTCGATCACACCGTCGGGCAGCACCGACACCGTCACCCGCTCCTCGAAGGCGTTGCCGCCGGTCCACTCCAGGAATGTCGCCAGCCCCAGGCCGCGCCACTGGCCGCGCGCACGGCTTTGCGCCGCGCGGGCCTCGAAGCCGCTCCAGTCGGCCTGCGCCAGGCCCAGGTCCATCACGTGCTCGAAGCGGCCGACGTCATACGTCTGCTTCATCGCGTTGGTGTAGGGCATCTGCTCGGGCCGGATGAAGTTGCGCCGCCGAAGCTGGGTACGGTCGATGCCACTGACGCGCGCGGCTTCGTCCATCAGCCGCTCGATGATGTAGACGGCCTCGGGCCGGCCGGCGCCACGGTAG
>JAZKDA010000021.1:2036-12048 GCA_040387815.1 Pseudomonadota bacterium | reverse complement strand
GCGATCGGCGCGGTGTTGGTCATCACCGACTGGAAGTGGAAGTCGACGATGGGGATGTCGTACACGCTGGTCTGCACCCAGGGGCCGATCATCAGCTGGATGGCCGCGCCGGTGCCCAGCGCATAGGCGCCGACGTTGCCGGTGGACTTCAGGCGCAGCCCCAGCACACGGCCGTCGGCGGCCAGGGCCATTTCGGCATGGGTGCGCAGGTCGCGCCCCGGCACGGCGGACAGGAATTCCTCGCTGCGATCGGCGCTCCACTTCACCGGCCGCTTGAGCTGCCAGGCGCACCAGGCGACCACCACGTCCTCGGGGTAGATGCCGGTCTTCATGCCGAATCCGCCGCCGACGTCGCCCACCGTCACGCGCACCTGCTCGCGCGCCAGGCCGAGCGAATCACACACCGAGTTGCGGACACCCGAGGGCATCTGCGTGCCCATGCGGATGGTCAGGCGGCCGTCGTCAGCCACCCAGCCCAGCACCGCACGAGGCTCCAGCGCCAGCGCCGACACGCGCTGGTTCACCAGATCGAGCGTCACCACATGGACGGCCTTTGCAAAGCCAGCCGCGCAGGCCGCCACGTCCCCATAGCGGGCCTCGGCGGCGATGTTGTCGGGCGCCTCTTTGCACAGCGCCGGCGCGCCCGGGCGCATGGCCTCGATCGGGTCGATCACGTGGGGCAGCTCTTCGTACTCCACCCACACGGCCTCGGCGGCATCGCGCGCCTGCTCGAAGCTGTCGGCCACCACGGCAGCCACCGGCTCGCCCACGAAGCGCACACGCTCATACGCCAGCGCGCGGCGCGGCGCGGTGGCGCTGGGGCCGCCCCCGGGCCGCTTGAATCCCGTGTTGACCGGCAGCGGCTTGACCCCGGCGGCCTCCAGCTCGGCGCCGGTGACCACGTATTTCACGCCGGGCATGGCGCGCGCCTGATCGGCGTCGACGCGCAGGATGCGCGCATGCGGATGGGGCGAGCGCACGAAACAAAGCCGCAGGTGGCCGTCGGGGGCGAGGTCGTCGGTGTACCGGCCCTGGCCCTTGAGCAGGCCTTCGTCTTCGATGCGCGGTACGTCGCGGCCGCTGCCAAAACGCGTGACGATGTCGGTGGGCTGAGTGTCTCGGCTCATGAATACTTCTTTGGAATGGAGGTCTTGCGGGCATACTAAATCAAAGTCCGTTCGATCCAGTTTTCATAGCAGGAGATGCCATGGCCTTGTTCCAGTGGACCGAAAAACCCGCCAGTGTGCTGGCGCAAGGCGGCGTGATCGCCCCCGACGAACGCCTGCCCTGGCCGCAGACGGCGCTGATGGGGGTGCAGCACGTGGTGGCCATGTTCGGCGCCACGGTGCTGGCGCCCATCCTCATGGGGTTCGATCCGAACCTGGCCATTCTCATGAGCGGCATCGGCACGCTGATCTTCTTCCTGTTCACCGGCGGCAAGGTGCCCAGCTACCTGGGTTCGAGCTTCGCCTTCATCGGCGTGGTGATCGCCGCCACGGCCTACGCCGGCAAGGGGCCTAACGCCAACATCGGCGTGGCCCTGGGCGGCATCATCGCCTGCGGCGTGGTCTACACGCTGATCGGCGCGCTGGTGCAGGCCCTGGGTACCGGCTGGATCGAACGGATGATGCCGCCTGTGGTCACCGGCTCGGTGGTTGCCGTGATCGGCCTGAACCTGGCCGGCATTCCGATCAAGAACATGGCGGCCAGCAACTTCGATTCGTGGATGCAGGCGCTCACATTTGTCTGCGTGGGCCTGGTGGCGGTGTACACCCGCGGCATGGTGCAACGCTTGCTGATCCTGGTCGGGTTGATCGTGGCCTCTGTCGTGTACGCCCTGCTGGCCAACGGCATGGGCCTGGGCAAGCCGCTCGATTTGTCGGGCATCGCCGCCGCAGCGTGGTTCGGCGCGCCGGTGTTCGTCGCTCCGGTGTTCAGCGCGCCGGCCATGCTGCTGATCGCCCCGGTGGCCATCATCCTGGTGGCCGAGAACCTGGGGCACATCAAGGCGGTGACGGCGATGACCGGGCGCAATCTCGATGTGTACATGGGCCGCGCCTTCATGGGCGACGGCGTGGCCACCATGGTCTCGGGCGCGGCCGGCGGCACCGGCGTGACCACCTACGCCGAGAACATCGGCGTGATGGCCGCCACCAAGATCTATTCCACCGCCGTGTTCCTGGTGGCCGCGCTGATCGCCGTGGTGTTTGGCTTCTCGCCCAAGTTCGGCGCGGTGATCCAGGCGATTCCGCTGCCGGTGATGGGCGGCGTGTCCATCGTGGTGTTCGGCCTGATCGCCATCGCCGGCGCGCGCATCTGGGTCGACAACCGGGTCGACTTCACCGACAACCGCAACCTGATCGTCGCGGCTGTCACCCTGGTGCTGGGCACGGGCGACTTCACGCTGAAGTTCGGCCAGTTCGCGCTGGGTGGCATCGGCACGGCCACCTTCGGGGCCATCGTCCTGTATGCGCTGCTGAGCGCCGGCCGACCCGCCACGGCCTCTGGCGCCGCCCCGGCGTCCTCCCGCTAAGATGGAGGGCATGCCCGCCATCTGGACCCAACCCACCACCGTCGAGACCCTGACCGCCAGCCAGAAAAACACGGCGATCGACCATCTCGGCATCGAATTCATCGAGGTCGGCGACGACTTCATCCGCGCCCGGGTGCCGGTCGATACGCGCACGCGCCAGCCGTATGGCCTGCTGCACGGCGGCGTGAGCGTGGTGCTGGCCGAGACGCTGGGCTCGTGCGGGGCGGCCTACAGCAGCCCGCCCGGTCACCGGGCCGTCGGCCTGGACATCAATGCCAACCACCTGCGCGGCGCCACGTCCGGTTGGGTCACCGGCACCGCGCGCCCGGTGCATCGCGGCCGCACCACGCAGGTCTGGCAGATCGACCTGCACGACGACCAGGGCCGGCTGACCTGCGTCTCGCGCATCACCATGGCCATCCTGGCGCCGCAGTAAAGGCTGCGCCGCGCGCCAGGCCGCCGCGACCCTGGAGGCGCCGGGTTACTCCTCCTGCGACTGGCTCAGGCGCTGGCTCTTCCAATAAACGTCGTCGCCGCCGTTCAGGCGATTGAGCACGCGGGCCAGCACGAACATCAGGTCGGACAGGCGGTTGAGGTACTGGCGCGGTGTGTCGCGCAGGTCTTCCACCGCGCCCAGGGCCACCACCGCGCGCTCGGCGCGGCGGGCCACGGTGCGGCACACATGGGCCTGCGACGCGCCCCGGGTGCCGGCCGGCAGGATGAACTCCTGCAGCTTGGGCAGCTGCGCGTTGTACTCGGCCAGGCCTTCGTCCAGCGCCAGCACGGCCTCGGGCTTGAGCAGCTCGAAACCGGGGATGGACAGCTCGCCGCCGAGGTTGAACAGCTGGTGCTGGATCTCCACCAGCAGCGCGCGCACCCCCTCGGGCATGGGCTCGCACAGCAGCACGCCGATGTGGGAATTGAGTTCGTCGACGTCGCCCATGGCCTGCACGCGCAGGCTGTGCTTGGGCACGCGGGTGTTGTCGCCCAGTCCGGTGGTGCCGTCGTCTCCGGTGCGGGTGGCGATCTGGGTCAGGCGTTTGCCCATCGGGTACTCCCTTGAATTTGCTCCAATGCCCGCATTGTCCACGCGCTGGCTGCCCGGCGGGGCGGCATACACTGGACGCGTCGCCGCCCTCGGAATCCGCCCCATGAACGCTGCCCTCGCCGCCTCCGACCCCACCGCCCGGACCCCGCCGCGCGCCGTGCCACAGCCCATGCTCGACGCCCTGCGCGCACGCTTTGGCGCCCAATTGTCGACGGCCCTGGCGGTGCGCGAGCAGCACGGGCGCGACGAATCGGTGTTTCGCGCGCCGCCGCCAGCGGCCGTGGTGTTCGCGCAAAGCACCCAGGACGTGGCCGACGCGGTGGCCCTGGCCGCGCGTTTCGAGGTGCCCGTCATCCCCTTCGGCGCCGGCTCCTCGGTCGAAGGCCATCTGCTGGCGGTGCAAGGCGGCATCAGCATCGACCTGGGCCGCATGAACCGCGTGCTGTCCATCGATGCCGACGACCTCACCGTCACCGTGCAGCCCGGCGTCACGCGCAAGCAGCTCAACGAGGAAATCAAGAGCACAGGCCTGTTCTTTCCGATCGACCCCGGCGCCGACGCCACCCTCGGCGGCATGAGCGCCACCCGCGCCAGCGGCACGAACGCCGTGCGCTACGGGACCATGCGCGAGAACGTGCTGGCGCTGCAGGTGGTGACGGCCAGCGGCGAGGTGATCCGCACCGGTACGCGCGCGCGCAAGTCCGCGGCCGGCTACGACCTCACGCGCCTGTTCGTGGGCAGCGAGGGCACGCTGGGCGTGATCACCGAAGTCACGCTGCGCGTCTATCCCCTGCCCGAGGCCATTTCGGCGGCGATCTGCTCGTTTCCCAGCATCGAGGCGGCGGTGCGCACCACCATCCAGACCATCCAGTTGGGCGTGCCCATTGCCCGGGTGGAGCTGATCGACGCCCAAACGGTGCGCCTGGTCAATGTGCACAGCAAGCTGGGCCTGCGCGAGGAGCCCATGCTGCTGATGGAGTTCCACGGCTCGCCCGCCAGCGTGCAGGAGCAGGCCCAGACCGTGCAGGAAATCGCGGCCGAGCACGGCGGCAAGGCCTTCGAATGGGCCACCACGCCCGAGGAACGCACCCGGCTGTGGACCGCCCGGCACAACCTCTACTTCGCGGCGGTCCAGTCGCGCCCGGGCTGCCGGGCGATCGCCACCGACACCTGCGTGCCGATCTCGCGCCTGGCCGACTGCCTGCTCGATTCGGTGAAAGATGCCGACGACAGCGGCATCCCCTATTTCCTGGTCGGCCATGTCGGGGATGGCAATTTCCACGTCGGCTACCTGGTCAACCCCGACGACCCGCGTGAGCGCGAAGTGTCCGAAGCCCTGAGCCACAGGCTGGTGGCACGCGCCCTGGCCGTGGGTGGCACCTGCACCGGCGAGCACGGCGTGGGCCTGCACAAGATGGGTTTTCTGGTGGACGAAGCCGGCACGGGCGCGGTCGACATGATGCGCACCCTCAAGCGGGCGCTGGACCCGAAGAACATCATGAATCCGGGGAAGATCTTTCAGATGTGACGCGGCGGGGTTTTCCCGGCCCGTCAGCCTTCGCGCTTTCTTCAGTCAGCTCATCCGCATACTGTCGAGCCTTTTTGCGCCGGCTATTTCGGCGCACATCTGGAGATGACGCCATGGATGGAACTTCCTACGCCCGCGCTTCCTACCTGCCGGGTCCTGGCTGGGGTTTGCCCCCCGTACAAGGCCGCACGACCGACGGCCAGACCATCTGGGGTTTCACGGTGGAACAACTGACAGGCCCGGACGCGACGATCGTGTTTGTCCCGACGCTGGCGTCTTCGCTGGACCTGTCCCGCCTGCGTGGCGACCTCGTACGCGAGCAGCAGCGCGCCGCGCCGCCATCGCCGGGCCGGCTTTCCCCGGCGGTCCGCGAGCGCCAGATCAATGGGGAACCCGCCGCCAAGACCCGCAAGGCCGCGCCGCCCTCGCCCGATCGAAAGAGTGACCACCCCCCCACCTCGGACAGCCCGACGCGCGAGGACGAGATGTCGGACCTCCCGCCGCTGATCACCCAGGCGCAGGCGGCCCTGATGCGAGCAGACAATCGGCCAACCCGGGTCGCCATGCAAGGGCAAACGGCCGCGGCCAAGCCCTTGGCGATCGCAAGCGTCCAGGCTGGCCCCGGCGGCCCGAGTCCTGCACAGGCAAGGTTCCAAGCGGAGATCAATGCCTTGCTCGACAGGGGGGCGAGTGACTTCGAGATCCGCGGTGCCCTCACGGGGTATCGGTACTGGGGCACTGCTGCCCTCAAGGGCCAGCCCCTCGCGTTCAGCGCCGGGCTGTTGACGGGGCTCTTGACGATGCTGCCGGCGCTCAAGGACGAGCCCGCCAAGCGCGATCTGCTCGGTCGTGCGCTTGGGCGAATGGGACTGACCGGCACAGCGGCGCGCCTGAGCCCGGACACCCAGCGAGAGATCGCCGAGGCGCTAAGCTCGCCCCCCATCGAAACCACCGTCCCGGTGGATCTCATCGTCGACTTCCTGCGCTCGGCCAATTCAACCGGCCGAAGGGACCTCGCGAGGGGGCAGAACAAGGACACGCCAGCCCAAGAGAAGCGCTATGTCCTACGAAACGAATACACCCGCAATGGCAGTCGCAGCGGCATTGCGCAGGCGCTGGTCGGCATCTTCGCAAAGCAGGTCGCGCAAAATGCCCCGTCCCTGGCGACGGCCTGTCAGTGGGTGCGGGCCCTCGCCGGCGTGTTCGCGGGCGACACCCAGAAGGTCACGGGCGCGGGCTTGCTACGGGTCGCGATCAGCGAGCTGCCCCTGGATGCGGCGAGCAAGACGGCCCTGACCGCGGCACTTGCGGGACCGGCACAGCCGATCGTCGTCTCCGCGCAGTCCAAGGGCATCACGATCGCCGGTGCGGCCAAACCGGTGGACACGCTGCTCACGCCTCCCCCGGCATTGCGCTCATCGCTCGACGCGACCCGTTCATCGAGTTCGTCCAGTTCGTCGACGCAGCCCACTCAAGACGCCGGGTCCGCGGCCGCCACCTTGCTCGCGCTGGCGGGCTCTGAAGGCCGGGCCTTGCCTGGCAGTCCCAGAGCGGGCGGCGCCGGGGAGCACAAGGCGAGCTGACGACCGCACGCTTGGCACAGCCGTCAGCCAACGCGCGGTCTTTCGCGGATCGTCGTAAGGGCGCGCGTCACCCATGGTCCAGTCAAGGCGGCGGATCGTCCGCAGCCAGCAGCTTGCCAAAACAGGATTTTCATCATGCAACCCACCAGCACCCATGGCGCCCACGGTCGATCGGCCGACCCCACCCGCCGGCCCTCGCCGCTGAGCCTGGGCGACCAGGCCGAACAGATCGGCGAGACCAGCAGCCGGCGGCGGGTGCGCTCTCGCTCACCAGAGCCGCGGCAAGAGCCCGCGTCTTTCCATGGCTTCACCAGCTCACAGCTGTTGTCGGTGCTGGCTTCGCCCGTGACTTCACTCTCGCTGACCGACCGCGACGCCGAGCCGCTGCCCCAGCAGCAAGATCCGCTCAATGCCCAGACCTCGCCCTTCCTGGCGCCCGAGGGCGGCCCGGTTCGCAAGGCCGCCAGGAGGGTCCGGTCCTCGATCGTCCTTCCCCCCCTGACGACCCAGCAGCAGCCCCCGTCCAGCGCGCCCGGTATCGGCTTCGTCTTCGGCACCGGGGCTGCGTCCCGAGGCGAGAACAAGTCCCGCGTGACTCAGGAGCCGATGGCGCCAGCCGCAGGTCAACAGGCCATCGCCAGCGGTCAGACCTTCAGCGTGACGGCCCAGGAACTGGCGGCCTTGTCCGCGAGCTCGTCACGGCCTCTGGTCGTGCGAGGCAGCAGCTCGGATGGGCGATTCCTGGTGGCCTACGCGGACCCTGTCGCGGCACCCCAAGGACCCGGGCAGCAAGCGCCTGCCGAACCGAGGCTGGCCGTACTGGACCTCGCCCTCGCGCCGCAGGTCCCGCAACCGGCTGTGAACCCCCAGGAGGCGCAGGAGCTTGCCCCGCACGCCCAGGCGTTCGACCCCGTCGCCTCGCAGTTGGCCAAGACCTTGCGCAGCCGCTTGCGCAAGGCGCTGGCCTCGGGCACCGACGCAAAGGCCATCTACCGTGACTTTCTGCGCCCCGCCGCCGGCAACTGGGACCAGCTGAAAGACAAACGACAGGCGTTCACGCCGGAGTTCCTCGTGGCGGTGCTGCTGGTGCTGCCGTCACTGGCCAATGACGACGAGCGAACTGTACTGGGCCAGGCTGTGGGCGAGCTGCGGGTGCCCGCCAAGACGGCGCGAGGCCGCGGAACGCTGGGACGCGCCGCACGCGCGGTCATCGGTCAAGCGCTGGCGCATGAGGCCGTCCAGGCCCGCGTTCCTCTGGACGCGCTGATGGTGTTTCTCACGGGTGCCAATGCGGGCGGCGCACGGCAGTGGCACCCGTATACCGAAGAAATGAAAGCACAGACAGGTCGGCGGGGCGTGCTCGGCGACTCGCGCAACCAATTCACCGGGAGGGCCGTCGTCTATGGCATTGCCCAGGCACTGGCCGGGCGCCTGGCCCGGCAGGCGCAAGAGGCCGGGCCGGCCCAGCTCGACGCCGTGCTGGCCACCGCGACCCGGTTGGGCTCGCTCCTGGGCGCAGGTCAATTGAAAGGAACGATCCGAAAGGCGACATTGGAGGCCGTGGCCTCGGTCCTCGACGGCACATCGCTGCCGCCCGCCACCAAGACCCAGTTGAAGGATCGCTTCAGCACAGCCTACTGCTGGCCTGGGACGGAATCGGGCGATGAGTTGTCGGACGACGCGGCGTCCTGAACCCGGGGTGGCCAGCGCCTGAGGCCCGAGCGCTGGCGGCTTGGGCTGGCTACTGACCGCGCAGACGGTCGATCAGGCCGTTGAGCTCCTCCAATGAGCCGAACTGGATCGCCAGCTCGCCCAGCTCCTCGAAGCGGCCGTGCCGCTTGACGCGCTTTTTCACCCGCACCTCGACCTCCGCCGTGAGCAGGTCGGACAGCTCCTCCTCCACCCGGCGCAGGTCGCGCGACTTTTCCTTCTTGGGCTTGGGCGAGACCAGGTTGAACTCGGCGCCGAGCTTTTTGACCAGGCTCTCGGTCTCGCGCACCGAGAGCTTTTTGGCGGCGATCTGGTTGGCGGCGGTGATCTGGTTGGCGCGCTCCAGGGCCAGCAAGGCCCGGGCGTGGCCCATGTCCAGGTCGCCGGCCATGAGCATGGTCTGAACCGGGTCGGCCAGGTTCAGCAGCCGCAGCAGGTTGGACGCGGCGCTGCGCGAGCGCCCCACAGCCTGTGCGGCCTGTTCGTGAGTAAGCCCAAACTCTTTGACCAAACGTTGCAGGCCTTGCGCCTCTTCCAGCGGGTTGAGGTCTTCGCGCTGGATGTTCTCGATCAAGGACATCGCTGCGGCGGCCTCGTCCGGCACGTCGCGCACCAGCACCGGGACGCTGTCCAGGCCGGCCAGCCGGGCCGCCCGGAAGCGCCGCTCGCCAGCGATGATTTCGTATTTGCCTTCGTTCTCGCCCTGGTGGACCTTGCGTACCAGGATGGGCTGCATGATGCCCTGGGCCTTGATGCTCTCGGCCAGCTCGTACAGCGCGCCCTCGTCCATGCGGGTGCGCGGCTGGTAGGCGCCGGGCACCATGTCGGCCAGCCGCAGCGAGGCCGGCAGGCCCGGGTTGGCGGCGGGGGCGTCGGCGGGGGCATCGAGGGCGGTGGGGCCCAGCAGCGCCTCCAGGCCGCGGCCGAGGCCCTTGGGTTTCTTGGTGGCCATGGGTGGTGCTTTCCTTGTTGTTCGAATCAGTGCTTGATCAGTTCTTCATCAGGTCCTGCAGCAGGACGTGGCCCTCGGGCCAGCTGGCCAGCCCGGCCTCGGCATTGAGGTGGCCGGCATCGCCATAGTCGATCCACTGCGAGCCCCAGGCATGAGCGAACAGCCGGGCCCGGCTGACCGCACAGAACGGGTCATCTCGGCTGGCCACCAGCACGCTGGGAAACGGCAGTTTGTGCAGCGCCACCGGCGCGAAGCTACGAAGGCGCGGGTACAGGTCGCTCTGCTCGGCATCGGCCGGCGCCACCAGCAGCGCCGCTTTGACGCGGTGCAAGTTCTGGCTGTGCGCCGCCCACGCGGCCACCAGCAAGCAGCCCAGGCTGTGCGCGACCAGCACCACCGGCTCGTCACAAGACAACACAAGGTCTTCCAGCCGCGCGACCCAGTCGCCACGCAGGGGCTGATCCCAGTCGTGTTGCTCGACGCGGCGATAGCCATGGCGCTGCTCCCACAGCGTCTGCCAGTGCTGCGCGCCGCTGCCGTGCCAACCCGGCAACACGAGGACGTTCGAGGGCTTCATGCGCGCAGTCCCCCTCAAAGCTTTCCGAGGCGCGCGACCATTTCCTTGAACAGCCGCGGCCCTTCGCGGCCGGCGCCGAAG
>JAZKDA010000021.1:0-2026 GCA_040387815.1 Pseudomonadota bacterium | reverse complement strand
GGCTGTTGCGTGGTCAGACAACTGCCGCTTTTTTACCCAGCGCCTTCATGCTCTGCACCCGATCGACCATCTCCTGCGCAAACTCGACAAAGGCTTGGCTGCCCTTGGCCGCCGGATCGAACACCACACCGGGCAGCCCATAGCTCGGCGCCTCGGCCAGGCGCACGTTGCGCGGAATGACGGTGTTGAACACCTTGTCGCCAAAGTGCGCCTTGAGCTGTTCGCTCACCTGCTGCTGAAGGGTGATGCGGGCGTCGAACATGACGCGCAGCAGGCCGATGATCTGAAGCTGCGGGTTGAGGTTGGCATGCACCTGCTTGATGGTGTTGACCAGATCGGACAAGCCTTCGAGCGCAAAGTACTCGCACTGCATGGGCACCACCACGCCGTGGGCAGTGCACAGGCCGTTGAGGGTGAGCAGCGACAGGGAGGGCGGGCAGTCGATGAGGAAGTCGTATTCGGCCAGCGCCGGCGCCAATGCCTGCTTCAAGCGCTTTTCGCGCCGCTCCAGGCCCACCAGCTCGATCTCGGCCCCGGCCAGTTCGCGGTTGGCGCCCAGCAGGTCGTAGCCGCATTTGTCGGCGCGAACCCGCGCCTCGGCCACTGTGGCCGATTCCAGCAGCACGTCGTAGACCGTGTATTCGAGCTGCCGCTTGTCCACGCCCGAACCCATGGTGGCATTGCCCTGCGGATCCAGGTCGACCAGCAACACCCGCTGGCCGACCTTGGCCAGCCCGGCCGCCAGGTTCACGGTGGTGGTGGTCTTGCCCACCCCACCCTTCTGGTTCGCGATGCAAAAAATCTTGGCCATTGCTTGGATGCCCCTCCGCGGGCCGGCTTGCTAGGGTGGTGGCGTTCGGCTGTGGAAACTCAGCGGCCCAACGCCAGCTTGACGCCGAAGCCGACGAGACAAAGACCGGCAAACTTTTCGAGCGCCCGGCGCACCCAGGGTGTGGCGCGCAGGCGTTCGGCCAGGAAGTGGGTCAGCAGCACCATGATCAGGCCATAGGCCAAGGTGAGCACGGCAATGGTGATGGCCATCGCGCCGAAGGTGAGCAGGCCTTGGTGTCGAGCCGGGTCGACGAACAGCGGGAAGAAAGCCATGTAGAACACGATGGCCTTGGGGTTCATGAGCGTGATCAGGCCCGCCTGGCGAAAATAGTGGCGCGGCTGGATGTTGAGCACCGGCGCGTCACCAGGCTTGGCGAGCAGCATCTTCAGGCCCAGCCAGGCCAGGTAGGCGGCACCCGCCCACTGCAAAGCCTGGAACACCGCCGGTGATGCCAGCAACAAGGCGGCCACACCAGCCACCGCGGCCCACATCAGCACCTGATCCCCGGCGATGATGCCCAGCGTGGCGGCCAAGCCGCCCCGCATGCCGCCCTTGCCGGTGGAGCTGATCAACGCCAGGTTGCCCGGGCCGGGAATGGCCAGGAACAGGAGGACGGTGGCGACAAAAGCGCCGTAATCTGCAACGCCAAACATGGGGAATCCGGGCCGGGAGGATGGTCGAGTTTAAGGGCATCGCTGTGCGCTTCTGTTCGCTTGTTGCGCGCGTGATCCACAACGCTCGCGGGGACCGCGCCGATGGTTCCACGTGAAACACAGCCTCCCGCAGCGGGCTTAGCACGTGCCGAAGCTCAATCGCTTGTTGGCGGGCACCCCGCGAGCTTCATGATCGCGTGGCGCGATGCACTCGTTGCTTGGCAGGCACGGGCCGCCGGCCGGGGTGCCCGTTCTCTGTCCATCTCGCGGGCGCCGTCCCGGGTTCTCGAACATCACCTCGTCAACACCGCAACGGCGTGCACCCTCTGTGGCAACCGCGAATCGTCCGGCGCCCGGACACCCCCAACCGTCGAACCTTGAAATGGCTGGGCTGGCGCGCGAGCCGGACACCGAACCCCGGAGCGCGGCCCCTTGCCCCGGACTCCTGACCCCGGAATCCCGAACCCGCACCCGAACCCGCACCCGTACCCGCACCCGTACCCGGCATTCCACTGTGGGCCTGAGCCAACGCAGCGAGGAG
>JAZKDA010000020.1:6914-9265 GCA_040387815.1 Pseudomonadota bacterium | reverse complement strand
CCTCGTCCCCCGCTTCATGCTCCGGGGTCGGGCCCGCCCGATGGAAAACTACTGACATGGAGTTGCCCCTGACGCGCCCCCAAACGGCATCAGGCCCTCGTAAGGGCCTGATTTCATTGGTTTTCTTTGGGGTGGCTGATGGGACTCGAACCCACGACGACCAGAATCACAATCTGGGACTCTACCAACTGAGCTACAGCCACCGTCGAGGCCGCGATTATAGCTGGCGTTTGGGCCCCGCCAGGCTTCAAACGGTCAGGACCAGCTTTCCCTTGATGCTGCGCGAGTCCATCAGGGCATAGGCCTGCTTCAACTGGGCCAGGGGCATCACCCGGTCGATGTGCGGCTTGATCTTGCCTTGCACGTACCAGTCGGTCAGCACCTTCATCTGGCGCGACGACTCGGCGGGCTCGCGGCGAAAGAACTCGCCCCATAGCACCCCGACCACGGACGCGGACTTGAGCAGGGTGAGGTTCACCGGCAGCGAGGCAATGGCGCCGCCGGCAAAGCCCACCACGAGGTGGCGGCCGCGCCAGGCGATGGAGCGGAAGGCGGGCTCCGTGAACTCGGCGCCCACCGGGTCGTAGATGACGTCGGGGCCCTTGCCGCCGGTGGCGGCCTTGATCGCGTCGCGAAAGGCGGCGGGGGGCTTGGCCTGGCTGTAATTGATGGTTTCGTCGGCGCCCAGGCTGCGGCACAGCGCGCACTTGTCGTCGCTGGACGCGGCGGCGACCACGCGCGCGCCGGCGGCCTTGGCGATCTCGATGGCAGCCGTGCCCACGCCGCCGGCGGCCCCCAGCACCAGCACGGTTTCGCCCGGCTGCAGGCGGGCGCGGTCGATCAGGGCGTGGTAGCTGGTGCCGTAGGTGGCGATGAACGCCGCCGCGTGTTCGTGCGAAAAACCGGTCGGCAGCGGCACGCACAGGTCGGCGTCCACCACCGCATGGGTAGCGAAGCCGCCCGTCCGGTTCATGCAGGCGACCAGTTGCCCGACGCCAAGTTGCGTAACGCCTTCACCGACCGCGGTGACGATGCCCGCGAACTCCATGCCCGGCACGAAGGGCAGGGCGGGCTTGAACTGGTACTTGTTCTGCACCACGAGCAGGTCGGGAAAATTCAGGCTTGCGGCCTTGAGTTCCAGCAGCACCTGGCCGGGCAGGGGCTGCGGGGTCGGGGTCTGCTGCCAGTGCAGCGCGTCGACGCCGGTCGGGTTCTCGCACAGCCAGGCGTGCATGGGGTGTCTCCGTTGTGGTTTGCGCTGTGATCATAGGCACATGCGCACGGTTTCCCCGTCTGCCTCGATGTGTCTGCTGAGTCGGTGCCCGCCTACAATGGACCGCACTCGCTCTCCCTATGAAAATCCTGATCTCAAACGACGATGGCTTCCAGGCGCCGGGGCTCGCCGCGCTGTACGAAGCCATCAAGGACCTGGGCGACGTCGAGGTGGTGGCGCCCGAGCACAACAACAGTGCCAAGTCCAATGCCCTGACGCTGCACCAGCCGCTGTACGTGCACCAAGGCGCCAATGGTTTTCGCTACGTCAATGGCACGCCGGCCGACTGCGTGCATATCGCCCTCACCGGCCTGCTCGATTACCGCCCCGATCTGGTGCTCAGCGGCATCAACAACGGCGCGAACATGGGCGACGACACCATCTATTCCGGCACGGTGGGCGCGGCGATGGAGGGCTACCTCTTCGGCATCCCGGCCATCGCGTTCTCGCAGGTGGAAAAAGGCTGGTCGCACCTCGATGCCGCCGCCGGCAAGGCGCGCGAGCTGGTGCAACAACTGATCGCGCAGCGGCTGCACGAGCGTCCCGCGCCTTTCCTGCTGAATGTGAACATTCCGAACCGGCCAGCCGACAGCCTGGGCGCGTTCGAGGTGTGCCGCCTCGGGCGCCGCCACGCCGCCGAAAACGTCATCTCGCAGCCCAGCCCGCGCGGCGACACCATGTACTGGATCGGCGCTGCCGGCGCCGCGAAAGACGGCGCGCCGGGCACCGATTTCCATGCCACGGCGCAGGGCCGCGTGGCGGTGACGCCGCTGCAGGTCGACCTGACCGAGCACGACACGTTGGCGCCCTGGGCGCAAGCCCTCGCGAAGGCCTCACGCCCATGACCCGGCGTCCCACGTTTCCGGCCAAGCTCGGCGCCGGCCCCGGTGCGGGGCTGTCGCCCCGGCCGGCCGCCACCCGTACGGCGCCGCCTCGGCCCGCGCCGATCGTGTCGTCGGGCATTGGGCTCGACTCCGGCGCCGTACGCGCGCGCATGGTCGCCAAGCTCGCCACCCAGGGTATCGCCGACGCGCGCGTGCTGGCCCTGCTCAAGCCCGGCGTGCCGGTGCTGCTGGTG
>JAZKDA010000020.1:1215-6904 GCA_040387815.1 Pseudomonadota bacterium | reverse complement strand
GCGTGCTGGCTGCCATGGGCGAGGTGCCGCGCCATGCGTTCGTCGACAGCGCCTTGGTGAACCAGGCGTATGAAGACACCAGCCTGCCGATCGGGCTGGGCCAGACCATCTCCAAGCCCAACGTGGTGGCGCGGATGATCGAGCTGCTGCTGGGCGGCCAGTGCGATGCGCAGGGCCGGTTGGGCCGCGTGCTCGAGATCGGCACCGGCTGCGGCTACCAGGCCGCGGTGCTGGGCCGCGTGGCCCGCGAGGTGTACAGCATCGAGCGACTGCGCGGCCTGCACGACAAGGCACGTGACAATTTCCGCCCCTTGCGCCTGACCAATGTGCACCTGCTGTTTGGCGATGGCATGGTGGGTTATGCCAAGGGCGCACCGTATGCGGGCATCATTGCGGCCGCGGGTGGCGACGCGGTTCCGGCCGCGTGGATCGAACAACTCGCGCCTGGTGGGCGTATCGTTGCGCCTTGCGTGATGCCGGGCGGTGCGCAGGCATTGGTCGTCATCGAGAAGACGCCCTCGGGGCTGCAGCGCAGCGTGCTTGAGGCCGTCCACTTTGTCCCCCTAAAATCAGGAATCGCTTGAAGGAACGCATGAAGATGCCCAACACCCTGGCTCCCCCGTGGAAGTGCGCAGTGGTGCTGCTGGCGATGGGCGCGGTGCTGGCGGGCTGTTCGTCCCCCCGCCGCGTACCCGCGCCCATCGAAGACCGCACCCCCTCCGCACGCGTCCAGCCCGCCACCGTGGCGGGCACCGCGGCCGCGCCCGCCGATGCGGCCGCACGCCTGCCGCTGGGCGCGGAGAACGCCGGCAAGCCCGGCTATTACACCGTTCGCCCTGGCGACACCATCATTCGGATCGCGCTCGACAGCGGCCAGAACTGGCGCGATCTGGCCCGATGGAACAACCTGGACAACCCCAATGTGATCGAGGTCGGTCAGGTGTTGCGCATCGTTGCGCCGGTTGCAACGGCCGCGGCGCCTTCGACGCCTTCCTCTTCGGCATCGCCTGCATCGCCGGCATCGCCCGCTTCCGCGCCATCGACCGACGGCGTGGTGACACGGCCGGTGACAGCGGCCGCGCCGGTAACGGGCTCGCCGGTGCCGCCGCCGGGCGCGACGGCCGCAACCAGCGTGCCACGCTCAGGCACGGCCACAGCTGGCGCGTCGGTGGCGGGTGCGTCCGCGCCGGCATCCGCTCCCGCGGTGGCGGCCGCCACGCCCGCGCCGGCAACGGCGGCGGCATCGGCCAATCTGCCGCCAGTGCCCGCCGCCGACGAGCAGGTTGCCTGGGGCTGGCCGGCGCCAGGCAACAGTACCGTGATCTCCAATTTCGACGAGGTCAAGAACAAGGGCATCGGCATTGCGGGGCGCGCCGGCGATCCGGTGCTGGCCTCGGCCGATGGCCGCGTTGTGTATGCCGGCGCTGGCTTGCGCGGCTACGGCAACTTGATCATCCTCAAGCACAACAACACTTATCTCACCGCTTACGCGCACAATCAGACCCTGCTTGTCAAAGAGGATCAATCCGTGCGCAAGGGCCAGAAGATCGCCGAGATGGGCAGCACCGACAGTGACCGTGTCGCGCTGCATTTTGAGATCCGGCGGCAAGGCAGGCCAGTGGATCCCGCCCGATTTCTCCCCATGAGGTAGTGCATGACACAGCGCAAGGAACGCGGTTCGACCGAGGGTGTTCCTGGCGCTGCGAAAGCCGCTGCCGAGGCGCGCGCCGATTTCCGCTGGCGAGTGGCGGCCCGCCCGCCCGGCGAACCCCTTGACGCCCCTGGCAACGCCACCGGCAAGGCGCGCCGCAACGGGGGCGCGCGGTCCGCTGGCGAGGGCGATACCCCCGACCTGTTCGGTGAATCCAACGACACGCTCACGCTCTATCTGCGCGACATCCGGCGCACCGAGCTGTTCACCGCCGAACAGGAACACGAGACCGCCTGCCGTGCCCGGGCAGGTGACTTTCTGGCGCGCCAGTCGCTGATCGAGCACAACCTTCGTCTGGTGGTGAGCATCGCCAAGACCTATCTCGGACGCGGCGTGCCCCTGGCCGACCTGATCGAAGAGGGCAACATCGGACTGATGCACGCCATCGACAAGTTCGAGCCCGAGCGCGGGTTTCGCCTGTCGACCTACGCCACCTGGTGGATTCGCCAGTCCGTCGAGCGGGCGGTGATGAACCAGTCGCGTGTGATCCGGCTGCCGGTGCACGTGATCCGTGAGCTGCAGCAGGTGCTGCGCGCCCGTCGCACACTGGAGAACGACCCTGCCATCGCCGCCCGTTCCCATGAAGGCGTGCGGGTCGAGGACGTCGCGGCCCTGCTCGGCCGCGATGTGCAGGAGGTGTCCGACCTGTTGGCCATGGCCGAGACGCCCAGCTCCATCGACGTCGGGCTCGATGCGCTGTCCGACGACCGCACGCTGGCCGACACCATGCCCGACAACGGCAACGCCGACCCCGCCGGCATCGCCCAGCAGCATGAGGTCGAGCTGCTGCTCGCCAACTGGCTCGAAGCCTTGTCGCTGCGCGAGAAAGAAGTGCTGGAAGGCCGCTTCGGCCTGAAGGACCGTGAGCCCGAGACACTGGAGGTGCTCAGTGTGCGCCTGGGTCTCACGCGTGAGCGCGTGCGCCAGATTCAAAACGAGGCCCTGGGCAAGCTGCGCCGGCAGATGACGCGCAAAGGCGTGGGGCCCGATTCGCTGTTCTGACGCCGCCCGCGTCTTGGCCTGGCCTAGGAATGGGCCGGATCCGACGTTCGGATCTCGCCCAGGTCAGCACTGAGCGAAGAATCTTCTCCGGTCATCACGGCGCGCTGCAGCTTGATGTGGGCCGCCAGTCCGCCGGAGGTGGTGTTGGCCAGCGCGAACACGCCCCCCATGCGCTGGACGGTCTTGTCGACAATGGCCAGGCCCAGCCCGGCGCCAGTGGCGGCGGTGCGCGCTGTATCGCCGCGAAAGAACGGTTTCATCAGATTGGGCAGCACGTCGGGGGCCACGCCCACGCCGTGGTCACGCACCTTGATCAGCACCCATTCGTTGCGTGCCTTGGCGGCGATCTCGACCACCGCCACGCCGGTGGCCGGCGACTTGCCGTAGCGCCGGGCGTTCTCCAGCAGGTTGGACACCACCCGCGCGAGCTCGACCTCGTCGGCCAGCACATAGGTGTAGCGGGGCAGGTCGATCGAGATGCGCATGTCGCCCTGGTCCTGCACGGCATACACGCAGGCCTGGATCACATCGTTGAGGCTGACCGGCCGCAGCTCGGTGTGGTCGGGCCGGGCATAGTCGAGGAACTTGTCGATGATGGCGTCGAGCTGGTCGATGTCGGCGGCCATGTGCTCGCGCGCGTCGGCGTCGGCCACGCTCATCTCGGTCTCCAGCCGCAGCCGGGCCAGGGGCGTACGCAGGTCGTGCGAAATGCCGGCCAGCATGACCGCGCGGTCTTGTTCGATCTTGGCCAGCTGCTGGGCCATGCGGTTGAAGCCGATGTTCACCTCGCGGATTTCGCTGGTAACGGCCTTCTCATCGAGCCGGCTGGCGTCGAAGTCGCCGTCGCGTACGCGACTGGCCGCGAACGACAACTGCTTGAGCGGCCGATTGATCAGCCGCGCGATCAACGCCGCGCCCGCGAGCGACAGCGCCGCCGCGGTGATCAGCCAGATCAGCCAGGTGCGCCCGCCCACCCGCGCGAAGCGATTGGGGTCCATCAGCAGCCAGTAGGAGTCTTCGCCGATGGTAAAGCCCACCCAAAGCCCGGTTTCGCCATTCACGCCGGCGGCCACCATGGTTCCCTTGCCCAGTCGTGAGATCAGCTCGCGGGCGACTTCGGGGTCGATCGAGCCAGCGTCGAACACGGTGTGCGTGTCGGTCGGCTTGCGCGGCATGATGCGCACGCCTTCGCGCTCGGCCAGGGTCTTGATCAGCGACACCCGGGCGATCGCGTCGGAGTATTCGAGCGCCGCGCGGCTGAGGTTGACGAGCGAGGCGATCTGCTGCGCCGTCTGGATGGCCCGCGGCTCGAACTCGAGTGCGCGAAAGGTCTGCAGCCAGGCCACGATCGAGCCGATCAGCAGCAAGGACAGCAGGAAAAAGGTGCGCCAGAACAGCGACAAGCCCACCCGCGGGCGCGGGTCCAGCGGCAGCGGAACCGGCGCCGTCTCGAGCGACGCCGGCCCGGAGGGCGGGTTCATCCCGACAGAGCCGTGTGAGCTGTTCAAGTGCTTGCGCGTCTGATGTCAGCCCGCGCCGTCCGGCACGAAGACGTAGCCCACGCCCCAGACCGTCTGGATGTAGCGCGGCGCCGCCGGGTCGGCCTCGACCAGCTTGCGCAGGCGCGAGACCTGCACGTCCAGGCTGCGGTCGAACGGTTCGAACTCGCGGCCGCGGGCCAGCTGGGCCAGCTTTTCGCGCGACAGCGGCTGGCGCGGATGGCGCACCAGGGCCTTGAGCATGGCGAACTCGCCGGTGGTCAGCGGCAGTTCGTCGCCGTTCTTGCGCAGGGTGCGCGCACCGAGGTCGAAGGCGAAGGGGCCGAAGTTCACCACCTCGTTTTCGCTGGAGGGCGCCCCCGGGGCTTCCATCGCGGGGCGGCGGCGCAGCACGGCGTGGACGCGGGCCAGCAGTTCGCGCGGGTTGAACGGCTTGCCCAGGTAGTCGTCGGCGCCGACCTCCAGGCCGACGATGCGGTCGACATCCTCGCCCTTGGCCGTGAGCATGATGATGGGGGTGCGGTCGTTGGCGGCGCGCAGGCGCCGGCAGATCGACAAGCCGTCTTCGCCGGGCATCATCAGGTCAAGCACGATCAGGTCGGCCGTTTCGCGAAGCATCAGCCGGTTGAGCGCCTTGCCGTCTTCGGCGAGGATGACCTCGAAGCCTTCCTGGGTCAGGTAGCGTCGCAGCAGGTCGCGGATCCGGGCGTCGTCGTCGACCACCAGGATCTTGTCGGTACGGGCTGCATTCTGGTTCATGTCGTTCCAAGCTTGATTTGTAACAGAGCCATTTTGGGGCCCTTGTTGCACTCCGTGCGAAGTTTGGGGCGATCCTTCACACAGGGTTACAAAAGTTGCCCCGGCCTTCACCGGGGGTTTCGGCTACTGATGAGCTGCCGGTCGGGGCATGATGCGCCCTTCAATCGACACTATGCCACGGGGGCTGTCTCATGCATTCGAGTTCACTGTACCGCCGCCTGACCGCGGCCCTGCTCATCCTGGGGGCACTGGCGCTAGGGCGGTCTGCCGCCGCGCAGCATACGCACGTGCCTGACCCCGCGCCACAAAACGTGCTTCAGCTCAGCGCGACCGGCAGCACCGAAACCCAGCAAGATTTGCTGGCCATCAGTCTGTCGGTCACACGAGAAGCGCCCGACGCCGCCACGGTCCAGACGCAGTTGAAGGGCGTGCTCGACAGTGCGTTGGCGGATGCGCGCCGCTCGGTCCTGCCGGGCCAGATGGAGGTGCGTTCGGGCCGGTTCTCGGTGTCTGCGCGCTACGGCCGAGACGGGCGGATCACCGCCTGGACCGGTACCGGGGAATTGATTCTGGAGGGCCGCGACTTTTTTCTCATCAGCCAGACCGCCGGCCGCATCACCGGCATGACCGTGTCCGGCATGGCGTTTTCGCTCAGTCGTGAGCAGTTGCAGCGGGTGGAGGCGCTGGCGCAGCAGCAGGCGGTGGAGCGTTTCAGGGC
>JAZKDA010000020.1:0-1205 GCA_040387815.1 Pseudomonadota bacterium | reverse complement strand
TCAGCAGCTACACGCTGCGTGAGGTCAGTGTGCAGTCGGGCGAGCAGGCGCCGCCGCCGCGCCCGCGCATGCTGGCCCTGGAGGCTCGCGCGGCAGCAGCCGATGCACCGGTGCCGGTGGAGGCCGGGCGCAGCACGGTGACGGTCACCATCAGCGGGTCCGTGCAACTTCGCTGAAGGGCGCCCCGGCTCCGGGGTGCTCGCATCGATTCAGGCTCCCGTCAAGCTCTTGGCGGCGATCTGCCTACCCTGCGGTGTTTTGCGTCGCGCGTGCCCTGATGGCCGCGCGCCTACCAGAACAACTCAGGGGACGGGGCGATGCAAGCACAGAGCGGCGTTGCGGCGGTGGCATGGGGTCGGGGTGTTCGCACGATGGCGTCAACGCCATGGGCCGCTTTAGTGCTGGCGCTGTGCCTGCCCCTTGCGGCGCAGGCCGCGACCGGGCTTGCGCAGGTTCGCACCAGCAGCTTCGAGCACGACGCGCGGGGCCTGTTGATCCGCGAGGTGATCGAGCCCGACCGGCCCAACGATTGCCTGCAAACCATCTACCGGTATGACGCCTGGGGCAACAAGGCGGGCGTGGCCGCTGGCGCCTGCCCAGGGGCTTCCGGCCACACCGTCGCAAGTGCCGCGGCGGCCCGCACAGCAGCCACCGACTGGGGCCCCGACGGGCGCTTTCCAGTGGCGTCCACCAATGCCTTGGGCCACAAGGACACTCAGACTTTCGATCCGCGCCTTGGCCTTCCCATTGGCCTGGTCGGCCCCAACGGCCTGGCCACCACCTGGACCTACGACGGCCTGGGCCGGCGCACCCGTGAGCAGCGCGCCGACGGCACGGCAACCCGTTGGACTTACCTGCTGTGCACCGATCCCGGCGCCGACTGCCCGACAGGCCTGAGCGCTGCCGCCGCGTGGGTCGTCATTGAACAAAGCTGGACAGCCGACGCCCGCCCCAGCGCCCCCGAAAAGCGCCAGTACCACGACAAGCTCGCTCGGGTGCTTCGCGTGCAGACCACCGGTTTCGACGGCGCCGGCCCCGCCTCGGTGCTGGTGCAGGACACCGGATATGACCGTCTGGGCCGCGTCGTACGCAAGTCCGCGCTTTATGCCTTGGCGGGAGGCGCGCCGGCCTGGACCACGTTCAGCTACGACGCGCTGGGCCGCCCGGTCACCCAGACCAGCCCCGACCCCGACGCCCCGGATGGC
>JAZKDA010000019.1:0-7268 GCA_040387815.1 Pseudomonadota bacterium | reverse complement strand
GCCGACCTGGTGATGCAGTCGTTCTGCCACACCGCCGCCTACCCCAAGCCGGTGGACGTGAAGATGCACCACGAGCTGCCCGACTTCATCTCCACCCGCGGCGGCATCTCGCTGCGCCCCGGTGACGGCGTGATCCACTCCTGGCTCAACCGCCTGCTGCTGCCTGACACCGTGGGCACCGGCGGCGACTCGCACACGCGCTTTCCGATCGGTATCAGCTTCCCGGCCGGCTCCGGCCTGGTGGCGTTTGCCGCCGCCACCGGCGTGATGCCGCTGGACATGCCCGAGAGTGTGCTGGTGCGCTTCAAGGGCACGATGCAGCCCGGCGTGACCCTGCGTGACCTGGTCAATGCGATTCCGCTGTACGCCATCAAGGCCGGCCTGCTGACAGTGGAAAAGAAGGGCAAGAAGAACATCTTCTCCGGCCGCATTCTCGAAATCGAAGGCCTGCCCGACCTGAAGGTGGAACAGGCATTCGAGCTGTCCGACGCCTCCGCCGAACGCTCGGCCGCCGGCTGCACGGTGCACCTGAACAAGGAGCCGATCATCGAGTACATCAACAGCAACATCACGCTGATGAAGTGGATGATCGCCAACGGTTATGCCGACGCCCGCACCCTGCAACGCCGCATCGCCGCCCAGGAAGCCTGGCTGAAGAACCCTCAGCTGCTCAAGGGCGACGCCGACGCCGATTACGCCGCCGTGATCGAGATCGACCTGGCCGACGTGCACGAGCCCATCGTGGCCTGTCCGAACGACCCGGACGACGTCAAGACCCTGTCCGAAGTGGCCGGCGCCAAGATCGACGAAGTGTTCATCGGTTCGTGCATGACCAACATCGGCCACTTCCGCGCGGCTTCGAAGCTGCTCGAAGGCAAGCGCGACATCCCGGTCAAGCTGTGGGTGGCCCCGCCGACCAAGATGGACGCGCACCAGCTGACCGAGGAAGGCCACTACGGCGTACTCGGCCAGGCCGGCGCCCGCATGGAAATGCCCGGCTGCTCGCTGTGCATGGGCAACCAGGCGCAGGTGAAGGAGGGCGCAACCGTGTTCTCCACCTCGACACGCAACTTCCCCAACCGCCTGGGCAAGAACAGCAACGTCTACCTGGGCAGCGCGGAGCTGGCGTCCATCTGCTCCAAGCTGGGCCGCATTCCCAGCAAGGACGAGTACATGGCCGACATGGGTGTGCTGAGCGCCAATGGCGAGCAGATCTACCAGTACCTGAACTTCGACAAGCTCGGTGAGTACAAGGACATGGCGGACAAGGTTGCGGCCTGATCCGGCGTGCTTGCGCCTCGCGCATGAAAAAGCGGCCCTCGGGCCGCTTTTTTGTAGGCTGAACGCGTTGCGGTGGTGATGTCGTGAGGATAGACGCCTTCGGGTGCGGGTCAGACCGCGGCGCGCAGTTGCGTCACGGCGGCCGGGACGGGGTGCAGATCGGTGCTGCGGCCCGCCTTGGCCACCTGGCCCGGCACCTCGTGGCCGACGATGCCCGGCAGGGCGCGGGCCAGCGTGAGCAGGTGCGGCAGGTCCATGCCGGTGTCATAGCCCATGGCGTCCAGCATGTGAACGGCGTCTTCGCTGCAGACATTGCCGCTGGCCCCCGGCGCGTAAGGGCAGCCGCCCAAGCCGCCCAGCGAGCCGTCAAACCGCACGATGCCCGCCTGCACGCCGGCCAGAATGTTGGCCAGGCCCATGCCGCGGGTGTTGTGGAAATGCAGGGTCAGTTGCAGATCGGCAAAGCGCTCTTGCAGCGCCTGTGCCATACGGGCCACCTGCGCCGGATGCGCCATGCCGGTGGTGTCGCAAATCGTCAGGCCGCGCACGCCCAGGCCGGCAAAGCGCGCGGCCCAGGCCAGCACCTCGTCCTGTGGCACATCGCCTTCCATCGGGCAGCCGAAACTGGTGGACAGCGACACGTTCACCGGGATGCGGCCGTCGACGGCGCGGATCACTTCCGACAGGGCGGCGAAGCTTTTTTCCCGCGTCATGCGCAGGTTGGCGAGGTTGTGGGTTTCCGAGACCGACATCACCAGGTTCAACTCGTCGGCCTTGGATTCGAGCGCCCGCTCGGCGCCGCGCAGGTTGGGCACCAGCACGGTGTATTCCACCCCCGGCACACGGCGGATGCGGCCCATCACTTCCTCGGCGTCGCGCAGCATGGGAATGGCCTTGGGCGAGACGAAGGCGGTGACCTCGATCTTGGCGTAGCCGCACTCGGACAGCGCGTCGACCAGCGCGATCTTGTCGTCGGTGGGCACGAAGTCCGGCTCGATCTGGAAGCCGTCGCGGGTGACGACTTCGTTGAAGAAAACACGGTTCGTCATGACTGCCCCTGGATGACGCCGCGCTCGCGCAGCGCCGCGATCTGAGCGTCACTGATACCCACCTCGCGCAGCACGGCCTCGGTGTCCTGGCCCAAGCCGGGCGCGTTGCGGCGGTGGCTGCCCGGTGTGCGCGAGAGCTTGGGCACGATACCGGGCACCTCCAGCGTTTCGCCGTCGTCGAGCTTGACCTTCAGGATCATGTCGCGCGCCCGGTAGTGCGGGTCGGCGGCGATGTCGGCCACGGTGTAGATCTTGCCCGCCGGCACAGCCGCGCCGTCGAGGGCGGCCAGGGCCTGGTCGACGCTGCGCTGCGCCGTCCAGGCGCCGATCGCGGCGTCGAGCTCGGCCACCCGCTCGACGCGGCCGGCATTGCGCGCCAGCTGCGGATCGTTGCCCAGGTCGTCGCGCCCGATCACGGTCATCAGCCGCTTGAAGATGCTGTCGCCGTTGCCCGCCACCAGCACATAGCCGCCGTCCTGGCACAGGTAGGCATTGGTCGGCGCGATGCCGGGCAGGGCGCTGCCGCCGGGGCCGCGCACCGCGCCGAAGGCGTTGTACTCAGGCAGCAGGCTTTCCATGCAGTTGTAGACCGCCTCGTACAGGGCCACGTCGATCACCTGTCCCTGGCCCGAGCGGTGGCGCTCCTGCAGCGCCGCCAGCACGCCGATCACGCCGTGCAGCGCCGCCAGCGTGTCGCCGATGCTCACGCCCACACGCACGGGCACGCGGCCGGGCTCGGCGGTCAGGTGGCGCAGGCCGCCCATCGCTTCGCCGACCACGCCGAAGCCGGGGCGGTCGCGGTAGGGGCCACTCTGGCCATAGCCGCTCACGCGCAGCATGATCAGGCGCGGATTGAGTTCAAGCAGCGTGTCGGGCCCCAGGCCCCAGCCTTCCATCGCGCCGGGGCGGAAGTTCTCCACCAGCACGTCGGCTTGCGCGGCCAGCTTGCGCACGATCTCCTGCGCTTGCGGCTGGCGCAGGTCGAGGGCCACCGAGCGCTTGTTGCGCGACTGGACCTGCCACCACACGGAGGTGCCGTTTTTCAGCAGGCGCCAGTTGCGCAGCGGATCGCCGGCGCCGGGTGGTTCGATCTTGATCACGTCGGCGCCGAGGTCGGCGAGGGTCTTGGCGGCGAAAGGCCCGGCGATCAGCTGGCCGAGCTCGATGACCTTGAGGCCGGCCAGGGCGCCGGCTGAAAGTGGTGTCTGCATGGCGCGCAGTGTCGCGGCGGGCGGGGGCCGCTGTCCATTGCTTTTGCGGTGCCCCAGCCTTCGCGGTCCGCGACGGGTCGCGGCCGCCGAGCCCCGGCAGGCCGTACGATACGGCCCCCATGCAGCTGCAGGATCTATTGTTCTCCCAGGGTTTCGGCACGCGGCGCGTTTGCGCCGGGTTGATCCAGCAGGGCCATGTCACGCTCGCCGGCGTGCCCTGCACCGAGCCTGCCACCGATGTCGAACCCGAGGGCCTGCACTACACCGTGCAGGGCGTGCCCTGGGTCCACCAGGCCCAGGCCTACCTGATGCTGCACAAGCCCGCCGGCACGGAGTGTTCGCAAAAGCCCTCGGCCTGGCCCAGCATCTACACCTTGCTGCCCGCGCCGCTGCGCCAGCGGCCGAACAAGGGCGCTGTCACCGGGGTGCAGGCGGTCGGCCGGCTCGATCAGGACACCACCGGCCTGCTGCTGCTCACCGACGACGGCCAGTTCATCCACCGCATGAGTTCGCCCAAGCACCATGTGCCCAAGGTCTATGAGGTCGGCACCGACGAGCCTGTGACCGAGGCCCAGCTGCGGCGCCTGCTCGAAGGCGTCACGCTGCGCGACGATCCGAAGCCGGTGAAGGCGGCGGCCTGCGAGCAGACTGGCGAGCGCGCGCTGCGGCTGACGCTGACCGAAGGCAAGTACCACCAGGTCAAGCGCATGGTGGCCGCGGCCGGCAATGCGGTGGTGGCCCTGCATCGCTCGAGCATCGGCGCCCTGGCGCTGCCGGCGGACCTGGCGCCCGGGCAGTGGCGATGGCTCACGGCGGACGAGGTGGCGCGGCTGTACAGCGGCCGGTGAAAGCCTGGGGGGCGCCGGCGTCCGGGCCTTGACGCAGATCATTCGCGGTACAGGGCTGTTACCAGGGCGACGCACCCGCCGGGCTACACTTTCACAACACCCCCCGAAAGCACCTTTTGACCCGTTTTCTTCGCCTTTTTCTCGCGGCCCTGGGGCTGGTGTCCTGCCTGACCGGAACAGCCCGCGCGCAAGGCGCTCCCATCTTCGTTCTCAACTCGCTGGACGCCAGCGTGAGCGTGATCGACCCCGCCACCTGGACCGAGCTGCGACGCCTTCCCACCGGCAAGGAGCCGCACCACCTGTACATGACGCCGGATGAAAAGTCGGTCATCGTCGCCAATGCCGGCTCGGACACGCTGACCTTCATCGATCCGCGCACGGCCGCCATCCAGCGTGAGGTGCGCGGCATCGTCGACCCCTACCACCTGCGCTTTTCCCCCGACATGAAATGGTTCGTCACGGCCGCCAACCGGCTCAACCATGTCGACATCTACCGCTGGGACGGCACCCATCTGAACCTGGCCAAGCGCATTCCCACCGGCAAGACGCCCAGCCACATCTGGATCGATTCGCGCAGCACCACCGCCTACGTCTCCATGCAGGACAGCGACGAACTGGTGGCCATCGACATCGCCACCCAGGCCATCAAGTGGCGCGCGCGCACCGGCTCGCTGCCGGCCGACGTGTTTTCAACGCCGGACGATCGCCACCTGCTGGTGGGCATGACCGGTGACGACCATGTCGAGGTCTGGGACGTCAGCGGCAAGGAGCCGCGCAAGGTCAAGACCATCAAGACCGGGCAAGGCGCCCACGCCTTCCGCTCGGCCGGCGACAAGCGTCACGTCTACGTGAGCAACCGCGTGGCCAACACCATCGGCAAGATCGACCTGCAGACGCTGACGCTGGTGGACAGCTTCGCCGCGCCCGGCGGGCCCGACTGCATCGAAGTGGTGGCTGGTGGCCGGCTGCTGCTGGTGTCCTCGCGCTGGGCCAGAAAGCTCACCGTCATCGACACCCAGACGCGCCAGGTCGTGCGGCAGGTGCCGGTGGGCAAGTCTCCGCACGGCGTGTGGACGCTCGATCATCAGCGGCCCTGATCGGGTCATGACCCGGCCCGCCAGCCCCATCACACGCCGCCGCTTCGGCGCCGCGGCGCTGGCCGCCGGCTGCGCGCTGCCCCTGGCCGCGCGGGCGCAGGCGCTGTGCGGCAAGCCGATCTACCTCACCTTCGACACCGGGCACATGGGTGTGGCGCCCCTGATCGCGCGGGCGCTGGCGCGCCACCGTGTGCAGGCCACCTTCTTCGCCGCGAACGAGCGCACGCAAGAGGGGGACGGCAGCCTGGGCGAGCACTGGGCGCCCTGGTGGCGCGAGCGCGCCGCCGAGGGCCATGAGTTCGCCTCGCACACCTTCGACCATGTCTACTGGCGCGCCGACCTTCCGGGCGAGCCCGCGTCGTTTCGTGTCCAGGCCTCGGCCGGGCCGAAGGAGGGCGTCGTGCAGACCTGGAGCGCGGCCCAGTACTGCGCCGAGATCGCGCGCGCCGCGCGTCGCCTGCAGGAGGTGACTGGCCGCAAGCCGCTGCCGCTGTTTCGCGCCCCTGGCGGCAAGACCTCGCCCCGGCTGCTGGCCGCCACCCGCGCCTGCGGCCACGCTCACGTGGGCTGGGCGCCGGCGGGCTTTCTGGGCGACGAGCTTCCCAGCGAAAAATACCCCAACGCCTTGCTGCTCGAACGCGCCTTGCGCGGCATCCGCGCCGGCGACATCCTGGTGGCGCACCTGGGCATCTGGTCGCGCCGCGACCCCTGGGCGCCGGCGGTGCTCGAGCCGCTGCTGGCCGGCCTGATCGAGCGCGGTTTCTGCTTTCGCACGCTGCGCGATCACCCCGATTACCGGGGCTGGATCGCGGCGCAGGGCCGATGACATGATGGGCTGACATGGACTGGATCGACCAGGTTTTTTCCGACGTGCAGCAGGCCCTGTTCGAGGCCGCCATCCAGCCGCTGATGTTCGCGCTGGGCCTGGGCAACCTGCTGGAAGATGGCTATCGGGCCACCGGCTGGCTGCTGGTGGGCTTGCTGCAACTGGGCGTGATGCTGGTGGTGATCGCGCCGCTGCAGCGCTGGCGCCCGGTCGAGCCCATGCTCGACCGCGCCGCCGTGCGCACCGACATCCTCTACACCCTGATCCACCGGCTGGGGCTGTTCCGCGTGGCGTTGTTCTTCTCGGTCGAGCCAGTCTTTTTCGATCTGTTCGGCTGGCTGCGGGGCCAGGGTGTCGCCACCTTCCACCTCGACCAGCTCTGGCCGGGCGTGACCGACATCGCCTGGGTGAGCTTTGCGCTGTACCTGGTCCTGTTCGATCTGGCCGACTACTGGATCCACCGTGGCCAGCACGGCATCGGCTGGTGGTGGAAGCTGCATGCGTTGCACCACTCGCAGCGCCAGATGACGATGTGGAGCGACAACCGCAACCACCTGCTGGACGACCTGATCCGCGACACGCTGCTGGTGCTGCTGGCGCAGGCGGTGGGCGTCGGGCCGGCGCAGTTCGTGGCCCTGGTGGCCATCTCGCAGCTGAGCGAAAGCCTGCAACACGCGAACCTGCGCCTGTGGTTCGGCCGGTTGGGCGAGCGGCTGTGGGTGAGCCCGCGTTTCCACCGGCTGCACCACGCCATCGGCATCGGCCACGAAAGCCGGGGTCAGGGCACCCTGGGCGGGCACAACTTCGCGGTGCTCCTGCCGGTGTGGGATATGCTGTTTCGCACCGCCAACTTCGAGCAGCGTTACGACGCCACCGGCGTTCGCGACCAGGTGGAAAAAGGCCGCGACTACGGGCGCGGTTTCTGGGCCCAGCAGTGGCTGGGCCTCAAGCGCCTG
>JAZKDA010000018.1:61087-66690 GCA_040387815.1 Pseudomonadota bacterium | reverse complement strand
CGATAAGTATCTTGTTCATGGCGGTGCGTTCGTCACAGGCCCAGGACCACTTTGGCGCTGACGGCGATCTGGAAGAGGATCTGCGTCATGTCCTTCCAGAACTGGCGCTTCTTCTCGTCCACCTTGGGCAGCACCAGCACCTGGTCGCCGGCGCGCACGGTGGTGCGCAGGAACATGCTGTCGCCGTTGGCCTGCTCGAAGCTGCCGTCGCGATGGGCGACGATGACGCGGGAGTTGTCGGCATTTTGCGTATAGCCGCCGGCGCGCTGGATGTAATCGTTGAGCCCCATCGTGCCTTCCCACGCGACGGCATTGGGAAACAGCACTTCGCCGCCGACCAGCACCAGGCCGTCCTTGGTGGGAATGCGCAGCACGTCGCCGTTTTCCAGCAGCAGGTCGGCCCGGGTGTCGGCCTGCGCGATCAGCACCTGGCCCAGCGGCTCGACCTGCTTGGCACGGTCGACCCAGGCCAGGGTGAGTTCGGCCTCGTCCTTGCGCAGGCGCGCCTCGTCGCTGCTGCCGCTGCGGGCGGTAAGCAAGGCGGCCTCCAGGCTGCGCAGGCTGGTGGCCAGAATCTCCTTCTGGCGCTGCTTGACGCTCAGGCGAAACAGCTGCAGGCTGGCGATGTCGGAATTGGGGTTGGGCTGGATACGCTGCAACAGTTCCCCCAGGCGGGCGCCGTAGGGCAGCACGTATTCTTGGGCGCTCTGGTGTTCGCCTTCGACGCGTACGCTGATGGTGCCGGGCTTCTTGTCGGCGGTGAACTCGATCTCGTCGCCGTTTTGCACGCGCACGGTGGCCGCGTCGGACAGAGGGAAGTAGTCGGTGTTGCGCACGGTGCCGGTGTTGCGAATCACCCGCAGGTGCGTGGCCGCGGCCAGCGGCTTGGCCAGATCGACCAGCGCCGGCAGGGCGATGGCGTCGCCGCTGAACTCGAAGCGCTTGGCATTGGCCGCCAGGCCGCTCACCTTCACCGTGCTCTGGCGCGGGGGCACAAAGATCACGTCGCCACTGGCCAGCTGAATGGCCGGCATCCTGCCTTGCAGCAGGAAGTCGTACAGATTGACGGTGGCCCGGGTCTGGCCGCTTCGCTGCACCTGCACCCCCAAAAAGCTGCCGCGCTCGGTGTCGATGCCGCCGGCCTGGTCCAGGTAGTGCAGCAGGCTGTCCATGCTGGTGCCGCTGTAAAGGCCCGGCCGGTCGACGAAGCCGCTGACGAAGATGCGCACCGGCTGCGCGGCGGCCAGGCTGGCGTAGCTTTGCACATTGGCGCGGAACACGCGGCGCACGGCCTCGTCGGTGACGGCCTGCAGGTTCTGGTTGCGCACGCCGCGCACCTGTACCGGGCCGACCTGCGGCAGAAACACATTGCCCTGGGGGTCGACCACCATCTGTGCGTCGAAGTCGAACGCGCCCCACAGGCGCACCTGCAGGGTGTCGCCGGTGGCGATGAGGTAGTCGGGGTTGAACTGGGTGGCGCCCTCGCGGGCGAAGGCGCCGGTGAACAGCTGCGCGCCGAACACGTCCGAGGTGATTGCGCCGCGTGGCGGGACCAGGGGCGAGACGGTGGGCGCGGGCGCCGGGTTGGCTGGGGCGGCCTGTGCGGCCGCGGCGTTGCCGCTGGCCAGCGGACGCGCAACCGCGGTGGTGGAGGTGGCCGAGCCGGCGGAGCCGGTGGGGCCGGTGCCACCGAAGGTCGCTGCGGGGTTGATGGCGTACGACGGCGCGGTGGCCTGCGCGAGGGCGCCGCACGGCACGGCCAGTGCGAGCGCGGCGAGCGCGCAAGCCAGCGTGGACGACAGGGGTGAGGGGAGGCGCATGGTTCAGTCCTGGTGGTCGCGCACGATGGCCAGCAGCAGGGACACTACGCCTGCCAGCAGCAGCACGATGATGGAATAGACCAGCGTGTTGTAGATGCGGCGCGGACGCAGCGGGTGTTCGGGCAGCGCGGGCGACTGCAGCACGCTGACCTTCTTGAGCGTTCGGGTGGCGTCGACGCGGCCTTTTTCCAGGGCGACCAGGGCGGTCTTGAAGACGTCCTGGGCGAATTCGGCCTCAAGCTGAAGGCGCTGAAACTCTTCCACCGTGGCGTTCAGTGTCTTGCCGCCGGGTGCGGTCAGGCGGCTGCGCTCGGATTTGAGCTGGGTCTCGATGGCCGAGATCTGCATGTCGAGGTCGACCACGTTGGGCGCGTTGTTCTGCAAGTAGCCCACCAGCGCGCGGCGCCGCGTCTGCATCTCGGACAGCTGCGCCTCGAGCCGGGCGACCACGCCGGCGAAGTTCTCGGTGGTGGCCAGTGGCGACACCAGGCCCTTGCGGTTCTGGAAATCGAGCACCGCCGTGCGCGTGGCATGCACGCGCTTGCCAAGGGTGCCCACCTGCTGCTCCAGAAAGCGCACCTGCTCGCGTGCAAGCTCGTGGCTGATGCCGTTCATGGCCTCTTCGCCCTTGCGCATCAGGAAGCTGGCCAGCGCCTGCGCCATTTTCGGGGTGAGGGCCTGAACCTGGATCGACAGGATGCCGGTGAACTCGTCGAGTTCGACGGACACGCGCTTCTTGTAGTACTCGTGGAACAGTTCCAGCTTTTCCTCTCGCGGCCACAGCCGCGAGAGCCAGTCGCCATGCTGGTAGTGGTCGCGCAGCTTGAGGGCGGCGTCGGCCTGCAGAAGCATGTCGGTGGACAGCAGGTAGTCGCGCAGCCAGAGCTGGTCGTTGCGATTGCCGCCGCTCTGGCCGAGCAGGCTGGCGAAGTCCATGGCCTGGTTGGTGGCGATATCGGAGCGCTGCAGCACCACGCGCGCCTCGGACACATACCGGTCCGAGGACAGCAGCAGCCAGTACAGGGCAATGCCGGCGATGCTCAACGCCACCAGGCTCCAGAGCGGCCACTTGCGCAGCGTCGACGCGGAAAACCAGGGCTGCTTCATGCGGCGAGGCTCTCCTGGTAGGCGCCAAGGGCGTCGTCGATGCGGTCGAACCAGCGCGCGCGCCCGTTCTCGAGAAAGATGCCCGCCGTGCAGAACTGGCGAAGCGTGGCGTCGCTGTGTGAAACCATGATGAGTCCCGCTCGGTCGACCAGGGCCTTGAAGGCGTTGGCCGCCTTGGCCTGGAAGGAAGCGTCGCCGGTGGACGTCACTTCGTCGGAGATATAGATGTCGAAGTCAAAGGCCAGCGAAAGCGCGAACTGTAGGCGCGATTTCATCCCGCTGGAATAGGTCTTGACCGGCTGCTCGAAGGCAGGGCCAAGCTGGGCGAAATCTTCGATCTGCGTGATGCGCTCGTCCATGTCGTCTTCATGCCCGTGGATGCGGCAGACAAAGCGCGCATTTTGCCGCCCCGACAGCGTGCCCTGAAGGCCACCGCCAAAGCCCATGGGCCACGACACACGGCAGTGGCGCCGCACCCGCCCGCGGTTGGGCGCATCGACCCCGCCGATCAGGCGCAGCAGAGTGGACTTGCCGGCGCCGTTGCGGCCGATCAGGCCGACGTTGGTGCGCGGCGGAATGCGAAACGAGACACCGGTCAGCACCCACGGGCCGGGGCCGTGGTCTGTCTGGTAGCGTTTGTGGACATCGCTGACCTCGATCACAGCGCCGCCAGTCGGTGTTGGTTGCGCACCTGAAGCGCCAGGCCCAGGAACAGCAGCACCAGCGCGCACAGGTACAGGTAGCCCAGATCGAGTTCGGGCGCGGCATGGTAGTACGAGGCCAGCCCCTCCCGCACGCCTTCAACGCCGTGGGCGACGGGGTTGAGCATCACCCATTCGCGATAGGGTTGGGGCAGCGACGACGGCGGAAACAGCACGCCCGAGACCAGGTACAGCGGCACCAGCAGCAAGCCGATGATGTTGCCGAACTCGGGCGAGAGCTCGTTGATCACCGACACGCACAGGCTGTAGCCCACGGCCAGCAGCCACAAGCCGAGCACCGCGGTGATCACCGCCAGGGGCGACTCAACGTGCATGGGCACGTCGAGCAGTGCGGCCCCAGAGAGAACGATGGCGGAGATCATCAGCATGAGGAGGGCCTCAAGCAAGCACCGCACCAGGACCGTATCCACCGGCTTGACCTGTCGATAGGTGAAGAGCGCGAGGTTGGCTCCGATGGCCGAGGCGCCCTGCGAGGCCACCCGGCGAAACAGGAAGAAGGCCAGCATGCCGGCCATCAACCAGAGCGCGGTATGAATGCCCCCCACATGGCGCACCTGCAGCACCGCGAAGACGAACACCATGAAGGCCAGGTGGACAACCGGCTCCAGCAACAGCCAGGCCAGCGCCGCGCGGCGCCCGAACATGCGCGCCAGCGCCTCGCGCAAGAAGAGCGCGCGCCACACGGATAAGGTGATCGCCAGCGAAGAGCGCGGCCTGAAAGTGGACATGCGGGAAACAGGGTCAGGCTTCGGCGGGCTGGGCCTGCGGCTTGGTGCCGGCGGGGCGCAGCGGCCGCACCAGGCCTCGGGCCGTCTGCCGCCGCGCCGTCCACACCAGACCGGTCATGGTCACCGCCTGCGGCAAGCGCTTGTAGAAGCTGCCGTTGATCTGGGTGGCCGCGATCAGATGCTGCCGGTATCGCTTGTACAGGGCGCTGTCCGGTTGCTGGCCTGGCGCGCAGGCCCAGAACTCGTCGAGCTCACCCTGGTAGGTGAGCCCGGGCATGTCGTACAGCGCCGTGCCGCACACGAAGGTGGGGCGGCCGTGGTGCAGGGCCGACATGCCGGTGGTGCTGTTGATCACGACCACGCCACGCGCGTTGCGCAGCAGAGTGGGCAGGTGCTGGTCATGGATGTAGAGCACGCGGCCGCTGATGCCATTCAATTGGGAGAGGTTGTCGATCAGCGACTGGTAGTTGCGGTGGCCCCGATCCATGGGATGGTGCTTGAAAACCAGCATGGTACCCGCAGGCGCGTACAGCGCGAACGAATTCATGGTGCTTTGGATAAACCCCTCGACACCCTGGAAGTTTGCGTGTACTTCGACCTGAGCGTCGTCGAACACTTGCAGCGGGGCCAGGAAGTAGCGGTTTCTCAGTTCACCACTGAGGCGGTCATGCATGCCGCGCTCGGTCCACTGGTACCAGCGCTTGCGCCAAATGGAGCGGATCCAGGGCCACAGGGCGGTTGCGGCCACGGGGCGGTGGTGCCGGTAGTGCGGGAACAGCCATTGCCCCAGCCAGGCCATCACAAAGTACAGGGCGGCGTAGCCGGCCATGCAGCCGAAGGTGTCGCCGACGGAATGGGCCGGCAGGGCCTTGGGCGCCCTGCCATACGACTTGGGTGTGCGCGGAAGCTGCGAATACCCGTTGACGCCGAACCGCTCCAGTGTGACGTAGTCGGGGCGCACGTAGCCTTCCTCGAAGACGCCGACCTCGACGCCCTCACGGGCGGCGACCTCGCGGGCGCATTGGTGGATGGGGCGACAGTCGCCAAAGAGCAGGACCACCTCGATGTCGAGCTCACGCAGGAAGGTTGCCAGCCATTCTGGCCACTCTTGCATGGGGCCGCGGTAGTTGACGGCTCCCGTGCGGTAGAAAAACCAGTCGCCGGCGTTGAAGTTGACCTTGTGAACAGTGGCGCCGACGCTGCGCAGGTCGGCGGTCAGCCGTGCG
>JAZKDA010000018.1:34131-61077 GCA_040387815.1 Pseudomonadota bacterium | reverse complement strand
GAAGAAGGGACCGACCGGGCCTTGCAGCAGCAACACACGTCGCCCTGCAAACGCCCTCATGCCCTCACTGATCAAGACCCGCTCCTCATCCGTACGGTTACCGTCGGGCCACTCGACGACTGGCGCCCTGTGCTCCAGCTAACCCGTTGTCACCCCTTGTATTGGCTCAAGTATACGAAGGCTGAGTCAGGGGCTAGTCTGGAGGGTGTGTGTGGGCGGTGGGGTCGTCGGCACAGATGTCCGACTCGATACGGATGAGTGTAGGTATGCCCTGTTGAGCTCGTCAACGTTCGGTTACAAATTGTCCCGCTGAGCCGTGACGTTGTCCCGCAGCGTGTGCGCGGGCATTCGTTCAGTGCTCGACCCGGTAGCTCAACTGCAACAAGAGTGTCGAAACGCCTCCCGCCGATCCCATCGCGACCGGCGGTACCCAGCTGAGGTCCATTCCGAAGCCGCTTCGGTATTCGACCAGCGACAGCGTCGGCAGGATCACGGGCACGAAGTGCATGCGGCCGTTCCACGAGGCCGAGCGGTAGTGCATGGCCATGCTGGCGCCGCCTTCCAGCCGCCAGGTGCCCGAGTGCGCCAGCTCGCGCATGACGCTCAGGCCGCCGTAGCTGCCCAGGAAGCCGCGCGAATCTTCCATGGTGCCGAAGATGAACCGCGACTTCCACAGGTTGTCCGCGGCGGCGGTGTTCCAGGGCAGCCCGTTGAGCCTGCGCTGCAGCCCCAGGCCGGGGTGCACCTCCTGCCACTGCCGGCCCGGCGCCAGGGTCTCTCGGGCGTGACTGGAGAACCCGCCGAGTGACACGTGCCATTGCGCGTCGTCCGCGAGCCTCGTGGTTTGAGCGAAAGCGGGGAAACAGGCCCCCGCGACGAGCATGGCTGTGCACGCCCTCCTGCACTGGTGGTGTTGCATATCGCCTCCCTAAAGCGTGGCTTCAGGGTAGGGATGCGTGACTCGTGAAGGGCGACTCGTTTACATGTGCGAGCAACCGAAACCGAATGCAATCGGATGAGAACGAAAGGGGGTGACAGGCGGCTCATGCCGCATGGGTCTGGCCTCCCAGGTCGGGCTGAGCGACCGCTCCCACACGGGTGCAGGGCGGCGCGCAACGCCTACCAGCTCGCCTCACGCTCCGGCGTGGAGCCGATGCGATGGATGGACAGATCGGCGCCTTGGTATTCCTCTTCCTGCGTCAGGCGCAGCCGGGTGACGGCCCTGAGCACGCCATACACCGCCAACCCCGCGCCGAAGGCCCAGAGCACACCAGCCAGGGTGCCGATCGTCTGCGCCGCCAGCGACACGCCGCCCATGCCGCCCAGCGCCTGCTGCCCAAAGATCCCCGCGGCGATGCCGCCCCAGGCGCCGCACAACCCGTGCAACGGCCAGACACCCAGCACGTCGTCGATCTTCCACCGGTTCTGTGTGAGGGTGAACAGGTACACGAACAGACCGCCGGCGACGGCGCCCACCACCAGCGCGCCGGCGGGGTGCATCAGGTCGGAGCCGGCGCACACCGCGACCAGGCCCGCCAGAGGGCCGTTGTGGGCGAAGCCCGGGTCGTTGCGGCCCAGGAGGACGGCGGCCAGGGTGCCGCCGGCCATGGCCATGAGCGAGTTCACCGCGACTAGGCCGGAGATCTTGTCGATGGTCTGGGCGCTCATGACGTTGAAGCCGAACCAGCCGACCGTCAGGGTCCACGCGCCCAGCGCCAGGAAGGGAATGCTCGAGGGCGGATGGGCGCTGACCGCGCCGTCCTTGCGATAGCGGTTGCTGCGCGGCCCCAGGCACAGCACGGCGGCCAGCCCGATCCAGCCGCCGACCGCATGCACCACCACACTGCCCGCGAAATCATGGAACGCGGCGCCGGTGAGCGCCTCGACCCAGCCCTGGACGCCAAAGCGGCCGCCCCACACCGCGCCCTCGAACAACGGGTAGGCCAGGCCCACCAGCACGGCGGTCGCCAGCATCTGTGGCCCAAAGCGTGCCCGCTCGGCAATGCCGCCCGAAACGATGGCTGGAATGGCGGCCGCGAAGGTGAGCAGGAAGAAGAACTTCACCAACTCGTAACCATTGTTCACCGACAGCGCCGGCGCCCCGGTGAAGAAGCTGGTGCCGTAGGCCACGGTGTACCCGACAAAAAAATAGGCGATCGTGGACACCGCGAAATCCACCAGAATCTTGACCAGGGCGTTCACCTGGTTCTTCTTGCGTACCGTGCCCAGTTCCAGGAACGCGAACCCCGCGTGCATGGCCAGCACCATGATGGCGCCCAGAAGAATGAACAGGGCGTCGGTGCCCTGCTTGACCTGTTCCATGAATGTCTCCGTCTGCACCGGCTGAATGCGCCGTGCACCGTTTTAAGCAAGAACAGGGCCTGAAATGGTGCGTGCTTGCGTCGCGGCTCCGCACCGTCACGATGCGTCATGCTCTGATTTGGGGATTTATGGTCGGTCTGCCGCCCTGCTCAGGTGCGTCGGTGGTGTTGGCTTGCGCTGCGTGCCTCGTGAGACGGTTGCGACGCAACTATTGACAGACTATACAAATTGAAACATATTGCGGCTTGACTGATGTCTGGAATTTCCGTGAAGCGTCGTTTGCAATCAGGTTTCACCTTGATCGAGCTGATGGTGGTCGTGACCATCATCGCCGTCTTGGCCGCCGTGGCGATCCCCGCCTACCTCGGCTACACGACGCGGGCCAAGGTGTCTGAAATCGTGCTCGCGATCTCGAGCTGCAGAACGACGATCTCCGACGTCTACCTCGCCGGCATGACGACGCCAGGGGCCAACGCCTGGGGCTGCGAGGCCTCGGTCGCGTCGGGCAAGTTCGTCGGAGCGATCAGCACCGATGACGACGGTGTCGTCACCGTCATCGCCATCGGCACCGGCAACGCCGATGTCGACGGCAAGTCGATCGTGATGACGCCCTACAGGACAGACACGATCAAGATGACCGCTGCCGACACCGGCCGCGCCATGTTCAAGTGGGTCTGCGGCCCGGGGCCATCGGGCGTACCGCTCAACTACCTTCCGGCGTCGTGCCGCGGGTGATTGGGGTCAGGGGTTGACCTCACCGACTGGGCGGGGTGGCCGTTGATCATCACTTTGTGGTGGCGCCCCGAGCCTGCGCCAGAAAGCGCCGCATGCCAGCCAGCCAGCGGTCGACGTCCTTGACCTTGCGCTGCACGAAGTCCAGCACCTCCGGGTGCGGCAGGATCAAGAACTGCTCTTTCTCAACCCCCTCGATGGCGCACCGCGCCACCTCTTCGGGCTCGATCATCCGTGCAGCCTGAGACAGTGCTCGCGAAGCGTCGTTGCCCGAGTCGATGGAGCCCTGCAGCAGCTTGGTGCGCACGGCCTGGGGGGCGATCACGCTGACGCGGATGCCTGCGTCGCCATGCTCGATGGCCAGCCACTCGGCCAGTGCCACGGCCGCATGCTTGGTGACGGCGTAGGGCGCCGCGCCGGGGCTGGTCAGCAGACCGGCGGCCGAGCAGGTGTTGAGCAGGTAGCCGCTACCGCGCGCGCGCATCGAAGGCAGCACTGCGCGGGCCGCGTACACGTGGGCCATGACGTTGAGATTCCATGAGCGCGTCCACTTGGCGTCGGGCGTGTCGACATCGCCGTCGTCCACCAGCCCGGCGTTGGAACACATGATGTCCACCGGGCCGAAGTCCCGCTCGGCCTGCGCCACGAGCTTTTGGATGTCTTCCTCGCGGCTGGCGTCCACGCGCAGGCTGGTGGCCCGCCCGCCCGCCTGGATGATGGCGTCGGCCACGCGCTTCGCATCGGCTTCGTCCAGGTCGCTGACCACCACGCCCCTGGCACCGCGGGCGGCCATGGCCCGGGCCAGTGCCTCGCCAATGCCATTGCCTGCGCCAGTGAGCGCAACCACCTTGCCTGCGATTTCCATCTGCCTGTCTCCATTGATCTGCGGCGCCACTATGCTTGCTTGCGGAATGTATGTCAACATAGACGTTGATTAATTGTGCTTCGAGTGCTTGATGGCGTTGCCGGCAGGTGTGTGTCGCCGATAATCAGCCGCATGCCGCTGCATCGCCACCGAGGGCGGGCAGCGCCGAATCTTCAGACGGTGACCCGATGGAAACAGGCAGCAATATCGCGCGGCGCCGCAAGTCGGCGCTCTCCGAAGGGAGCGCGGACTACAGGATCAAGCGCGAAGAAATCGTGCAGGCCGCCTCGCGCCTGTTCAAGGAGCGCGGCTACAAGGGCGTTACGCTGGCCCAGGTGGCCGAGGTCGCGGGCGTGGACCGCGCCACCATCTACTACTACGTGGGCAGCAAGGAAGAACTGCTGCGCGTGGCGGTGGAGCACCTGGTCGAGCGCAACGCGATGGAGGCGCAGCGGATCTTCCGCGCCAAGGACCTCGATGCCCCGCGCAAGCTGGTCAAGCTGGTCGAGATGCTGATGGGCTCCTACGAGGAGCACTACCCGCACATGTACGTGTACATCCAGGAAGACATGCACCACGTCGGCGACGACGGCTCCGACTGGGCCAAGGCCATGACCCGTCACACCCGTCACTGGGAAACCATCTTCATCAAGCTGATGGAGGAGGGCGCCGAGCAAGGGTTGTTTCGCGCCGACATCCCTCCGGTGATCGCCGTGAACGCGTTGTTCGGCATGCTCAACTGGACGCACCGCTGGTTCAAGCCCGGCGGCAAGCGCGACGCCGCAGAGGTGGCGCGCTGCTTCAATGAAATTTTCTTCAAGGGCATGGAACCGATCGCACGCTGATCGGGGAAAACCCTGGCCGGTGGCCTGAGACGTCAACTCACGTGTTGACCGAACATGCCGCGCTCCGATATGCTGCCTCATTTCGCTGGGGCGCGCTCCGCCGTGACGGGCGCACCATCCAGTGCGAGGCACACGATGAAATCCAGCCCCTGGACCGAGGTCCTTCCCCTTGGCGATCTGCTCATTCGCAGCGCGCACCGGCATCCGGGCCGTGCGGCGCTGGTGTTTCCCGAAGGGCGCGCCACCTTTGCCGAACTCCACGAGGGAGCGCTGCGCGTGGCGCGCGGCCTGCTTGCACGGGGCGTGCAGCCTGGTGAGCAGGTGGGCCTGCTGGCGTCCAACTGCGTGGAGTTCATGCAGGCTTTTTTCGGCATCTCGCTGATGGGCGGCGTGGTCGTGCCGCTGAACGTGCGGCACAAGTCGTCCGAGTTGGGCTACATCATCGCGAACGCCGAACTTGCGGCGGTGCTCACGCAGTCGGATCCGCTGGCGCATGTCGACTTCGCCTCGCTGCTGTGCGATGCCGTGCCAGGCTTGGCGCAAGCCGACGGCGAGGCGCCGCTGGCGCTGCAGGCGGCGCCCCACCTGCGCCACGCCATCCTGCTGAGCGGACCGCCACGCCAGGGCTTCGTGAAGCCCGACGCCTTCGCCCAGGCGGCGCTGACCGTGCCCGCCGAGGTGGTGCGCGAGCACGGCCGCCGGGTGCGGCTTGGCGACACCGCCACCATCATCTACACCTCGGGGACCACCGCCAACCCCAAGGGCTGCATGCTCTCGCACGAGGCGCTGACCCGTGGCCCGCTGGAGCGGGCTACCTGGCGCCTGGCCAGCGGTGATGCCGACGTGCACTGGGGGGCGGGCCCCCTGTTCCACATCGGGTCGCTCGCGCCCTGCGTGGGCGCGCTGGGAGCCGGCGCCACCTACACCACCGACCTGTTCTACGAACCGGCGCGCGCGCTGGCCCTGATTCGCGACAACCACGCCACGACGATCTGGCCTTGGTTCCCCGCCATCGTCCTCGGACTGCTGGAGCAGCCGGACTTCGATGCGCAGCATTTGCCGCACCTGCAGAACATCGTCCTGATCACTTCGCCTTCGCTGGCCGAGCGGGTGCGTGAGCGCTTCCCCGATGCCGAGATCCTGCAAGGCTGCGGCATGACGGAGACAGCCGGCATCTTCGCCCTGAGCGCGCCGACCGACACGGCCCTTGAGCGTTCCACCACACAAGGCAAGGTCTATCCCGGTCTGGAGGTGAGGGTGCTGCGGCCCGATGGCGCAGGTGAGGCGGCCGTGGGCGAGATCGGTGAGATTCTCGTGCGCGGTTACTGCGTGATGAAGGGCTACTACAAGGCCCCCGAGAAGACCGCCGAGGCGCTCGACGCGCAGGGCTGGTTGCACACGGGCGACCTGTACCAGCGCGACGAGCGCGGCAACCTGGTGTTCAACGGCCGTCTCAAGGACATGCTCAAGGTGGGCGGCGAAAACGTGGCCGCGGTCGAGCTTGAATCATTCCTGGCGCAGCACCCGGCTGTGCGCATCGCCGAGGTCGTGGGCAAGCCCGACCCGCGGCTCGATGAGGTGCCCGTGGCTTTTGTCGAGCTGCATGAGGGCGTCCAGCTCGAGGCGCGGCAGCTGATCGATTTCTGCAAGGGCCGCATCGCCAACTACAAGGTGCCGCGCGAGGTGTATTTCGTGAAGCCGGGCGAATGGCCGATGTCGCTGACCAAGATCGACAAGCGCGGCTTGCGCAGCCGGCTGGCCGCAATGGCGGGCTGAGTCTTTTCTCGGGGATTACCCGCATTAATCAACAAGCGTGTTGACTGCCGGAAACCGAGTGCCTATCATCAACGCCATTGTTGACGAAGGAGAAAATTCCGCATGGCATCCACCGAATCCACCCTGCAGCGTCTGGTCGACGAAGCGGCCATCAGCCGCGTGATCTTTGATTACGCGTTCCACTTGGACATGAACCACCCCAACGAACTGGTGAACCTGTTCGTGGACGACTGCGAAGTGATCTACGGCCCCAACTTCGGCGCCGTCGGCCGCGAGGCCTATGCCAAGACGCTGCAAGGCATCGGCACCTACTTCGTGTGCACCAGCCACCACGTGTCCAACATCGTCATCGACTTCGTCGGCGCCGACGAGGCCCATGTGCGCAGCGTGGTGCTGGCCTGGCACCGCTACACCCGCGAGCGCCCCGATTCCACCCTGTACGGCCAGTACCACGACGTGCTGGTGCGGGTCGGCGGTGAGTGGAAGTTCAAGCGCCGTGAGCTGCGCACCAGCGGCGCAAAAGACTTCCACGTCAAGGAAGGCGTGCCGATCGGACGGGCCGCCTGATGAGCGCCGCCGCCGCGCCCGGCTTCGACTACCGCACCCTGCGGATCGAGCACGTCGGTGCGCTGACCTGGATCGTCCTGAACCGCCCCGACAAGTCCAACGCGCTGTCGACCGAGCTCATGGACGAATTCGGCGACGCGCTCCGGCGCCTGGCGCAAGAGGGCGGCGCGGTGATCGCCATCCGCGGCGAAGGCCGGGGCTTTTCTTCCGGGTATGACCTGGAGGAAGTCGGCAAGGTCAAGGCCGAGCCCGACCCGGTGGCCGACCGCGAGCGCTTGCGCCGCAACCTCGAGCGCTGGCTGGCGATCTGGGACCATCCCAAGCCCATCATCGCGGCGGTGCACGGCTACTGCATGGCCGGCGCCACGCAGCTGTGCGTGTACGCCGACATCACCGTGGTGGCCGACAACGCCCGCATCGGCGAGCCGGGGCTGCCGATCGGCGGCGGCTACATCGCCCCGGTGTGGTCGCCCCTCGTAGGCCCCAAGCGCGCCAAGGAAATGGCCTTCGTGCCCGGCAACCACATCGACGGCCCCACGGCCGTGGCATGGGGCTGGGCCAACCACAGCGTGCCAGCCGACCAGCTGATCGGTGCCGTTGAATATCTGGCCGAGCGCATCGCCAAGACGCCCCCGGCGGTGCTGCGCATCAAGAAGCTGTCGGTCAATCGCGCGGCTGAAGCCTGTGGCTTCCGGGACGCCGGGGCGGCCGTGGCCGAGATGGACGCGCTGCTGCACCTGACGCCCTCGGTGGTGCAGTTGCGCAAGTGGGTGGCCGATGTCGGCCTGAAGGAGGCCCTGGCCGCGTTCCGCTGCCCGCCGACAACGCCCCTGACCCTGCCCGGTCCCCAGCAAACCCCGAACAAATAGCAACAGACAGGAACGATTGCCATGGCAGACATCGAGTTTTCCCGCGAGGGCCACGTGGCCCACGTCCGTTTGAACCGCCCCAAGACGCTCAACGCCGTGTCCGGCGAGATGAACCACCGTCTGCTGGAGGCCTGGACCGAGATCAATGCCGACCCCGAGATCTGGGTCGCGGTGCTGTCGGCCGAAGGCGAAAAGGCCTTCTGCGCCGGTGCCGATGTGAGCGGTGACGAACAAGCGCATGAGCGCATTGCCTTCGGCGGCGGCCTGACCGGCGTGGGCGGACCGCTGCTCACGCTGAAAAAGCCCCTGGTGGCGGCGGTGCAAGGCTACGTGCTGGGCGGCGGCTTCGAGCTGGTCATGTGCGCCGACGTGATCGTGGCCGCCAGCAATTCGCAGTTCGGCATGCCCGAGACCAAGGCCGGCATCATCGGCGAATCGGGCATCATGCACCGCGCGATCCGCCAGTTGCCGCACCGCGTCGCGATGGCCATGATCCTCACCAGCGAGCGCCTGCCGGCCAAGGACGCATTGGCCTACGGCCTCGTCAACGAGGTTGTTGAACTGCCGGAGCTGATGGCCGCGGCCCAGCGCTGGACCGACAAGATCTGCGCCGCATCGCCCCTGGCCGTGCAGGCCGCCAAGGCAGCGGTGCTGTCACGCCTGGACATGCCGCTGGACGTGGCGCTGGCCACCCGCTACGAATCCATCGAGGCCTACGCCTTCACCGCCGATCGGGTGGAAGGGCGCAAGGCCTTCGCCGAAAAGCGCAAACCCCAGTGGCAGGGCCGCTGAGCATGCCGCGAACGGCACAGGAGCACACATCATGCTGATGAAAGTGGAAACCAAGACCTTCGACGCCGTCGTCGTGGGCGCCGGCATCACCGGCATCTACCAGGTGTACGAGCTGCGCCGGATGGGCTTTACCGTGCAGGGCTATGAAGGCGGCACCGACGTCGGCGGCACCTGGTACTGGAACCGTTATCCCGGTTGCCGGCTGGACACCGAGAGCTACGCCTACGGCTACTTCGCGCTGACCGGCATCATCCCCGACTGGAAGTGGAGCGAGCGCTTTGCCGGCCAGCCGGAGATGCTGCGCTACATCAACCACGCGGCGGACAAGATGGACATCCGGCGCAACTTCAAGTTCAACACGCGGGTGGACGGCGCCGTGTTCAACGACGAGACGGCCCTGTGGGATCTGACACTGAGCGATGGTTCGCGCGCGTCCTGCCGCTACCTGATCTCGGCGGTGGGACCCTTGTCGGCCACGCGCATGCCCAACATCGAGGGGATCGACAGCTTCAAGGGCGAGTCCTTCCACACTTCCCGCTGGCCGCGCGACCCCAGCCACCCGACCGGCGCCAAGCAGATCGACTACACCGGCAAGCGGGTGGGCATCATCGGCACCGGCGCGACCGGCGTGCAGGTGACGCCGATCGTCGCCGAGACGGCCGAGCAGCTGTTCGTGTTCCAGCGCTCGCCCAACTGGTGCACGCCGCTGGGCAACCACCCGATCTCCGCCGAAGAGATGGACAAGCTGCAGGCCGAGTACGACAAGATCCTGGCCTTCGTGAAGACCACGCCCACGGCCTTCCCGTACGAGCGCCACCCGAAAAAAGGCAGCCAAACCACGCCCGAAGAGCGCCAGGCGCTGTTCGAATCTCTCTACAGCATGCCGGGCTACGGCATCTGGCTGTCGGGCTACCGCGACCTGCTGGTGAGCAAGAAGTCCAACAGCTACCTGGCCGAGTTCATCGCCGACAAGATCCGTCAGCGCGTGAAAGACCCGGTGGTCGCCGAGAAGCTGGTACCCAAGGACCACCCATTCGGCACCAAGCGCGTGCCCATGGAAACCTGCTACTACGAGGCCTTCAACCAGCCGAACGTGCACCTGGTCGACGTGCGTGAGACGCCCATCACCCGCGTCACGCCCACCGGCATCCAGGTGGGCGACACCCACTACGAGCTGGACATCATCATCTATGCCACCGGCTTCGACGCGGTGACCGGCTCGTTCGACCAGATCGACATCCGCGGCAAGCAGGGCGCTTCGCTCAAGGATGTGTGGGAGGATGGCCCGGTGACGTACCTCGGCCTTCAGGTGCGCGGGTTCCCGAACTTCTTCACGCTGGTCGGGCCGCACAATGGCGCAACCTTCTGCAACGTGGGCGTGTGCGGCGCGCTGCAGGTCGAATGGGTGAGCCAGATGCTCGCTTACATGCGCGAGCACAAGCTCACGTATTCCGAAGCCAGGCAAGACGTGCAAGACGACTGGACACGCCAGGTCTACGAAGACTTCTCCAAGACGCTGCTGACCGAAGCGGACGCCTGGTGGGTCAAGACCAAGGTGCACCCCGATGGCACCAAGGAAAGGCGCGCCCTGGTGCACGTCTCGGGCGGGCCGGAGTACCGCAAGATCTGCGACGAGATCGCGGCGGCCGGGTATGCGGGCTTTGAGCTCAAGTAAGGCCGGGCGGCAACGACCATGATCACCCTGCAGCAGGTGCAAGACGAAGCCAGGCGCATGCTCGAAGGCGTGCCCGAGGGCGCGCCATTGGATGACGCCACCGCGCAGCTGGTGGCTTTCGCGGTGCGCATCTCGGTGACGACGCTCGACACCGCCGGCGCCGCGGTGCACGCCCAGGCCGCCATGCGTGCCGGCGTGACGCCCGAACAGTTGCGTGAGGCTTTGTTCCTGGTGTCGGGCCTGGGTGTGCATTCGCTGTTCGAAGGGCTGCGTCTGACGCAACCCGGCGGCGCGTCGACCGGCGCCCCCGCCGTTGAGGTGGATGCCGACCGGCAGGCGCTGTGGGACAGCTGGGTCGGCAAGGACCGCTATTGGCAGGGTTTCGAGCGCGAGGTGCCGGGCTTTCTGCCGGGCCTGCTGGCGGCCTCGCCCGATGGCTTCGACGCCTTCTTCCGCTATTGCGCGGTGCCCTGGAACTCCGGCCACTTGCCGGCCCTGTCCAAGGAGCTGATCGCGATGGCGAGCGACGCGACGCCCACGCACCGATACCTGCCGGGCATGCGGCTGCACCTGCGTAATGCGCTCAAGCTGGGCGCCGGGCAGGCGATGCTGCGCAGCGTATTGGAGCTGGCGGCGCAGGCGCCCGCGCATCCCGGAGTCGGCTGACGCGCGCAGCCCATTGGCCGCGCCGACGTGCAGCCAAGAATCAATCAATGAATCAGGAGACCAAGCGATGGACCGTAAGACACTGAACAAGATCGTTGGCCGGGTCGAAGCTTTCATGGACAACGGCGGCACGACCCTGTGGGACCAGCAAGGCTCGCAAGTGGCCAGCCGCTATGCGGACCCGGCCTGGCAGGCGCGCGAATGGCAGGTGATTCGCAGCAACCCGGTGATCGTGGGCCACGGCTCGCGAATCCCCAAGGCGGGCGACTACTTCACCCATGACCTGGCGGGCGTGCCCATCCTGGTGGTGCGCCAGGACGATGGTTCGGTCAAGGCCATGGTCAACGTCTGCACCCACCGGGGCGCGCGCGTGGTCACCAAGCCCGAGGGCAACCGGCGTGCGTTCAGCTGCCCCTACCATGCCTGGACCTTTCGCGCCGACGGCGCCCTGCTGGGCGTGCCCAAGCCCGAGGGATTTCCCTGCGTCGACAAGGCCACGCACGGCCTGCAGGCGCTGCCGGTGGAAGAGCGCCACGGCTTTATCTGGGTGGTGGCCACGCCCGGTGCAAGCATCGACGTGGCCGCGCATCTGGGCGAGATCGATGCGGAGATCGCCAGCTACGGCGCCGCGGATATGGTGATGGAGCGCCAGGAAGTGCTGCGCGAGGACATGAACTGGAAATTCGTGATCGATGGTTTCTTTGAGGTCTACCACTTCTCCACGCTGCATGCCAAGACCATCGCGCCCTACTTCCACGGCAACTACTCACCCTTCGACGCCTTCGGCAAGCACGGGCGCATGGTGGGTGTGCGCGCCTCGTTCGACAAGGTGCGCAACCAGCCCAAGGACGCCATTGCCGATGCCGACCTGATCAAGCACCTGGCGATCAATTACTTCATCTTCCCCAACACCGTGCTGGTGTGGCAGGGCGACCACTTCGAATCGTGGACCAACTTCCCTGGCGAGCGACCCGATCAATGCGTGGCGCATGCCCAATCCATCACCACGCGCGAGGCGACCCAACCCGAGTTCGAGGGCAAGTGGGATCGCAACTGGAAGGTGATGATCAGTGCGGTGGTGGAAGAAGACTGGGCGGTTTCCAAGACCATCCAGAATTCAGTGCACGCCATGCCGGGCAACCGCGTCGTGTTCGGCCGCAACGAGCCGGGCCTGCAGCATTTCCACGGACAGCTGGTGCGTCAGGTCGAGTCCACCACTTCCGATGCATGAAGCCATGATGCGTGATCCCGTCCCCCTGCCGACGACCGAGCCGCTGCTGGCCGTGCATAACCTGCAGGTGGTCTACGGCGGCGCGATAGAGGCGCTGCGCGATGTGTCGTTCGAGGTGCGTCCCGGCGAGATCGTCGCCCTGTTGGGCGCCAACGGCGCCGGAAAATCGACGGTGCTCAAGGCCATCTCGGGCATTCTTCACTTTGAGGACGGCCGTGTCGAGAAGGGCGAGATCCAGTACGACGGCGCGTCCATTCGCGACGCGACGGCGTCCAGTATCGTGTCCGGCGGCGTGGTTCATGTGCCAGAGGGGCGACGCCTGTTCGCCGCGATGACCGTGCAGGAGAACCTGGTGGTCGGCGGGCATCATCGCCCCCGCGCCGAGCTCGAGCCGGCGCTCGAATCGATCTTCCAACTGTTCCCGCGTCTTCGCGAGCGGCGCACGCAGATCGCGGGTTACCTCTCGGGTGGCGAGCAGCAGATGGTGGCCATCGGCCGGGCCCTCATGAGCAAGCCGCGCGTGTTGGCTTTGGACGAGCCCAGTCTGGGCCTGGCGCCCATGATCGTCAACGAGATATTCAGCCGCATCAGCGCGCTGGCGCGCCAGGACGGCATCACGATCCTGCTGGTGGAGCAGAACGCGCGCAAGGCGCTGGCGATTGCCGACCGCGCCTACATCCTGGAGAACGGCCGCGTGATGCTGTCGGGCACCAGCGCCGACCTGCAAGGCAATTCGGACGTGCGCGAGTTCTATCTGGGCGTCAAGAGCGGCCAGGCGGGCAGCCTGCGTGACATCAAGCACTACAAGCGTCGCAAGAGGTGGCTGTCATGAACAAGGACTGCCTGCTGGAGGTGCGCGATGTCACCAAGCGCTTTGGTGGCCTCACCGCGGTCAACAAGGTGAGCCTGCATGTCAATGCCGGTGAGATCTGCAGCCTGATCGGCCCCAACGGCGCCGGCAAGACCACGCTGTTCAACGTCGTCTCGGGTGTGCTGCGGCCGTCCGAGGGCGCGGTGCTGTTCAAGGGCAAGGACATGGCCGGCGCGCATCCGGCCAGCTATGCGGCCGCCGGCATGGGGCGCACCTTCCAGAACCTGGCGCTGTTCAAGAACAGCACCGTGGTCGAGAACCTGCTGGTGGGGCGTCACACGCACATCCGCACCAACGCGCTGCAGTCGATTCTCTTCTACGGACGGGCCCGGCACGAGGAGGCCAAGGCCCGCGAAAAGGTCGAGCGCATCGTCGAGTTCCTGGAGATCGAAGGCTTGCGCGACAAGGTGGTGGGGTCGCTGTCTTATGGGCAGCAAAAGCGGGTGGAGCTGGGCCGGGCCCTGGCCAGCGAGCCCGAGCTGCTGCTGCTCGACGAGATCGTGGCGGGCATGAACCGCGAAGAAAAGGAAGACATTGCCCGCTTCGTGCTGGACATCCGCGAGGAGCTGGGCATCACTGTGCTGATGATCGAACATGACATGCAGGTCGTGATGGACCTGTCCGACCGCATCTACGTGCTGGAGTTCGGCCAGCTGATCGCGGCCGGCACACCGGCGCAGATCAAGGACGACCCGGAAGTCACACGTGCCTATCTGGGCGAAGAGTTGGCCGACATGGCCCAGCCCACCGCAATGCCGGAGGACGCACCTCATGCATGAGGCCTTGAACCTCGACACCGCGCAGGACATGACCCTGCCGCAAATGCTGCGATGGCGCGCGCGCCACGAGCCGGCCGCCACCGCCCTGCGTGAGAAGTCGCTGGGCATCTGGCAGGGCATCAGCTGGCGCGAATACGACGAGCGTGCCCGCTGGGTGGCCATGGGCCTGCACAAGCTGGGCCTGCGCCGGGGCGACCGCATCGCCATCGCCGCCGAGGGCGTGCCCGAGTGGTTCTTCGCCGACCTGGGCGCCGAGATGGTGGGCGTGGAGGTGGTGGGCGTCTATCCGACCAACCCGTGGCAAGAGCTCCAGTACATCGTGCGGCACAGCCAGGCCAAAGTGGTGGTCTGCGGCGACCAGGAACAGACCGACAAGGTGCTGGACGCGCTGCGCCAGGGCGAGGGCCTGCCGACGTTGGCGCACATCGTGTGCATCGACAGCAAGGGCATGCGCCACTACGACCGCACACGGGTTCGATCGTTCGCCGGCCTGATGGAGCTGGGCCGCGAGGCGCTGGAGGCCGACACTGGCGCGGCGCAATGGCTCGACCAGGAGATCGACGCCGCCAGCGCGGACGACATCAACGTGCTGATCTACACCTCCGGCACCACCGGCCCGCCCAAGGGCGCGATGCTGTCGCACCGCAACCTCACCTTCGCCACCTGCCAGTTCGCGCAGGCGAGCGGGCTCAAGGCCGGCGGCTACGAGGCCGTGTGCTACCTGCCGCTGTGCCACGTGGCCGAACGCTCCTATTCCATGGTGCTGCACCTGGTGTTGGGCGGCGTGGTCAACTTCGCCGAGTCGATCGACACCGTGGCGGTGAACATCCGCGAGATCGCACCCACCTTCTTCCTGGGCGTGCCGCGTATCTGGGAGAAGCTGCAGCAGAACATTGTGTTCAGCACGCGCGAGGCGGGCAACCTGTGGCGGCCGGTGTTCGATCTGGCCATGCGGCGCGGGCGCAAGCTCGTCGAGCGCCGCGCGGCACGGGGCGGTCGGCGGTCGCTGCTCGAGCATGCCGAGCACGGCCTGTGGCATTGGCTTTTGCTGCGCAACATCCAGCGCATCATGGGGTTGGATCGCAGCCGCGTGCGCATCTGCGGCGGCGCCTCGGTATCGCCCGAGACGCTGATGTTCTTCGAGATCCTGGGCCTGCAGGTGTGCCAGGGCTACGGCCTGACCGAGAGCACCGGCATGGCCTTCGTGCAACGCCCCGGCGGCGCCAGCCGGGTGGGCAGCTGCGGCTTCCCGCTGCAGGGCACGCAGATGCGCCTGGCCGAGGACGGCGAGATTCTGCTGCGCTCACCGGGTGTCTTCAAGGGCTACTTGAACGACGATGCGGGCACCGCCGCCACCCTCGATGAGGAAGGCTGGCTGCGCACCGGCGACATCGGCCGGCTGGACGAGGCCGGCGAGCTGATGATCGTGGACCGCAAGAAGGCCATCATCATCACCAGCGGCGGCAAGAACATCGCGCCCTCGGAAATCGAGAACGCACTGCGCGACAGCCCGTACGTACGAGAAGCCATCGTGGTCGGTGACGGCCGAAAGTACCTGGGCGGGCTGATCCAGATCGACTTCGACACCGTGGGCCGCTGGGCCAGCGAGAACGATATCTCCTACAGCAGCTACAAGTCGCTGGCCGTCCACCCCGAGGTGAACAAGCTGGTGGCGGGTGTGGTGTCGGAGATCAACAAGCGCTTTGCCCGGGTCGAAAACGTGCGCCGCTTCGTCATCCTCGAAAAGGAACTCGACCACGAGGACGGCGAGCTGACGGCCACCCAGAAGATCCGCCGTTCCGCCATCGAGCGAAAGTTCGCCCGCGAACTTTCCATCATCTACGACGCCCAGGACTGATCCGCCATGCGCTACTTTTTGGAACTGGTCTATTCGGGCGTCGCCATCGGCGCCATCTACGGCCTGATGGCCATGGCCTTCGCCATGACCTACCGTGCCACGGGCCTGCTGAACTTCGCCCAGGGCGAGCTCGGCATGTTGGTGGCCTACATCGCCTGGTCGATCAGCACGGCGCTGGGCACCAGCACCTGGGCACTGGTCGGCGGCGCGCTGGTGGCCAGCATCGTCCTGGGCTTGGCGATCGAGCGATTCATCATGCGCCGCATGATCGGCCAGCCGGTGTTCTCGGGCGTGCTCGTCACCGTCGGTATCGGGGTGATCGTCACCGCCGTGGTGCTCATGATCTGGGGCGGCGAGCAGCAACGGGTGGAGGTGGCCCATGCCAGCGACATCATCGAGGTGGGCGTGTTGCGCATGCGCGCCAGCCAGATCGCGGTGATTGTGGTGCTGCTGCTGGCGCTGGCCGGCACGCATGTGTTCTTCCGCTACACGCGCTTCGGTATTGCCATGCGCGCGGTGGCGGCCGACCAACGCACGGCCAGCCTGGTGGGAATCTCGGTCGCGCGCATGCAGTCGGTGGCCTGGGCCACGTCCACGGTGCTGGCTGGGCTGGCGGGGCTGTTCTTCGCGGTCACCTTCGAGCTGTCGCCGACCATCTTCACGCTGGGCCTCAAGGCCTTCCCGGCCACGGTGTTCGGCGGCATCGACGCCGTGATCGGCTCGGGTGCCAGCGGCATCCTGATCGGCGTGTTCGAGAACCTGGTGGGTGGCTATGTCGCGCCGCTGTTCAAGGAAATCGCGGGCTTCCTCTTGATCCTCGTGATCCTGATGGTGCGTCCGTTCGGCCTGTTCGGCGAAAAAGACATCGAGAGGGTGTGATGCAAAGCGGCTACTTCAAGACAAGTTTCTACCAGCAACTGACGCTGACCGACTCGCGGCCGGTGCGGCTGTGGTACGCAGTGGTGCTGGGCGCGCTGATCGTGCTGCCGTGGCTGGTGTCCACCTACGCGATCGGGTTTGTGACCACCGTACTGTTCACTCTGGTGGGTGCGCTGGGCCTGAATGTGCTCACCGGGTTCACCGGGCTGGTGTCGCTCGGGCACGTGGCCTTTCTGGTGCTGGGCGGCTATACCTACGCCATCGCCACGGTCAACTACGGCATCCATCCGGCGCTGGCCTTCGTGCTCTCAGGCGTGATGCCCGCGCTGGCGGGGCTGATTGTGGGCGTGCCATCGCTGCGTCTGAAGCGCCTGTACCTGGCCATCACCACCCTGGCCTTCGCCTTCATTGTCGACTCCCTGATCCTGGGCGGCGGCGAGTTCACCGGTGGCGGGCGCGGCATCATGGTGAGCCGGCCCAAGGTCTTCGGCATCGATTTTTCATCCGACCGCGCGTTGTACTGGCTGTGCCTGGGGGTGGCGACGCTCACCCTGCTGTGCGTGCTGAACATCCGGCGCAGCCGGCTGGGGCGCGCTTTCATGGCCATCCGTGACAACGATCTGGCGGCGGTGTCCATGGGCATCTCCCTGACCTTCTACAAGCTGCTGGCGTTCGTGATCAGCTCGTTTCTCACCGGCCTGGCCGGGGCGCTGATGGTGCTGTTCATCAACTTCGCCAACGTCGAGGGTTTCCCGTTTCTGCTGAGCATCGAGGCGGTCGCCATCCTGATCGTGGGCGGTCTGGGTTCGGTGCTGGGCACGGTGATCGGCACCATCTTCATCGTCTCGCTGCCGGAAGTCAGCACCCAGTTGCTCAGCGCGGTCAGTGCGGCCACCGGCGTGGCCCTCAGTTCATCCACTCTGGAGATCAAGGGCATCTTGTACGGGATGGCCATCGTCGGCTTCCTGCTCATGGACCCGCGCGGCCTGGTGGGCCTGTGGGTCGACGCCAAGCGGCTGTGGGTCAGCCGGCCGCTGCGATTTTGAGCCCTGCGCAAACCGACTACTCGTTTTCCCGGGAGACAAGCGGCGCCGCAGTGTGCAACATCCGTCAACGGCCATGTTGATGACCGCGGCGCCAAACTGGTTCCACTGCTTCCATCCACCCATAGGAGAGAGACACATGCAAGCGAAATTCAAACGACTACTGTCCGCCGTGGCCGCTGCGGCCCTGGCCGTTCCGCTGGCCTGCGCGGCCCAGCAACAGGGCGTGACCGACACCGAAGTCGTGATCGGCGAGATCGCGCCGCTCACAGGCGCGGCTTCGGTGGGCAGCGTGGCGCTGAGCCTGGGCACCAAGCTGGCGGTCGCCGAGGTCAACGCCACGGGCGGCCTGAACGGCCGCAAGGTCCGCGTCATCTCCGAGGACGACGGCTATGTCGTCACCCGCGCGGTGCAGGCCGCGCGCAAGCTGATTACCAGCGACAAGGTGTTCGCGCTGGCCGCCATCTCGGGCTCCGCGCCGGGCGTGGCGCTGCTGCCGATGCTCAAGGAAGTGGGCATTCCCGCTGTGAACGTGCTGAGTTTTCCCGACTCGCTGCACACCCCCGTGGTGCCCAACATCTACGTGGGCGGTGCCTCGCACCAGGACACGGTGGACGCGCTCGCGACCGAGTTGAACAAGCGCTTTCCGAACAAGAAATGGGCCGTGGTCACCCAGGACGACGAACTCGGCTCGCTGATGCGCCAGGGCTGGGACCGTGCCGAGGCCCGGCTCAAGCTCAACACCGTCTACAAGGCGTCCTACCGCCGCGGTCAGAAGGACTTTTCCGCTGAAATGCTCGCGGCCACGCGCGCCGGCGCCGAGATCCTGCTGGCCGGTGGCATCGTCACCGAGAACATCGCGATGGTCAAGGAACTGGAGCGTCTTGGCTCCAAGATCCCGGTGGGCGCCACCTGGATCGGCCGCTACCCGGCCGTGTTGCAAGCCATGGGCGCAGCGGCCGAAAACCTCTATCTGATCGACTACGTGGTGCCCGAAGGCAGCGCACAGAGCCGTGCGTTCTACGCCCGCGCGTCCAAGCATCTGTCCGCGGACGATCTCAAGCGGGTCAACCGCTACACGCCCGTGGGCTACGCCGGCACCAAGGTGCTGCTGGAAGCCATGCGCCGCTGCGGCAAGGCCCTGACCTGGGCTTGCACGATCAAGGAGATGGACGCCACGCGCAACTTCGAGACCTCGGTGATGGCGCCAATCAGCTTCAGCGCCAGCAACCACTTCTCGCGCCAGACGCTGCAGCTGATGAAGGCCAACCCCAAGACCTTGGAGTTCGAGCCGCTGCAGTGATGCGGTTGCCCTCGTATCGATGACAAGCATGGTCCGGTCGCCGCTGCAGGCGGTTCTCGTGCAGTGGTGCACGCAGCCGGGCCGGCTGGTGCGCTCGGGTGAGGTGGTCGCCATCCTCGAAGCGATGAAGATGGAGCACGAAGTCGTCGCGCCCTGCGACGCCCGGGTGGGGCATCTGTCCTTCGTGCCGGGCGAGATGGTGGAAGAGGGCGCGGTGCTGTTCACGCTGGAGGCGGCGCCGGTATCCGATGTGGCGAGCGGCCTCGAACCACAGGCCCCGCCCGCTTCGTGCGCTTGGCCGGGAGCGGTACGCCCCGATCTGCAAAAGGTGCAGGAGCGGCTGGCCTTCCTTGACGACGCCCGCCGCCCCGAGGCCATGCAGCGCCGCCACGCGCTGGGCCTGCGCAGCGGCCGCGAAAACGTGGCCGACCTGTGCGACCCTGGCTCGTTCGAAGAATATGGCGCCATGGCGATCGCCGCCCAACGCGGCCGGCGCAGCCTGGAAGACCTGGTCGCACACACGCCGGCCGACGGTCTCATCGCCGGCGTGGCCACGGTCAATGGCACGCTGTTTCCGCGCGACAAGGCGCGCGCGGCGGTCATGGCCTACGACCCCACCGTGCTGGCCGGCACGCAGGGCAAGCGCGGCCACCAGAAGGCCGATCGCATCCTGGAGGTGGCCTGGCGCCATCGGCTCCCACTGGTGCTGTTCGCCGAAGGCGGCGGCGGGCGGCCGGGCGATGACGACATGGCGGTGGTCGCTGGCCTGCACATGACCACCTTCTCCAATTTCGCGCGGCTGAACGGGCGTGTGCCCATCGTGGGCATCGCCGCCGGCCGCTGCTTTGCGGGCAATGCCTCGCTGCTGGGATGCTGCGACGTGATCATCGCCACCCGCGGCGCCAACATCGGCATGGGCGGGCCGGCCATGGTGGAAGGCGGCGGTCTGGGCGTGTTCACGCCCGAGCAGATCGGGCCGGTCGCGATGCACCATGGCAGCGGCGTGGTCGACATCCTTGTTGACGACGAAGCGGCAGCGGTGAGCGCGGCCCGTCATTACCTTTCATTCTTCCAGGGGCGCGTGCGCGATTGGCAGGCACCCGACGCGCTGGCGCTGCGCGAGGTGGTGCCACAGAACCGGCTGCGCGCCTACGACAGCCATGCCGCCCTGACCGGCCTGGTCGACGTCGGTAGCCTGTTGCCGCTGCGCACTGGGTTCGGCCGCAGCATCCACACCGCGCTGGGCCGCATCGAGGGCCGGCCGGTCGGCCTGCTGGCCAGCAACACCTTGCACCTGGGCGGCGCCATTGACGCCGACGCATCGGACAAGGCCGCGCGCTTCATGCGCTTGTGCGACCACTGGGGTATTGCGCTGGTCAGTCTGGTGGATACGCCCGGCTTCATGGTCGGCCCCGACATCGAGGAGCGGGCCCAGGTTCGCCACACCAGCCGCATGTTCATCGCCGCGGCGCATCTGCGCGTACCGTTCCTCAGCGTGATCTTGCGCAAGGCCTATGGCCTGGGCGCCATGGCCCTGACGGCCGGCGGCTTCCACTCGCCATCGCTCACCGTCTCCTGGCCCACCGGCGAGTTCGGCGGCATGGGCCTGGAAGGCTATGTGCGCCTGGGCTACAAGCGCGAGCTGGAGGCACAGCCCGAGGGGCCGCTGCGCGAGGCGCTGTTCCAGCGGCTGGTCCAGGAGCGCTATGAGGCCGGCGGTGCCATCAACATGGCCACGTCTTTGGAGATCGACGCGGTGATCGATCCCGCCGACACGAGGGCAAGACTGCTGTCCCTGCTGGACGCCTCGCCGCCCGACGCCATGAGCCCGCGCGAGGGCGGCATGATCGATTCATGGTGAGGTCGGCCCCGACCCGCCCGTTCAACCTGAAGATGGGAGCGCGACGATGAAAACCGCCTTGTTGATTGGGGGGACCGCCGCCACCGGTGTCGCCATCGCCGCCGAGTTGCGGCGCCTTGGCATGGAAGTGACCATCTATCACCGCGGCCACCACGAGGTGGACGAGATCGCCGATCTGGAGCATATCCATGGCGATCCGCACGACGCGCAGCAGATCCGGCGCGATCTGGCGGGCCGCTCCTGGGATGTGACTGTCGCCACGTACGGCCGCATCCGCCTGCTCGCCGATGAACTCAAGGGCCGCACGGGGCATTTCGTTTCGATCAGCGGAACGCCGGTGGTGTCGCTGCAAGCCGGCGTCCCCATGGCCGAGTCGCACCCTTACCAGGACCCGCGCTCCGGGCCTGCCGGCATGCGCGGGCTGATGCCACGCATCGTCGAGACCGAACTGGCGTTGCTGCAGGCGCATCAGCGCAAGGACTTTCGCGCCACGGTGGTGCGCTATCCCTATGTGTACGGGCCGCACTCGGTCGTGCCCATGGAGTGGCATGTGATGCGGCGTGTGCTCGATGGCCGCAGGCGCTGGACGGTGCAGGCGGGTGGTCAGACGCTCACAGGCCGCTGCGCCGCGCCCAATGCGGCGCACCTGGTGGGCCTGGCGCTCGGGCAGCCCGAGGTGTCCGGTGGTGAGGTGTTTCATGCCGCCGACTCGCGTCAATACACCCAGCGCGAATGGATCACCCTGGTCGCCGCGGCCATGGGGCATTCGTTCGAATTCGTGGACATTCCCGCGTCGGTCTGTGCGCTGGGACGGTCGGCCGTGCCCATGGCCGGAGAGTTTTCGTGGGTGCCCTCGATCGACGTGGAGCAGGGCTTGCAGCGCCATGCGCTGGTCTCGAACGAAAAGGCCAAGCGACTGCTCGGCTACGAGGATGTGGTCGATCCGCCGCAGTGGATTGAACGCACCGTGCGCTACTGGCAGGATCATCCACCGGTACTCGACGGCCAGGCCGGGCGCTTCTCGATGGCCGAGTTCGACTACGAGGCGGAGGACCAGTTGCTGGCCTGGTGGGATACGGTCGCGCGTGACGCACCGGCCTTCGGTGTGCCACTGCTGCGCTCCCACCCCTACGCTCATCCGCCAGCACGCAAGTAGGCGACGCGCTTGACGCCTGGCGTCAGTGCGACACCTTGATCGGCGCCGGCTTTCCCTGCGTCGCGTCGGCGGGGAGCTTCTCGCCGAGCAGCACCATGCGCAGCCAGGGCGCGTGGTCCAGGAGGTGGATCACCAGCACCGGGCCGCCCACGCCGGCCAACACGCCCAGCGGCACCAGCAGCGCCAGGTTGTCCACGCCCAGCTTGCGCAGGATGATCCGGGCGGTGGCGGTAAAGAAGACATGCATCAGGAAGATGCCGTAAGAATGTTTGCCCACCCAATCCAGGGGCGCCCAGCGCACGCGCGCCGCGAACAGCAGCCAGGCGGCGGCCAGGCCGATGCCCACGCGCACGACAGCATCCACCGGGCGCTCCAGCGGGGCATCCATCAGCAGGGCCAAGCACACCAGCAATACGAACGCGGCAACGGCCGCGCCGGCGCGGCCGTTGAGGTTGAAGCGCCGCGCCGTCAGGCCGCCGATGAAGAAGGGAAGGAGAAACAGGGCGCCGTCGAACGCAAAGTAATGGGGCACTCGCGCGAAGGCGAACAAGCCGGTGGCGATGACCAGCACCAGCAGGGTGGAGACCAGCGTGTCCAACAGCCGCAGCCGCTCCAGGACCACCGTCAGCGCGAAGATCAGCAGCATCGCCTCCAGAAACCAGAAGTGGCCCACCGGCACGATGTGCATCATCAGCGGCGAGGCCTCGCCTTGCGCATTGACACCCGGCGTGGCCATCTGCATGAGCCCGAAGAGTGTGCCCAAGGTCAGCAGGGGCAGCAGCAGGCGCCGCAGCTTGCCTGCGGCGAATGTCTGCCAGCGCGGGCCGATAGGGCGGATGGCGTAGACATAACCGGCGATGACGGCAAATAGCGGCATGCGCAAGTACGCTAGCGCGGCGTTGACCTGCGCCAACCAGTGATCGGCCGGCAGGCGCAGGCCCGCGTCGCTGTTGTTGCCCACGACATGGAACAACACGAGAAGCACGCAGGCGAGCCCGCGAAGTGTGTTGATTTGCACGATGAACCGATGTTGGCAGTTCAGTCGTGGGCCGTGGGCGGGTGCGGGGGGCTCTTTCGGACTAGTGCCGCTTCCAGTCGACCGCTTGCTCGAACGCATGGGCCAGACGGTAGAGGGCCGGCTCGTCAAAATGACGGCCCACCAGCATCATGCCCACCGGAAGGCCGTCGGCCATGCCGCAGGGCACCGACATCGCGGGATGGTGGGTGACATTGAAGGGCCGGGTGTTGGCCGACAAGGGCGCAAACCGTTTGAGGAGGGCTTCGCGGTCTTCGCCGGGCTGAGGCAGGGGCGTCGCCCGCATGGGGGCAGTGGGCATCAGCAGCAGGTCGTGCGCCTGCAGCAGCTGGTCATAGCCGGCCCGTACCCTGCGCATCACGTTCATGGCTTTGGCGTAGTAACGCCCGCCGTGCTGGTTGGCGACATGGGTGGCCGACAGCAGCATCAGCTTGCCGGCGTCGGAAAGCTCGTCGGCACGGTGGCGCCAGGCGCGAAAATGGTCCATCAAGGCCAGGGAATAGAGGTCGCTGCGGCTGCTGCCCCAGCCGTCGCCCCAGAACAGCGTGCGCAAGGCGCCTTCGGCCAGGATCGGGGAGGAAAGCCGGCCGGCGATGGCGTGCAAGGGCATGGAAACCTCGGTGACCTCCACGCCCAGCGTGCGCAGCCGCTGCGCCGCGGCGCGAACGCGTTCATGGACCACCGCCTCCATGGCGGGAACCTCGAAGCCCTCGCGCAGCAGGGCCACACGCATGCCCGCGACGTCGCGGCCGAGCGCCTCGGTGTACTTGTGGACCTGGGGCGAGCGCTGCCGGGGGTCGATGCCGTCGTCGCCGGCGATCACCTCCAGCAAGAGGGCGTTGTCGGCCACGTTGGCGGTCATGGGGCCGGCATGGTCGATCGACACCTCGATGGGCATGATGCCGGTGTAGGGCACCAGGCCGTAGGTGGGCTTCATGCCGACGATGCCGCACACCGACGCCGGCAGCCGGATCGAGCCGCCCTGGTCGCCGCCGATGGCCATGTCGGCCTCACCGGCCGCGACCACCGCGGCGCTGCCCGACGACGACCCGCCGGCCGAATAGCCACGGCGATGCGGGTTGTGCACCGGCCCGCTGGCGTTGGTGTAGCTGCCCCCGGACATGCACAGGTTCTCGCAATGCACCTTGCCCGCGATCTCGGCGCCCGCGTCGAGCATGCGGGTGACGAGGGTGGCGTCGAACTCGGGCACGAAGCCTTCCAGCAGGGACGAGCCGTTCATCATGGCCACACCGGCGAGCTGGATGTTGTCCTTGAGCGCAATGCGCTTGCCGCGCAACGGCCCCTGGGGCGCGCCCTGGATGGCGGTCTTGCGATACCAGATGTGGTGCGGGTCTTCGCCGGCCGAGGGCGCATAGCCCGCCGTGCGCGGATAGCGCTGCGGCGGCAGCTCGTCGGGCAGGCTGTCGAGCAGGCTGTGGTTCTCGAAGCCGGCGGCCAGCATCCGCTGGTAGTAGGCGACTTCGCTCGTGGCCACCGTCACGCCGCACTGGCGCGCGAGCGACAGAAGCTCGTCGTTGGATGGGGGGCGAACGCCCACGGGTCTTAGTCGCTGTGGCCCAGATAGGCCTGCTGAACCCGCGGGTCGTTGGCCAGCTGCTTGGCCGAGCCGCTGATGCTGACTCGGCCGGACTCCAGCACATAGCCGCTGTCGGAAATGGCCAAGGCCATGTTGGCGTTTTGCTCGACCAGCAAGATGGCGCAGCCGTCTTCGCGGATCCGCACGATGGTGTCGAAGATCTCCTGGACGATGCGCGGGGCCAGCCCCAGGGACGGCTCGTCGAGGATCAGAAGCTTGGGCTGGCCCATCAGGGCCCGGGCGATGGCCAGCATCTGCTGCTGGCCGCCGCTCAGTGTGCCGGCGTCCTGCTTGTACTTTTGCTTGAGGATCGGAAACTGCGCGTACGCCTTCTCCGACGTCAGCCGCACTTCCGCGGAGTCCCTGCGGGTGTAGGCGCCCAGTTGCAGGTTCTCGTCGACAGTGAGTTCCGGAAACAGCAGGCGCCCCTGGGGCACCAGCGCGATGCCCCGGCCGATCATCTTGTCGGGGCCGAGTTTTTCGATGCGGGCGCCATTGAATTCGATGGTGCCGGCCGTGGCCGAGGTCAGGCCGGTGATGGTGCGCGCTGTGGTGGTCTTGCCGGCGCCGTTGGCGCCCAGCAGGGTGACGATGCTGCGGTCAGGCACTTCCAGGCTGACGCCCTTGAGCACCTTGATGTTGCCGTAGCCAGCATGGACATCTTTAAGTATGAGCATGTCAGGCTGCCTTGCCCATGGAGGTATCGATCGTTGAAGGCGCGCGCGGCGCGCCGCCGGGAGGTGTTACGTCGGGCTCGTCGGCCGGGTGTGCGGCGCCCAGGTAGGCCTCGATCACCTTGGGGTCTTGCTGCACTTCGGCGGGTGTACCGGCGGCGATGACCTCGCCGTGGTCCAACACAGTGATGTGGTCGGCGATGTCCATGACAAAGTTCATGTTGTGCTCGATCACCAGGATGGCCACGCCGAGCTGGGAGCGGATGGTGCGCATGATGCCCAGCAGATGCTGCACTTCGCCCTTGCTCAGGCCGGAGGCGGGCTCGTCGAGCAGCAGCAGGGCCGGATCGGCCGCCAAGGCGCGGGCCATCTCCAGATGGCGCTGTTGGCCGAAGGCCAGCGCGCCGGCGGGACGGTCCGCCAGGTGGGCCATGTCCATGGACTCCAGCAAGGCCATCGCGCGCTCGCGCGCGTCGGCGTTCTCACGCTGCGCCAGGGGCAGCTTCAGTGCGGCGGTCATCACGCCCTGGTTCAGCTGCGAATGCATGCCAACCATGACGTTCTCCAGCACCGTCATCTTGGCGAACAGCCGAACGCTCTGGAAGGTGCGCACGATGCCCAGCCGGGCGAGCTGGTCCGACTTCAGGTCGAGCAGCTGCTGGCCGCGAAACACGATGGAGCCGCTGTCGGGTTTGTAGACGCGCGTCAGGGAGTTGATGAAGGTGGTCTTGCCGGCGCCGTTGGGGCCGATCAGAGCGCGGATCTCGCCGCCCTTCATGCGCAGGTGCGCGCCTTGCAAGGCCTTGAGGCCGCCGAAGGACAGCGAAAGGTCTTTCACTTCCAGCAGGACCTCGTCGTGCGACACCGGCGCGTGGCGCGAAGTCAGGTGGATCCGCTTGGTGGGATCCGCGACGAAGCTGTCAAGATCAGCCGGCACCGGCGCGGGAAAGCGGCGCGCCCAGTAGTTGCGCGCGGCACCCGCAAGGCCCTGGGGCATGAAGATCAGCGTCAGCAGCAGCACCAGTGCGAAGAACAGTTGGCGGTATTCGGCGAATGCGCGCAGCAGTTCGGGCAGGGCCACCAGCGCGACCGGTCCGAGAATGGAGCCGAAGATCGAGCCCAGGCCGCCCACCACGATGTACAGCAGGTGCCAGATCGAGGGCCACAGGCCGAACTCGTAGGGGTCGATGAAGCCCACCAGGCCGGTGTGCAAGCCACCGGCGACGGCGCAGAAGAAGGCGTTGATGGCGAAGGCCAGCGTCTTGTAGCGCGCCAGGTTGATGCCCATGATCTCGGCGGCGTTTTCATTGTCGCGAATGGCCATGAAAGCGCGGCCGACCTTCGACTGGATCAGGTTGTGGCCGATCCAGACCATGCCCGCGGTCACCACCAGGATGACCACGAAGTACATGTTGTCATCGAGGTATCCGATTTTCAGGCCGGCGCGCGTGGTGCTGAACCCGGGGGAGCCACCGGTCATGGAAGACCAGTCGATCAGGATCACCTGGATGGCTCCGGCGACGGGAATCGCGGCGATCGATGCGGCCCG
>JAZKDA010000018.1:13555-34121 GCA_040387815.1 Pseudomonadota bacterium | reverse complement strand
CACCTGAACCGTCCAGACGAAAGCCAGGGTGGCCAGCGCCAGGTAGTGGCTGCTGACGCGCAGGGCAGGCAAGCCGACGACGAAGCCGACACCCGCCGTGACGAAAGCGGCCAGCGGCACCGCCACCCAGTAAGGCACGCCGTAGCGGTTGCCCAGGATGGCGACCATGTAGGCGCCAATGCCGAAGAAGGCGGCGTTGGCCAGCGACACCTGCCCGGCATACCCCATCAGAAGGTTCAGGCCCAAGGCCAGGATCACGGCGATCCCGACCATGGACATGATGTGCACCGCGTAGGAGCCCAGGACAACCGGGCTGGCGGCGAGCAGGACGAGCAGGGCGGCGATGGCAACCCTGCGCGAGGCCGTGGTATTGAGCATGTTCATGAGAAAAGTGCGCGGCGTGGACGGTCAGACCATCTTGCGGATCGGCTTGCCGAACAGCCCGGAGGGTTTGATCATCAGCACAGCGATCAGGATGACGAAAGACGTGACCCGCTTGAAACTCGAGGACACGAACACGCCCCCCAGGTTTTCGAGCACGCCCACCATCAGGCCGCCGACGATGGCGCCCGGGATGCTCGTGAAACCGCCCACGATGGCAGCCACGAAGCCGGGGATCAGCACCCCGCCGAGCTCGGTGTTGATACCCACCAGCGGGGCGATCAGCATGCCCGCGATGCCCCCCAGCGCCGTGCCCAGGGCCCAGGTCTTGGAAAAGATGCCGGGCACGCTGATGCCCATGAGGGAGGCGGCCTCCTGGCTTTGGGCGGTGGCCCGCATGGCCTTGCCCAGGCGGCTGAAGCGGAAAAACAGCATCAGCAGGGCGACCACGATCACCACGGTGATCATGATGCCCAGCCGCTCCGGCGTGATCATCACGCCGGCGAACTCCAGGGGTTGGGCGCTCAGCACGCCGGGAAGCGAGCGGGGCGTGTCCTGCCAGATCAGACGGATGATGTTGGTGATCAGCAGGCCGATGGCCAGCGTCGCCAGGATCACCGTGAACGGCGGGGACTTGATCAGCGGGCGATAGGCCACCCGCTCGACCACCACGCCCACCAGGGCGGAACCCACCAGCACCACGAGCATCGCCGGCAAATACGGCATGTTGAATTCGCTCACCATGAGCCAGCCCATGTAGGCCCCCACGGTGACCGATTCACCCTGCGCGAAGTTGACGATGTCCGTGGCCTTGTAGATCAGGACAAGGCCGATCGCCACAAGGGCATACAGGCAGCCAGCGGCAATCCCGCTGACGATCAGTTGTGGCAATAGATCCATGATTTCTACTAGAGAGGTTCCGGGTGGGCGGGACGGGTTGCTACCAGCTCAGGTCCGCGTAGGTCGGCAGGGCCGCCTTCGAGTTGACGCCGGCGAACTCGGTGACCGGGCGGAACTTGCCGCCCACCACCTTGAACTGCGTCATGCGCCGGTTGCCCGCGCGCACCGTCCCATAGGTCAGCCGCTGGACCACGTTGACGGCATTGGGCGAATAGTCGGTGGCCTTGAAGTCCTTGAGGGTGTCGAGCGCCTCGACCAGCTTGCGCCTGTCCAGGTTGGGGCCCATGCGCTTCAAGCCTTCGGCCAGCGCGTACATGGTGCCGTAGTTGTAGACGTCGACGTAGTTGGGGCGATCGACCGGGTAGCGCGGATACATCTTCTTGTAGCGTGCCTCGAACTCCTGCATGTCCTTGCTCGGGTCACCGTTGAAGTAGGGGTTGGTGAAGGCGTTGTAGACGCCTTCGGCCGCGGGGCCCGCGATGGTCAGGAAGCCCTGGTTCATGGTGGACGTGTCGCCCTTGAACGGCACGCGAATGCCCAGCTCGCGCGCCTGGCGCACGATGCGGCCGGCTTCGACGTACAGGCCGTTGAGCATGATCAGGTCCGGGTTGGACTTGCGCACTTCCAGCAGCTGCGAGCTGAAGTCGGTGTCGCCCGGGTTGAATTTCTGGCGAACGACCGGCTCGATGCCATAGCGCTCCTTGAGCAGCCTGAACACGGTGTCGGACAGCGACTGGGAGAACTCGTCGACCGAGTTGATGCCGGCGACCCGCTTGGCCTTGAGGAAGTCGCCGATGAAGGCGGCTTCGTTCTCGCTGATGTCGCGCACGTCGATCGAGGCGCCGGTAAAGACCCAGCGGCTCTTGACGTCCAGCACCTTCGGGCTGGCCGCAGGCGCATTCATGTACGGCACCTTCAGCTTGTGCGCCGTTTCCGCGGCCGGGATGGCGGTGGAGCTGACGCCGCCGCCGAGGATCGCGAAGACCTGGTCACCCTCGATCATCTTCTTGGTGACGGCTTCGGACTCCGAAGGCTTTCCGCCGTCGTCGTACGAGATCAGGCGGATCTTGCGGCCATGGACGCCGCCAGCCGCATTGATCTCCTCGATGGCCAGCAGCGTGCCATCGCGCGCGCCCAGGCCGACCCAGCTGGCCGGGCCGGTCATGGGGCCGTGCAGGCCGATGACGATCTCCCCACTGGCCTGCGACCAGACCGAGGGCGCACCCAGCAGCGCAAGGCCGGGTGCCATCTTGATGATTGAACGACGCTTCATAGCAATGCTCCTGGGACGTAAATAGACTGAACGCTCGATCACGATCGAACACCGCGACGACGCGGCGCATGAGCATCATGCGGCCCGAATCGAATTTCAGACCCCGGGGAAAGCACTACCCGTGCTCTCTGCCGTCGCCATGCCTGATCGCTGGCCCAGCAGTTTCGGAATCTCGAAATATGTTCTCTATCTATGATAACTTTGCTAAGCTTGGTTCGTCAAATATCCAGCCAATTAACATGGCAGCCCGGCCAACGGAGACCACGACATGTCACCCCACCCCCACATTGAACGCCTCCACCGCCTGCTCGATGAGGCCAAGGTGCTGGCGCAGGACGACCATGTGATGGTGCGGGTCACTGGCGAGCGCATCGCGGTGATCCTGGCTGACCTGCTGTATGAGATCGACCCCGACCGGGCGGAAGTCTTTTCCCTGCTCCCTACGCAGCGGCGCGATCCCAGCTGACGCGCCGCGCAACGAACTCCAGGAGGAACGCCATGGCCCGCCCGCCCTTGAACACCCCCTTGCGCATCGTCAACCCGCAGATCGAAAACCTCACACGCCCGGAACTGCTGGCCCTTCAAGAGCGGCGCCTGATCGCCCAGGTGCGCCGTGCCTACGAGCGCATTCCCTTCTACCGCCGGTTGTGGCCCAAGGAGGCGGCCACGCTGTCGTCGATGGCGCAGTTCCGCGAGATCATCCCGTTCCAGTCCAAGCAGGATCTGCTGGTGGGGCAAGACCAGATGATGGTCGACCGCGTCGCCAGCCCCGGCTCGCAGGTCGTGTCCGTCCACATGACTTCCGGCACGACGGGTCTGGGCCAGGAATCGCATCCGCTGACCAAGCTGGATGTGGAGGCCATGGGCTCGACCTGGATGTACCACGCGCACTGGGCCGGCCTGCAACTGGGCGACGCGGTCTGCTACACCTTCGCCGTGGGCATGCAGACTGGCGGCCTGTCGAGTTTTCCGATGGCCGACCGGATGGCCTCGCGCTTTCACCAGATGGGCCCCTACTCGACGGAGAAGAAGGCCGACTACCTGCTGCTGTACAAGCCGCATGCCTTCATCATTTCGCCGGCCTACCTCACCCGCATGCAGGCCATCTTCGAGGAGCGCGGCCTCGACCCGCGCAAGGTGATGCCCCAGCTCAAGTGCATCTTCATCGCCGGCGAGAGCTACACGATCGACTGGGCGCAGCGGTCGATGGACTTCTGGGGTTGCAACATCTCCGAGTGGTACGGCCTGATGCAAGGCGGGCTGAACCAGTGCGTCTCATGTGAAACCGGCGTCCTCGACCAGGGCCAGCGGGGGCACCTGCACGCCATGGAACACCGCGTGCTCTGCGAGATCCTGCGGCCCGGCACCAACGAGCCGGTCGAACCCGGCGAGGAGGGCGAGATGGTGGCGACCAGCCTGTTCCGTGAGGCCTTCCCGATCTTTCGCTTCCGCTCCGGCGACCGGGTGCGGCGCATGGCCAGCGCGTGCCGCTGTGGCCGGCCCATGCTCAGCATCGAGGCCGGCACCGTCGCCCGCTACGACGACATGATGAAGATCCGCGGCCAGAACCTGTGGCCCGACGCGGTGGACAAACTGGTCTTTGCCAGCGAGGCGGTGGAGGAATACGCCGGCCTGGTCTTCATGGATCCGCAGGGCCGCGAAACGGCCACGCTGTCGCTGGAGTTTCGCCCCACGTGCGACTGGGACACCGAGACACGACGGCGCCACCTGGCGGCGCTGGCCGACGAGATCCAGGCCAAGCTCAACGTGCGCCTGGCGATCGAGGAAGTGCCCTACCTGACCGTGCCGCGCTTCGAGTTCAAGACCCGCCGCTGGACCGACGAGCGGCGCGCGGGGCGCAGCTTCGTCAAGTACACGACTTGACGCTGGCGCCTGGGTCCCCGCCTTCGCGGGGACGACAATAGTTTTGTCATCCCCGCGAAGGCGCACTGGTGTCCGCAATAGATTTTCGTCATCCCCGCGAAGGCGGGGATCCAGTGCTGGTCAGTCGAGGCCACCAGCAGCCCTGCCCCTCACCAGCCCCCAAACGACAAGCCCCCATTGACGCTGATCGTCTGCCCCGTCACCTGCGACGACTGGGCCGACACCAGAAAAAGCGCCGCCTGTGCCACTTCGTCGGCCAAGGGTGGGCGCCCGCGTGGAAAGCGGCGGACCGCTTTTTCATAGAGCGCGGTTAGCCAGTCGCCGCGGCCCATCACCTTGTCAAAGGCCTCGGTCCCCGCGGTGAGGGTCAGCGCCAGGCTGTTGACGCGGATGTCCCAGCGCGAAAACTCACGCGCCAGCGTCTTGGTCAGCATGATGGTGGCCGCCCCCAGGCTGCCATGCAGCGTCTCGCCCACGGTCGCGTGGCGGCCGGCATCGGTGCCGATCAACAGCACGCAGCCGCCGCGCTCGCGCAGGTGGGGCAGGGCGGCGCGAACCGGGAACACGCGGTTGAGAAACTGGTGGCGGTATACCTCGGTGAAATGCGCGTCGGACACTTCGTGGAACAGCCCGGGCTTTTCGTCGACGGCGCCGCCGCTGGCCACCACGATGTCCAGGCGGCCATGCAGCGCGATGACCTGCTGCGCCATCGCGCGGGCCTGCTGCGCGTCAGCCGCGTCGCCCACGACCAGCGATGCGCCGGGATGCGCCAGACGCTCCAGCGCCAGCTGGCCGCGCGCCCCATCGCGTCCTGAAACCACCACCTGTGCACCCGCCGAGAGCAGGGCGCGGGCAATCGCCAGTCCGACCCCGGCGGTGCCGCCCGTGACCCAGGCGACCTGCCCGGTCAGGTCTGTGGCGGCAGCGCCGGCGTTCGGCATGGGCAATGCGCCTAGGAAGCCAGCACGAAGTAGAAGTCGGTCACGCGGCCCTGCGGCTGCGCGACGAACTCCACCCGTACGCGTGCGCCGGGGCGGATGCGTTCCATGGCTTGCTCGGTATCGGACAGGTCCACGCCCTCGATGTAGTTGGCAATCGCCGAGTGCACGCCGTCGAGCCGCACAAAGGCCACCGCGATCGGCGGCGGACGCGAGCCCTCGAAGCCGCGCACCACGATGGTCGACGCTTCGATCACGCCCTCGGTGCCGGCCTCGACCCAGCCGTCGCATTTTTCAAAGCTGCGCTCGCAGAAAGCGCGCGGTGGCAGGTAGACCATGCCGGACTTGGAGCACCGGGTGGCCATGATCTTGCGCTGCTTGAGGCCGTCCATGAAGGCGCCGGCGACTTCACCCAGGGCATAGTCGTAGCGCAGCGTGACTTCTTCGGTGAGGACGGGACCGGTTGGCTGGTTCTTGGAAGTGGACATGTCAATGACCCTCGAGAGCTTCGTGAGGTTCGGTGCTGAAGACGCTGCAGGTAAGGAACTGGGCAATGCCGCCCACCGCGGTGGCGATCGCGTTTTGCACGCCGCTTACCTGGTGGCCGCCAGCGGTGCCCATGACCTGGTTGGCGGCCTCGATGGCGCGCACCAGGCCGGCGACTGCGATCGGGTTGGTGCACAGCGTGCCGCCCGACGGGCAGACCGCCACCTGGCCGCCCTCGATCTCCCAGGCGCCTTCGCGCTCGAGCACAAAGCCCGTGCCCGCGGCGCAAAAACCCAGCTGTTCCATCTGTGTCATGCCCTGGATGCTGAACGCGTCATACACCTCGGCGACCTGCACCTGGTGGATGGGGTCGGTGATGCCGGCGCGGCGGAAGGCGGCGCCGCCGGCCACGCGCATCAGCTTCCAGTCGATGAAGTCGTATTCGGCCGACGGCACGATGCGGTCGCCGATCCAATTGGAGTCGGACACCGCGCCTACGCCGGTGATGAACGCGGGCCGGGTCTGATACTCGCGCACCGCATCCATGTTGCCCAGAATCATCGCCGCGCCGCCCGACGAACGGGGGCAGACATCAAACAGTTTGAAGGGGTAGGCGATCATGGGCGAGGCCATGACGTCTTCGACCGTGATGTGGCCCTTGAGGTGGGCATGCGGATTGAGCATCGCGTTGCGGCGCTGGCGCACGATCAGCCGGGCGATGTCTTCCTGCTTGATGCCGTGGCGCCGCATGTAGGTGTTGGCCATCAGCGCCACCGAGGTGATGGTCTGCAGCGGCATGTCCTTCTCGTAGAAGGGGTCGAAGATCTGGTTGAGGACCTTCTGCGCGTCGGGCGTCTCGGAGATGCGTTCGGCGCCGACGATCAGCACCGTGCGGTACATGCCCGAGCGCACCAGCGAATGCGCCGCCTGCACCACCGAGCCGCCGGTGGCCCCGCCGGTATGCACCCGCATCATGGGCTTGCCGGCCCCGAAGATGTGGTCGATGGCCCAGCGATCGGCATCGGGCACGCCCATGAAGGCGGTGGGCGCCAGCGAGAACACGATGGCGTCGATGTCGTCGGGCGTCATGCCGGCGCTTGCCATGCACCCGGCCGCCGCCTCCTGGGCCTGCTCGACGAAGGTCACGCTGGGGTGGCGCAGCTTGAACTCGGACTGGTAGGTCCCAAGGACCGCAACGGCTTCAGGCACGGTCACCTCCGACCTGTTCGAAAATCATGAACACATTGCCTTGCTGCGCGTAGCCGTGGCACGAGTGGGCCGCCGCCAGGCGCGCGCCCGGCACCTGTACCGCCCCGGCCTGCCCGGCCACCTGCAGCACCGCCTCGGCAGCGCCCACCAGGCCGGTGCAAAACAGCGGGTTCTGCGCGAAGGCGCCACCCGAGGGACACACCCGGGTGCGCTCGGTCAGGCCCAGGGCCCCCACATAAGCCGCCTCGTGGTAGACCGTGGGGCACTCCAGTTCCATCACGTCGACGCTGCCGGCGCCAGCGATGCCCGCCATGCGCGAGGCCTGGTCCCAGGCCTTGCGGGCCGAGCGGAAACTTGAAAGTCGCTCGTGGTCGAGCCGATAGCTGTCGGTGGCCATGCCCACGCCGGACAGGCGCGCCAGTGGCCGGTGCCCGGGGTTGCGCCGCAGCCAGCGCTCGGACGCCATCACCAGGCACACCGCGCCGTCGGTCAGGGGCGCGCGGTGCAGTGCGCGCAAAGGCGTGGCTTCGTAAGCCGAGTTGCGCACCGCCGCAAGATCGGGGGGCGCATGGCGCACCCCGCGCGGATTGGCCTGGGCCCGGGCGAAGGCATCCACCGCCATCCGGTCGGCCTGCTCGGCGCTCACGCCGAACTCCTGCGCCACGGCCTGCGCCAGCAGCGCGTCGGACAGCGTCAGGTTGATGCCGAAAGGCCGGGTGTAGAACGGGTCGCCGCGCAGTCGCATGACCGACTCGACATCGGTCTTGGAGCTCTTGCACCAGCTGGCCACCATGCCGATGTCGAACTCTTCGGACGATAGGCGCGCCGCCTCCAGGCACAGGGCGGTGGCGGCGGAGTCGGTCACCTTGATCTCGTCGACCAGGTAGGCGCCGGCGGGCATCGCCATCAGCATGCTGGAGATCGAGCGGCCGTCGAGTTCGTCGCAGGCGCCCAGCGTGACGTGGTCGAGCTCGCGGCGGGTGATGCCGGCGTTGTCAAGCGCCGCATGTGCCGTGTGGTAGACCATCTCTTCGAGACGGTGGGCCCCGGCCTGGAGGGTGGCCGGGTAGGTGGCCAGGCCAAGCACATAGCAGTTCACGGCGGGGTCCTCCTCAGGCCGCGCGCTTGCGCGGCATCATCTCGGTGGCCAGCTGGGCGATCTGCTCCACCGACGGATACGCCAGCTTTTCCAGGCCGGGCGTGGAAGGCTTGGGCACGAAGGGCGCGCCCAGGCGCCGCACCGGCCCGTCGAGCGAGTTGAAGCGCTTCTCGCCGATGGTGGCGGCGATCTCCGAGGCCACCGAGCAGGTGAGCGTGGCCTCGTTGACCACCAGCACTCGGCCGGTCTTTTCGACCGATGCGAACATGATGTCCCAGTCGAGCGGCGAGACGGTGCGCGGGTCGATCACCTCGGCCGAGATGCCCGCGGCCTGCAGTGTGTCGGCGGCTTCGAGCGCGCGCGACACCATGAGGCCGGTGGCGATGAGGGTGAGGTCCGAGCCTTCGCGCGCGATGCGCCCCACGCCCAGCGGCACCAGCAGCTCGGGGTCGGTGGACACCGGTCCCTTGACGCCATACAGCAGCTTGGTCTCCAGGAAGATCACCGGGTCTTGCCCCCGCAGCGCCGACTTGAGCATGCCCTTGGCATCGGCCGCCGTGGTGGGCATGGCCACGCGCAGGCCGGGAATGTGGGCGAACCAGGCCTCGAGCGACTGCGAGTGCTGCGCGGCGACGCCGCGGGTCATGCCGATGGGCGAGCGCACCACCAGCGGCACGCGGGCCTGGCCGCCGGTCATGTAGCGGATCTTGGCCGCCTGGTTGACGATCTCGTCCATGCACACGCACAGGAAGTCCGAGTACATGATCTCGGCGGCCACCGGCCCGCCGGTCATGGCCGCGCCGAGCGCGACGCCGACGATGGCCGACTCCGAGATGGGCGACTCGAACATGCGGTCGCCAAAGCGCTCGCCCATGCCCATGTGCACGCCGAAGGAGCCGCCCCCGGGCAGCAGGTCTTCGCCGATGATGATCATGCCCTGCTGGAGCGCCATCTCTTCGGTGAGCGCCTCGCGCACGGCTTCGCGGTAGGTGATGTCTCTAACCTGGTGGGTGGTCATGCGTAGACGTCCGTGGTGAGTTCTTCGTCGCCCGGATACGGGCTGGCATCGGCAAAGCGCACGGCCTCGGCCGCCTCGGCCTCCACCTGTGCCAGGATCTGGTCGCGCTGGTCCAGGTGGCCGGCCGCCAGCAGTTTGGCTTCAAGCAGGGCGATGGGATCGGCCTTGGCGCGCAAGACCTCGACGTCGGCCTTGGTGCGGTAGACCTGCGGGTCGCCCGAGGAATGGCCGTGAAAGCGCTGGGTGCGCAACTCGAGCAGGGTGGGCCCCTCGCCGCCGCGGGCCCGGGCCACGGCTTGGGTGGCCTCGTGGTAGACCGCCTCGATGTCGTTGCCGTCGATGTGGATGCCGGGCATCTTGTAGGCGGCGGCCAGCGACGCGACCCGGTCGAACACCATGGTCTCGGTGGTGTGCACGTACTGGGCCAGCCCGTTGTTCTCGCACACCAGCAGCAGGGGCAGCTTCCACAGCGCGGCCATGTTCATGACTTCGTGGAAGGTGCCGCGCGTCACGGCGCCGTCGCCGAAGAACACCACCGCCACCCGGCCATTCTTGCTGACCTTCGCGTTGAGCGCCGCGCCGGCCGCGATCGCGTAGCCCGCACCGACGATGCCGTTGGCGCCGAGCATGCCGGCGCTCAGGTCGGTGATGTGCAGCGAGCCGCCCTTGCCCTTGCAGTAGCCGTCGATACGGCCGAACAGCTCGGCCATCATGCGGTCCATGCGGGCGCCGACCGCCAGGCAATGGCCGTGGCCGCGGTGCGTCGAGGCCACGTAGTCGCCCCGCTCCAGTGCGGCGCACACGCCCACCGCGCAGGACTCCTCGCCCTCGTAGCTGTGCAGGGCGCCGTAGATCTTGCCCAGCGACGATTGATAGATCGCGGCGCGCTCGAAGGCGCGGATGCGGTGCATGTCACGCCAGAACGCCACCAGCTTGGCCGGCGGCAGACTCTGTTCACTCATTGGGAAACCTCCAGACGTTCGGGATGTTCGAGAAGATCGACCAGGCTGGCAAGCAACTGCGCCGCCTGCACGCCGTCGTTGGCGCGGTGGTCGAACACCAGTGTCAGACCCAGCTCGCTGGCAAAGCGCACACCGCCGCCCTGGGCCTCGCGGGCCACGCGGTTGACTCGGCCCACGCCCAGGATGGCGACCTGCGGCTCGGCGATGATGGGCACGAAGGCGTCGACGCCCCAGCGGCCCAGCGAGCTGAGGGTGAAGGTGCCGCCCAGCATGCGCTGGCCGTCGAGCCGCCCTGCCCGGGCGCTGTCGGCCAGCTCCTTGATGTGCGCTTGCAGCTGCGCCACCGACAGGGTTTCGGCCTGCGGCACGACCGCGGTAACCATGCCGTCGCCGGTGGACACAGCCACCGCCAGGTTGACGCTGCCGGCCTGCTCAAAGCCCTGTTCGATCAGCCGGCCGTTGAAGGACGGGTGGGCGGTCAGGGCCAGGGCGGTGGCCCGGGCGACGGCGGCCGTGAGGTTCAGGCCGCGTTGCAGCAAAGCATCGACGTCGGCCCGCGAATGCAGCGGCACATGCGGCACGGTCTGCCAGGAGCGCTGGGTGGCCTGCGCAATGGCCCGGCGCATCGAGGACAGGGGCTTGATGCGCACTTTCATCTTGGGCGCGGACGCAGTGTCGGACGGCTTGCTGCGCGCAGCCACGGCCTTGGCGTGCTCACGGACGTCGTCACGCGTCACCATGCCGTCGTCGCCGGTGGGGGTGATGTCCTGCGGGTCGACGCCCAGTTCCTCGGCCAGGGCGCGGGCGGCCGGCGAGATCGCCACGCGGCCGCGGCGCGCGGGGGCGGCGGGTGCTGTCGGCGCGGCGGCGGGTGCTTGCGCCGCGGGCTGCGCCGGGGCCGCCGCGGCGGACTGCACGGCCTCGCCGGGTGCGCCGACCTCGCCGATGACCCTGCCCACCAGCACCACTGTCCCGGCGGCGGCATGGATGGCCAGCAGCACGCCGTCGGCCGGGCATTCGACCTCGAAGGTGGCCTTGTCCGATTCGACGACCGCGATCGGCTCGCCCTTCTTGACGGGGTCGCCGACCTTGCGCAGCCACTCGGCGACGGTGCCCTCCTCCATGGTGTGGCCCAGGTTGGGCATACCGATCTTCCAGGTCACGTTGAATCCTTCTTGTTCTGGCCCGCTGGCGTCAAGAGTTCGCGGCGCCGCCGTCGATGTTGATGGTCTGGCCGGTGATGTAGCTCGCGCCGTCGCTGCACAGGAACGAGACCACGCTGGCGATCTCCTCGGATTCGCCAAAGCGGCCGAGCGGGATGGTGGACATGATGGCGTCGCCGCGGTCCTTGAACGCATTGACGGTCATGGGCGTGCGGATGGCATTGGGTGCCACCGCGTTGACCAGCGTATGCGGCGCGAACTGCCGCGACAGGGCCCGCGTGAGCCCCACCACGCCAGCCTTGGCGGCCGAGTACGCCACCTGCCCGGGCGAGCCGCGGCGAAAGGCGCCCGAGCTGCAGAACACCAGGCGGCCAACGGCGCTGGTGTCGCGCCGCGATTGGTAGGCCACGGCCAGGTCGTAGGCGTTGTGCAGGTTCGACGACATGGCGCGGTCGTAGACGCTGTGGTCATTGGGGTCGAGCGGGTCGGGCTCGTAAATGCCGGCCATGTGGATCAGCCCGTAGATGGGCTTGCCGGCCGCGTCCAGGCAGGCCGCCGCCTCGGCGGGTGTGGCCAGCTTGGACACATGTGACTTCAGCTGGGCGCCGCCGCCCAGGCTGGCGACGGCGTCGTCCAGGCGTTTGGCGTCGACATCCATCAGCAAGACATGGCCGCCGGCGTCGAGCAGCTGGCGCGCACAGGCGCGCCCGATGCCGCCGGCCCCTCCGGTGATGACGAATTGCCGGCCTTCGATGCCGCCGAACGTGATGCCCATGGCTGTCTCCTCGATTGTCTGCTTACCCGCGACGGGTGGGGTGGGTGTCTGGTCAGGTCAGGTCATTCCGGGACATCACGTGCACCGTCCGCATGGCGATCAGCGCACGGGTGTTGTCGCGGTAGGTGATGACGTGCGGCGCATTGGCATGGGCATTGAAGGCAGCCATGTCGGCCCAGCATTCGTACACGATGAACCCGTCTTCCCCCATCGGGGTTTGCAGGCCAGGCGCGTCCTTCGCGTCGACGCTGGCGAAGTATTCGATGCAGCCGGGCTCGGCCTTGACGGCCGGTGTGTTGGCGCGAAGGATCTCGAACACCTTGGCGCGCATGCCGGGGTGGGCCTTGTAAAGGGCGAAAACGTGGACCATGGGGGTTGCGTTGAAGCTGGGTGGTTAACGGGCGCTCTTGGGCCGCAGGGACGCAAACACCTCGTCGGTGTGCTCGCCCAGGGCCGGGGGCGGGCGTGAAATGTCGAAGTTGGCGCCGTCGAACATCACCGGTTGCCGCACGAAGGTCTGCCGCCGGGGGCCGACGCCGTGGGCGGCGATGCCCCGGTGCGCGACCTGAGGCGAGCTCAGCACCTCGTTGTCGTGGATCACCGGGCCGAAGGCGATGCCCTTGGCTTCCAGTTCGGCCGAAAGCGCGTCGCACGGCCAGGCCGCGATCAGCCGGCGCAGGTGCGGGTCGATCTCCAGGGCACGGGCTTCGCGCTCCTTCTCATTCAACTGGCGATACTGGGGCAGGCCCAGCAGATCGCACAGCGCCTGCCACATCGGGTCTTCACCGGCCACGCTGAGTGTCAGCTGCCGATCGTCCTGGGTGCGAAACACGCCGTACGCGGGCTCCAGGGGCGGCAGGTCGCGAATCGGAAGGCCGTTGACAGCAGGCACCAGGAACGGGGTCATCCAGCTGACCAGCGAATCGAGCATGGACACATCGACCGTGCTGCCGCTGGCGCCACGCTCACGCCCCAGCAAGGCCGCGACGACGCCGAACGCGGCGAACATGCCCGACGAGATGTCGGCCAGCGGAAGCACCGGTATGGCCGAGCGCGACTCCTGGCCCACCGGAATCTTGATCATCCCGACGGCGCCCTGGATGCTCAGGTCGTGGCCGACCACGGCGGCCAGCGGCCCGCTCTGGCCGAAGGAGGAAATGGATGCATACACCAGCGAGGGCTTGCGCTGACGCAAGGTGTCGGCATCGAGCCCCAGGCGCTTCATCACGCCGGGGCGAAAGCCCTCCATGAACACATCGGCGGTGTCCACCAGCTCCAGCAGGCGCTGCTTGTCGGCGGGATCCTTGAGGTTGAGAACCACCGAACGCTTGTTGCGGTTCAAGGAGGAAAACAGGCCCTCGAAGCGGCGCGAGGGGTCGCCGGTGCCGGGCCGCTCGACCAGGATCACGTCGGCGCCGAGGTCGGCCAGCAGGAGGGTGGCATAGGGGCCGGGCAGTTGCTCGGCCATGCTGAGAACACGAATGCCGGCGAGAGGAGCGGACGACATAATTTCCTGATTTCGCAAAAGTTTTCTTGTGAACGAAACTTCGGCCAGTATAGGGCGGAGCGCGCCGACGGGCAATCCGGGCAGACGCGAGCCGGTCTTGCCGGCGGGTCTTTCTGGCGGGGGCGGGTGCTATCCTCGGCCATGCCCTCGAAGCTGGCGCCGATCAGTGCACCGGTGCATTTCGACTTTGTCGATCTGCGCCTGTTCGTGAATGTGGCCGAATCCACCAGCCTGACCCGCGGGGCGGCATCGTCCGCGCTGTCGCTGGCGGCCGCCAGCACCCGCATCAAGAACCTCGAGGTGGCCGTCGGCGTGCAATTGCTCTATCGCACCAAGCGCGGCGTCTCGCCCACGCCGGCGGGCGATGCCCTGCTGCAGCATGCGCGGCAGATCCTGTCCCAGGTGCGGCACCTGGGCGCCGACCTGCAGCAGTTCTCCAGGGGCGTCAAAGGCCATGTGCGCATCTTCGCCAACACCACGGCGGTGGCGGAATTCCTGCCGCGCACCCTGGGTGAATTCCTGGCCGAACATCCGCCGGTGGATATCGATTTGCGCGAGTATCCCAGCGCCGAGATCGTGCGTGCCGTCCATGAGGGCAAGACTGACATCGGCATCGTCGCTGGCCATGTCGGCACCAGCGGCCTGGAGACCCTGCCGTATTTCCGCGACCGCCTGATGCTGGCGGTGCCCAAGGGGCATGCGCTGGCAAAGCGCCGCAGTGTGTCGTTCAGCGAGGCCATCACGTTCGACTTCGTGGGCCTGGGCGCGAGCAGCGCGATGCATTCGTTCATCACCCGCATTGCCCTCGAGCGTGGCTGGGAGCTGCGGCTTCGTATCCACGTGGGCAGCTACGACGCCATGTGCCGGATGATCGCCTCGGGCGTCGGCATCGGCCTGCTGGCCGAATCGGCCGCGCGCCGGCATGCGCATTCCACCGGCATCCGGGCGCTGCACCTGGTGGACGACTGGGCGATCCAGCCCCTGAAGATCTGCGTGCGTGACCTGCAGGCTCTGCCGGGGCTGGCGCGCGAGCTGGTGCAGCGCCTGGTGGCCAGCGCCCGCGAGTTCGACGACGGCGCACGGGCCGACGCTTCGCTTTAGCCGAAGACCATCTTCCGGGTTTCCTGATTGCCATTGCCGGGCCGGCCCCGCACCATGCGGGCAGCGTCGGGCGGTGGCTCTCGGGCCGCCGCCACCGCGGGCCATCACACCATTTCGAGGAAAAACAAACCTATGCGCACGAGACGAGCAAGCATTGCCGCGGCCTTGATCACCGCCGCCCTGGCCACCTTCGGGGGCGTGGGCGCCGCCCATGCCGAGTATCCGGACAAGCCGATCCGGGTGGTGGTGCCGTGGCCGGCCGGCGGGGGCAGCGACGTGGTGGCCCGTGCGGTGGCCGGTCCGCTGGGCGAGCAGCTCAAGCAGTCGGTGGTGATCGACAACCGCCCTGGTGCCAACGGCGGCATCGGCAGCCTGTCGGTGGCCCGTGCGCCGGCAGATGGCTATACGCTCGTGTGGGTGACCGCCGACACGCACGCGATGAACCCGCACGTGTATTCCAAGCTGGGCTATGACCCGCGCACCGACTTCACCGCCGTCGGCCTGGTGGGTTACTTCCCCTACGCGCTGATCGTGAACTCGGCCTTCCCGGCCAACAGCGTTTCGGAGTTCACCGCCGAGGCCAAGAAGCGCCCGGGCAAGGTGACCTTCGCCTCCTGGGGCGTGGGCGGCTCGGCCCACATCGCGATGGAGATGTTCCGGGCGCAGGGCCAGTTCGATGTGCTGCACGTGCCCTACACCGGGGCTGCCCCGGCCATTGCCGCGGTGGCGGGCGGCCAGGTGGACTCGATGATCGTGCCGATGTCGGTGGCCGGCCCGCAGGCCGCAGGCGGCAGGGTCAAGATCCTGGGCCTGGCCTCGGCCAAGCGCTTCGCGACCGCGCCGGACCTCAAGACCTTCGGCGAGCAGGGCGTGCCTGTGGATGCCGGCACGTGGGTGGGCTTCATGGCCCCGGCCGGCACGCCGCCCGCCGTGGTGCAGCGCCTGAACACGGCCATTGCCGCCGTGATGAACAACCCGCAGGTGCGCGAGCAGCTGATCAAGATGAACGTCGATCCGGCCCCGGTGCAGACCGCCGACCAGTTCAAGGCCTTCGTGAGCTCCGAGTACGACCGCTGGGGCAAGGTGATCCGCGGCGCCAACATCCGGGTCGAGTGAGTGGGATGACGGACACGGTGGACAAGGGTTTGGTGCAGGGCCGGCGCGTCGCCCTGATCACCGGCGCCGCCGGTGCGATCGGCGGCGCCACGGCGCACCGGCTCGCGCTAGATGGCTACGCGCTGGCGCTGGCCGACCTGTGGCCCGCCGGGCAAGCCTCGGCACTGCCCGAGGGGCTGCGGCTGACGCTGGACGTGCGCTCGACCGAGCAGGTGCGCGCGGCGGTCGACCAGACACTGGCCGCCTTTGGCCGGATCGACCTGCTGGTGAACGTGGCGGGCATCACCTCGTTCGGCTCGGCGCAGGAACTGCCCGAGGCCGAATGGGCCCGTGTGCTGGACATCAACCTCAGCGGCACCTTCCGCTGCTGCCAGGCGGTGGTGCCGGCCATGAAGGCGCAGGGGCGCGGACGCATCGTCAACCTCGGCTCGGTGCTGGGCAAGAACGGCGGCAACACCCGGCCGTGGATCGACGCTTCGGAGCAGCGCGCCTCGGGCAACATCGCCTACGGTGTGTCCAAGGCCGGTGTGCACACCATGACGGCCTACCTGGCCAAGGAGCTGGCCAGCAGCGGCATCACCGTGAACGCGGTGGCGCCGGGGCCGGTGTCCTCCAAGATGACCACCGACCTGCCGCCGACCATCCGCTCGCTCATACCGGTGGGCCGCATGGGCCGGCCGGAGGATGTGGCCGCTGTTGTCGCCTTCCTGGCTTCGGACGAGGCGGGCTTTGTCACCGGTGAGGTGATCGACGTCAACGGCGGGATGTGGTGCGATTGAGCCGTTGAGGTCGCGATTGCATAAGCACCCGCAGCACTCTTGGCGTTGAAGCGGCGGCGCGCCGGGCATGCGGCACGGGCCCGTCGGCTTCACTGCGGGGGCCCTTCGGGCTCCCTGAGGTGCTCGGTCGCTGCGGGCCCGCTCGGCAACTCGCCGCTGCGCGGCTCAAACACGCCTCGCTTTTCGCCCGCATCGCCCTGCGCGCCTCAGCCCCGCAGAGGCGCCGCCGGACCCGCGCCACCTGCCCGACGCTTTCTGTACGCGTGAGGTTTCACGCGGGTGTTGCGTTAGCGCCCCCGTAGAAACGGCAGCACTGCCCGCGCCACAAGGTCCGGCTGCCGCCGGAATACGCTGGCATCGCAGCCCTCCAGCAACACCTGCTGCGCCCCCGGGATCATCTTGCAGATGGTGGACGCCTGTGCGGGCATGTCCGCTTCATCGGCCGGCCGCAGCTCCAGCACCTGGGTCGGCGCTTTCATGCCGCGCAGCGCCGCCGCCAGGTCGAAGTCGAAGATCGAGGTGTAGGTGGGCACAATGGCGCGCCACCCCAAGAGGTGATCGATCACCATCGCCTCGGCGATCTCGACATCGTCGGCCAGCGCCGCGTTCGTCGCGCCCTCGGCGCCGGCCAGCAGCTGCGGCGGCCACCAGAGCTTTTGCACGTCGGCATGCGCCATCAACCACTGACGCACGAGGTGAGAGCCGTCGGCACTGGCGCCGAAGCGGGGGAAGTAATGGCCGATCAGATGGTGGATGGCGGCGTCGCGTTCGGCCTTGTCCACCAGCAGGCTGTGCGTATGCCCGGCCAGCACCACGCGGCCAACGCGGTCGGGCCATCGGGCGGCCATCGCCGCGGCGATCTTGTTGCCGGTGTGCAGGCCCAGCAGGTGCGCCTTGGGCAAGGCCAATGCGTCGAGCAGGGCGACCACGCTGTGGGCCACCGCCTCGATGGTGGGCGTGCCGGGCACGGGGTCCGAGTTGCCATAGCCCGGCGTGTCCAGCGCGATCACGCGAAAGTGCGGCGCCAGCAGTGGGAGCAGCCGGGCCATGGCGCGCCAGGTGCCGGGCGTGGCGTGCATCAGCAACAAAGGCTCACCGCTGCCGGCCTCGACGTAGTGGATGACACCGCGGTCGGTGTAGGCGTAGGCGGGGCGAAGGGGCGCGTTCATCGTGACCGGTTCTTTCGAGGCTGTGGGGAAACCCTGAACGGGATGATTTTCTGTGATGCGATAATGGAACCATTATAGGAATGTCGTTCCTATTGTGGAATAATCGCGAACCCAAGCAGGATCTCGAATGACTCAACATACAGATCAGACGTACGACGTCGTGGTGGTGGGCTGTGGCGTGGCGGGCCTGTCCGCCGCCGTCTCGGCCGCCGAGGCCGGCGCCCGCGTGGCGGTGCTCGAGCGTGCGCCGCGCGAGGAGCGTGGCGGCCAGAGCCGCTATACCGAGGCCTACCTTCGCATGAAGAGCGAAACCGAAGTCACCGACGATTTCGAGTCGCACCTGGCCGAAAACGGCTCGGGCGCCATCAGCCCCGCCCTCATCGAAGAGTCGGGCCAGCCGCCGCAAAGCCGCTCGGCGCTGATCAACACCTTGAGCATCGCCGACCCCGACGTGATCGAGGCTCTGGCGGCCAATGCGGGCGCCACCATCGCCTGGATGAAGGGGCACGGCGTGCGCTTCGATTTCCTGCCGACGCAGTTCCTCACCAAGAGCCAACCGCGTCTTTTGCCCGTGGGCGGCGGCGAGGCGCTGGTCGAAGCCCTGGCCGCGCGGGCCGAGGCCTTGAACGTGACTTTTCATTACGAGACCGCCGCGCGGACTTTGGTGCGCGCCGACGACGGCGCGGTGTGCGGCGTGACAGTCAAGGCCCGCGGCCAGACGCCGCGCAAGTTGCTGGGCAAGGTGGTGCTGGCCTGCGGCGGCTTCGAAGGCAGCGCCGAGATGCAGACGCGCTATATCGGCCCGCGCTCGGTCTACCTGCGCCCCATTTGCCGCGGCGGCTACTACAACCGCGGCGACGGCATCCGCATGGGCCTGGAGGTGGGCGCGGCCACCTGCGGCGAGTTCGGCAGCTACCACGCCGAGCCGGTCGATCCGCGCTCGGGCATCTCCGAGCCGGCGCTGTTCATCTTTCCCTACGGCGTCCTGGTCAACAAGGCCGGCCGCCGCTTTGTCGACGAAGCCCCGGGCACGGTGGACGCCTGGTACGAGCGCGTCACCCGCCGCATCTACGAGCAAGAAGGCGGCATGGCGTACGTCATCCTCGATGCGCGCCACATGGAGATCCCCAATTACCGCCTGGGCATCCGAACCGACCAGCCACCGATCACGGCCGCCACCGTCGACGAGCTGGCCCGCAAGCTGTCGCTGCCGGCCGCGCAACTGGCCGACACGCTGGCCGACTACAACCGCGCCTGTGTGCCTGGCGCCTGGAAGCCGCTGGAGCTCGACGGCGTCCACACCGAGGGCCTGACGCCGCCCAAGTCGAACTGGGCCTTGCCCGTCGACAAGGCGCCGTTCCATGCCTACCCCATCATGTCGGCCAACGTGTTCACCTTTGGCGGCCTCAAGACCGACCGCCTCGGCCGCGTGGTCGACACCGAAGGCGATCCGATGCCGGGGCTGTACGCCGCCGGCGAGATGACGGGCATGTACTACGGCAACTACACCGGCTCCACCTCGGTGCTGCGCGGCATGGTCTTCGGACGCATCGCCGGCGCGCACGCCGCGGGCAAGCCCATTGAAACCCACTGAACCCACTGAAACCACCGAGGAACCCCATGACTCAAAAATCCGCTCTGCTCCTGCTCGACCTGCAAAACGAGATGGTCGACCCCAAAGGCAAGGTCGGCGGCGGCGGTCTGGCCAAGGCGGCCGCTGACCGCAACGTGCTGACCAACGCCCGCTACGCCCTGGACCGCGCCCGCGCTGCCGGCATGGACGTGGTGCATGTGCGCCTGGGCTTTCGCGCCGACTACCTCGACGCCCTGAGCGTGGCCCCGCGCATCTCGAAAATGAAGGAACACGGTGCCGCCGTCCTGGGCACCTGGGGTTGCGAGTTCCCCGAGATCGTCGCCCCGCTGCCCGGTGAGCTGGTGATCACCAAGCAATGCGTCAGCCCGTTCTTCAACACCGGCCTTCTGAGCTGGCTGCAGCACCGCGGCATCGAGCGCCTGGTGTTCGGCGGCGTGGCCACCAACCTGGTGGTGGAGATGACCGCCCGCGTGGCCGACGACGCCGGCTTCGCGCTGACGGTGCTGGAAGACTGCTGCGCCTCGCCCAATCCGGTGTGGCACGCGTTCTCGGTGGAAAACATCCTGCCGCTGTTTGCCACCGTGTCCAACACCAAGGCAGTCTTCGGCTGAGGCGGCGGCGTCGCTGGCGGCTGCTAGCATCGTCCGGCAGCGACATCTTTCTTCATGCACGACGACGACATTTCCACGCCTGACAGCGACGCCAACCCGCGCTCGCCCCTGCGCACCGTGCAGGTGCTGCACGAGCTGGCGGTGGCCGGCGAAGGCGTTCGCCTGGCTGATCTGGCCACGCGGCTCGCTTTGCCCAAGACCAGCCTGTTTCGGCTGCTGCGAGCGCTGGAGCAAGGTGGCTATGTCACGTCCGCCAATGGCGTGCACGAGGTGGGACCGCAGGCCATCCGGCTCGGCGCGGCGCTGGTGCACAACCGCGGGTTTCCGAACGGCGCGCGTGCGGCCATGGAATGGCTGGCGGCGCAATGCAATGAAACCGTGATCCTGGGCACCATTGACGACAGCCGAACGCAGATCGTCTACGCCGACGTGATCGAGCCGAGCAACCCGCTGCGCTTTAGCATCAAGCCCGGCCTGACCAAGCCCTTGTACAGCTCGGCCATCGGCCAGACGCTGCTGGCGTGGATGCCCCCCGAGCAGCGCGCGCGTTACCTCGAGACGGTCAAGTTGCAGCGGCTGGCCTCTGGCACGGTCCAAAGCG
>JAZKDA010000018.1:0-13545 GCA_040387815.1 Pseudomonadota bacterium | reverse complement strand
TTCGAAAACGAAGTCATGGGGTCTTTTGAAGACTCCCTACATCCTGGCGCACGACCGGCCCAAGGTGACCGCGCTCAAGCGCCGCCTCAAGCAGATCCGCGCCACCGGCGTCGCGGTCAGTGTGGACGGCATGTTCGATGGCGTCTACTCGATCGCCATGCCGGTGTTCGACGCGGCGGGCCAGGTGCCCGCCGGACTGTCGATCTCCGCGCCCAGCACCCGTGGCGAAAGGCACGAGGAGCGCTTTGCCGCCCTGCTGACAAGAGCCGGCGAGGACGTCTCCCGCGTTCTGGGTTTCAACGGCACCTACCCACCCCTCCAAGATCAACACTCGACTGCCTTGTGGAAAGCGAGAACCCCTTGACCGACACCCGCCCTGGCACCGTCCTCAAACGCAAGATCAATGAACGCCGCGGCCTGGTGGCGGCCGGCGCCGCCAATGCACTGGCCTCCCGCGTCATCCAGGACCTGGGCTTCGAGGCCGTCTACCTCACCGGCGCGGGCATCACCAACACCTTCTTCGGCATGCCCGACATGGGCTTCGTCAGCCTGGCCGACCTGGCGCAGCACACCAGCGCGACGCGCGACGCGGTGGATCTGCCCATCATCGTGGACGGCGACACGGGCTTCGGCAACGAGCTGAACGTGCGCCACACCGTGCGCACGCTCGAGCGCGCCGGCGCCAACGCGATCCAGCTGGAAGACCAGTCCATGCCCAAGAAGTGCGGGCACTTCAACGACAAGTCGGTGATCCCCGCGGCCGAGGCAGCCTCCAAGATCAAGGCCGCGGTCGATGCGCGCCAGAACGAAGACTTCCTGATCATCGCGCGCACCGACGCACGGGCCATTGAGGGCTTTGACGCGGCGATTGAGCGCGCCAACCTGTTCATCGAGGCGGGCGCCGACATCACCTTTGTCGAGGCGCCCACCAGCATCGACGAGCTGCGCGCCATCCCGAAGGCGCTGTCGGTGCCGCAGCTGGTCAACGTGGTGATCGGCGGCAAGACCCCGACGCTGGACGCGAGCGAGTTCGCGCAGATGGGTTTTGGCCTGGTGCTTTATGCCAATGCGGCCTTGCAGGGCGCTGTGCTGGGCATGACGGCGGCGCTGACCCGCTTGCGCGATACCGGCCGGCTCGATGAAGACAGCGGGCTGGTCGCCAGCTTCGCGCTGCGCCAGCGGCTGGTTCAAAAGGATCTGTTTGACGAACTGGCGCTCAAGTACAAGCGCTGACACAAGCGCTGACCGAACGACCTATCGGGCCATCAGCGTCACCAGCTCCGGGTCGTGGCGGGCGTAGGCGCCGGTACGGCTGGTGCCCATGCCGCAGTCTTTCTTCAGGCGGATCATCATCAACGCATAACGCCAGGCGATCGCCAGCACGTCCACCACCGGCGCACCGCTGATGTGCGTGAGCTTGTTGGCCACCATGAGCGTGGCGAGCACGGCTTCTGCCGGCACGATCACATCGGCGCCCTGGTGGGTGATGGCATGCTGCGCGGCCTTGGTGAAGGCCGCCAGCACGGCCTGTGGGTTGCTGGCGGCCGCGGCCATCAACTCCGCCTCATGCATGGGCGGATCGAGCGGCACGCAGGGCAGCGCGCGCGACTCGAGCCCATGTTTTTCGACGGCGGCCTGAACGATGAATGAGATCTCGGGCGCGTTGGCAATCGGCGCGATGCGACGGCCCAGCGAGCACGACACCAGCATCGACGATTCGAGAATGCCGGTCACGGGAATGTCCACCGCCGAGCGGATCTCGCGCAGCAAAGGCTCGCTGAACGAGCCGATGACAAAGGCGTCGAAGCCATCGCGTTCGGCGCGGATCGCGTTGTCGATGATCTGGTCGACCGCGCGGTGGTAGACGAAGGCATTGCCCAGCGCGGACGTGGGCGTGCGCCCGTGGTAGGTGCCGGCGCGCAGGCCTTCGACCTGCACGGTGGCCTCGTCGCCGAGCAGCGCGCGTGAATGCTTCAACAAGAAATCCCGGTAGCCGCCCAGGCCGGCCAGCTCGGTCATGGACTGGTGCCACAGGCGCAGCGGGGTGTGGGGGGAGGGCGTTTTCAAGGAGGTCTCCAGGTTTAGCGGGTGGCGTCGCCCATGCGGAATTCGTGGCTCAGGTCATCGAGCTGCGTCATCAGCTCGGGCGAAATCTGTGTCTGCGCGGCGGCCAGCACGTCACTCAATTGCTCAACCCGTGACGCGCCCATGATGGCGCTGGTGACGCCCGGCCGGGCCAGTACCCAGGCCACCGCCAGCTGCGCGGGGGCGATGCCGGCGCCCTGGGCCAGTTTGACAAAGGCTTCGACGGCGACGAACTCGCGCTCATGCCAATAGCGGTCCTTGTACATCGCCGCGCCCTTGATCGCACCAAATCGGCTGTCGGCCTCGGGCTCTTGCGCGAAGCGGTGCTTGCCACTGAGCAGCCCCCCGGCCAGCGGGTTGTAGCAGATCATGCCGATGCCTTCCTCCTGGCACAGGGGGAACAGGTCACGCTCGGGTTGCCGGAACAAGAGGTTGTAGCGGGGTTGCACCGCGACCGGGCGCGCCCAGCGGTTCGTCTCGCATCGGCCGATGACCCGCGCCACGCGCCAGGCCTGGAAATTCGACACGCCGGCATAGCGGGCGCGGCCCGAGCGCACGATGGTGTCCAGGGCCTCCAGGCTTTCGTCGAGCGGGGTGTTGCGGTCGTCGTAGTGCAGCTGGTACAGGTCGACATGGTCGGTGCCCAGCCGCTTGAGCGAGGCATCGACCGCATCGAGCAGGTGCTTGCGTGAATTGCCCGACTCCCACGACAGCGGCCCCATGACGGCGCCGCCCTTGGTGGCCACGATGAACTCATGCCGCCGGCCTTGCAGCCACTTCCCGACGATGCGCTCGGACTGGCCCTTGTCCGCGGGCGCCGAACCCAGCGGGTAGGCATTGGCCGTGTCGATGAAGTTGACCCCCTGGTCGGCGCAGGCGTCGAGCATGGCAAAGCATGCCGGCTCGTCCGCCTGACCGCCAAAGGTGGCCGTGCCCATGCACAGGCGTGACACCTTGATGCCGGTGGAACCCAATTGCGCGAACTGCATGGCGGGGCCTTCGCGCAGGGGTCAGTCCAGCTTGGCGCCGGAGATTTCCACGGCTTCCTTCCACTTCGCGCGCTCGGAGGCCGCGAAAGCCTGTGTCCTGGCGGGGCTGGTGCCCACCAGCTTGGCGCCGGTGTCCATGAAGCGCTTTTGCATGGCCGGGTCGGCGGCGATGGCCTGCACGGCTTCGGACAGCTTGTTCACGATGGCGTCGGGCGTGCCCTTGGGAAAAACCAATGCGCCCCAGGAGGTCAGCACGAAGTCTTTCACGCCAGACTCGGCGGTGGTGGGGACGTCGGGCAGCGTCGGCCACCGATAGTCGGCGCTCACCGCCAGCGGGCGGACCTTTTCGCCGCGAATCAGGGGCATGGCGCTGGCGACGTTCTCGATCGAAAAGTCGATGTTGCCGCCGATCAGCGCCGCCAGCGACTGTGATCCGCCAGCGAACGGGACGCTGGTGGACTGGATGCCGGTGCGCGCCTTGAACAGCGCGGCGGCCAGATAAGGCGAAGTGCCAACGCCCGCGGTGCCGATGTTGGCGCCGCCGGGCTTGGCGCGGGACCAGGCGATCAGATCCTGCAGGTTCTTGGCCGGGTGATCCTGCCGGACCATGAACACGTTGCAGTTTTCCCAGTGCAGCGTGGCGGGGACGAAATCCGTCTCCGGGTTGTGCGGCATTTTCTTGTAGAGAAACTGGTTGATCGACAAGGTGCCGATCGTGGCCGACCCGATGGTGTAGCCGTCGGGTTTGGCGGTGCGAACGGCTTCCATGCCGATCATGCCGCCGGCGCCCACCTTGTTCTCGACGACGAAGCTCTGGCCGAAGCGGGCCTGCAGGCGTTCGGCCACCATGCGTGTGAGCACGTCGGCCGCGTTGCCGGCCGTGAACGGCACGATGATCTTGACCGGCATCTCCGGCCAGTTGGTGCCCTGTGCAAATACCGCTGGTGCGGTGGTGGCCAGGCCGGTGGCCAGGCCACCGAGAACGAAATCGCGACGTGTTGTCATGGTGCTGCTCCTGATGAAATAAGTTGCGGTTTGACGGGGCCTGAAGCTTTCAGGTTGGCGCCGGACTGCAGGGGCCGCCCGGCGCGGTCCACTGATCGATGCGGCTTTGGTCGAAGCCGCACCCGCGCAGGATCTCCTGCGTGTGCTCACCGAGTTGCGGCTGCAGGCGCGAGATGTCGGTGCGCGCGCCGCTCATCTGGATCGGCACCCGCGGGTAACGCAGGGCGCCTTCGGAGGGGTGCTCCCGGATCTCCCAGAAGTTGACGCTGCCCAGGTGCGGGTCGTTGACCAGGTCGTCGAGGCTGTTGACCACCGAGAACGGGATGTCCTCGGGCGTCAGCAGCTCCAGCCACTGCGCGTTGGTCTTGCGGGCCACTTGCCGCTCGACCTCGTCCCACACCACGCGAAAGTGCTTCTGCCGCGCGGTGAAGGTGGCAAAGCGCTCGTCCTGCATGATCTCGGGCTTGCCCGCCAGTGCGAAGAACCGGTGCCAGTCCCTGTCGTTGTAGGGCAGCAGCACGAGGTAGCCGTCGCGGGTCTTGTAGGGTCGCCGTGACGCGGTGCTCACCGGCTCGTAGCCCATGGGCGCGATGGGGGGCTCGAATGCATTGCCCCATTGGTGCTCGACCATGTTGAAGGCGGCCATGGTCTCGAACATGGCCACGTCCACCTTCTGTCCCAGGCCGGTCTGCCCGCGCTGGATCAAGGCCATGGCAATGGCATAGGCGGCATGCAGGGCGCTGACCTTGTCGGCCATGATGGTCGGGATGAACCGGGGCTGGCCGGCGATGACGCTCTGCAGATGCGCCAGGCCCGAGGCTGCCTGGATGATGTCGTCGTAGGCCGCGCGCCCGGCGTACAGGCCGTCGTCGCCATAGCCGGCCACGTGGCAGTAGATCAGGCGCGGATTGGTTCTGGCCAGGGTCTCGTACTGCAGGCCCAGGCGGTCGGCGGCGCTGGTGCGCATCGAGTGCAGCAACACATCGGAGCTTGCCACCAGCGACTGCAGGATCTCGCGGCCTTCCGCGGTCTTGAGGTCGGCCACGATGCTGCGCTTGTTGCGGTTGCTGGTGAGGAAGAAGGAACCCATCTTGGGATGGCGCTTGGGCCCCATCACGCGGGTGCGGTCACCCTCGGGCGGCTCGAGCTTGATGACGTCGGCGCCCATGTCGCCCAGGTACTGCCCGGCGAGCGGGCCGAAGATGATGGATGCGATCTCGAGGACGCGCACGCCCTCCAGGGGCCGGGTGATCGCCATGGTTTTTCAGTGCTCAGTACAGCCAGTGCGGCGGCTGCGCGCCGGCGATCTCCGAGCGGAAGGTGGCCAGGCGGTTGCCGGCCAGGTTGCCCAGGTAGACGGTGCGCAGGTCGGGGCCGCCGAAGGCCACGCTGGAGACGTTGCGCAGCGAGCGGGTGCCGCCCGAATCGATGTCGCCGCGGCCGAGCGAGCCCTTGGCGTACTGGGCCTCGGCCGAGGCGATGAGCGCGGCGTCGGCGTCTTCCAGCACCACGCTGGCCTTGCCGTTCAACTCAATGCGCACGACGCGGTTGGAGACCACGCAGGCCACCCACACGCCGCCCTCCGCGTCAAAGCTCAGGCCGTCGGGGAAGTCGCCATGGGTGAAGTGGTACACCACCTCCTTGGGTCCCAGCTTCCAGTTCTTGTCGTCGCCGATGATCTGATAGCGCGAGAGATTGCGACCGTAGGTTTCGTTCACGTACAACCAGCGCCCGGTCGGGTCGACCCGGCACTCGTTGGTGAATGCAATGCCATCGGCCACGATGCGCGCGCCGCGCTCGTCGGACACCGCCACGAAGCCGTCGGCGGTGTTGGCGTTGAAGGCCAGCTCGCGCGGCACCTTGCGGGTGCTCATCGAGATCCAGGTGCGGCCCTTGGCATCGATCGTCACGAAGTTGGTGCTGGGCAGCGGCTCGCCGTCGACTTCCATCAGCACGGGCGACAGCTGATGTTGGCGGTCGACCTTCCACACGCCGCCGCCGCAGGACGTGCCCAGGTTGGCCACGAGAAACTCACGCTGCGGTGTCAGCGCGATCCCGTTGGTCAGGAACCCCTCGGGCACGCCCTTGAGCGTCGGCTTGGGCTTGCCCAATTCGCGCACACTGCATTCGTGGTCGGACACGAACAGCTCGCCCTTGGCGGTGGCGATCACGCTCTCGGGGCGGTGCAGGCCTTCACCGATGAAGGTGACGTCGGACAGTTGAACTTGTTTCATGGTGGCTCGCTTCAAAGGCGGTAGACGCGCTGGGCATTGCCGCTGTACATGGCCAGTTTCTCGTCGGCGGAGGCGCCGGCCGTGATGCGCTTGAAGGCGTTCCACAGCGTGACCCAGCTGGCGCCCTGCTTTTCCACCGGGAAGTTGCTCTCGAACACGCAGCGCTTGGGGCCGAACAGCTCGATGCAGGTCTCGATATAAGGGCCCCACAGCCGGGCGATCTCGGCCGAGGAGGGTGGCGCCGGCAGCTTGCCGAAGTCGATGGCGGCCAGGCGGATCATCAGGCCGCCCAGCTTGGCGGTGACATTGGGGCAGGCCGCCAGCTCCTTGACGTTGCGCTTCCACTCCACAAACACCTCGTCGCGTTTGCCGGTGTAGGGCCCATAGCCCAGCGCGCCGCCGCAGTGGCCCATGACGATGTTGGTGTCGGGGCAGGCGCGTGCCAGGGCCAGCGTGTCGCGCAATTGGTGGAAGAACACCCAGGTGTCCAGGGTCAACCCCAGCGCGGTCAACTCGGCCACGCCCGCGCGGAACTCCGGGCGCAGGTAGCCGCCGGGCATCTTGGTGGTGTTGCCGATGATCGGGTCGGCGTCATAGCCGGCGGTGGCGCGCACCCCGCGAAACCGCCCCTGGCCGGCTTCGATGTGCGCCTCGAGCACGGGCCGCACGCGTGCGCCCAGGCTCAGGTCGGCCGAGCCCATGATGGCCGCGCAGATGCGGGCCTTGCCATGGCCGCCCTTGTCGCTTGCCGCGCCAATGGCCGCGGCGAACTCGGTCTCACCGACCGGCGCCATCTCCGCCGGCCCGCTGGTGCGGTAGTTGTTGTGGCATTCCATGTACACCGTGGCCACCGTGTTGTGCCCGCTGTTGACGTCCTGCGCGAACTGCTCGAGCAGGTAGGTGTGGTCTTCCTTCGAGTCACCCTGCGGCAGGGCGGCGGGCAACGCGGCCCACAGGTGGTGGTGGGTGTCGATGATGGGGAGATCGGGCTCGATCACCTCTTCGGGCGCGAGCTTGGCCAGCCAGGCCTTGTTCAGGGGCAGGACTCGGCCGAAGGCGGTGGGTGCGCTCATCTGTTTTCCAATATTGGAATAAAGTTTCGAATGTAGAGTTATCGCCGATTCTAGACGCGACTCCCATCCGGACTTGCCCTGTGTTGGAACCGAACGGATCCGCCCACGGGTACGATGCGCAAATGCCAACCCCTATCGAGACAGACTATCTGGTGATCGGCGCCGGTGCCGCGGGGATGGCGGTGACGGATGCGCTTTTGTCGCATGGCGACGCAAGCATCACTGTGGTCGAGCGCCGCCACGCGCCCGGGGGGCACTGGCTCGAGGCCTATCCGTTCGTGCGCCTGCATCAGCCATCGGCCTTCTATGGCGTGGATTCGGTACCGCTGGGCAAAGACGCCATCGACCGCGGGGGCTTGAACGCCGGCTTTTATGAGCTCGCCAGCGCTGACGAGTTGCGCGCCTACTTTGCCCTTGTGATGCAAGAGCATTTCCTGCCGACAGGACGGGTGCGGTTTTTCCCTTGCAGCGATTACGTCGGTGGCGAAGGAGGCCGGCACCACTTTGTCTCTCGCCTCACTGGCGCCCGGCAAGAGGTGCGCGTCGCGCGAAAGCTCGTGGACACGATCTACCTGGAAGGCAGCATCCCGGCCACCAGCAAGCCGCCGTTCGAGGTGGACGAAGGCGTGCAATGCATCCCGGCAGGCGAACTCGCCCGCTTGCCCGCGCACGCGCGGACCTTCGTCGTGATCGGTGCGGGCAAGACAGCCATGGACACCTGCGTCTGGCTGCTCAGCCACGGCGTTGCGGCATCCTCCATTCGCTGGGTGAAGCCGCGCGAAGGTTGGTGGCTGAACCGGCGCTTTCACCAACCGCACACACTCCTGCCCGATTTTTACGCGGGCGTCGGGCTGCAGTTCCAGGCGATGGCGCAAGCCACTACGCTCGACGATCTGTTCCTGCGCCTGGAAGCGGCTGGTTTCTTGCTGCGGGTGGACACGGCCGTCATGCCGACGATGCTGCACGGGGCCATCCTGAGCGAGGCCGAACTGGCGCTGCTGCGGCAGATCACCGACGTGGTGCGGCTGGGCCGGGTGCGCCGCATCGGAGCGCAGCGCACGGTGCTGGACGGCGGCGAGGTCGCAACGCCCCCGGATGCTGTGCATATTCACTGCGCGGCCGCGGGCCTGGCGCGCCCACCGCTGCGCCCCATCTTCGAGCCCGGCCGGCTGACGGTGCAACCCACGATGTGGGGTTTCGCCTGCCACCAGTTCGCCCTGCTCGGAGCGGCCGAGGCGATGATCGACAACGACGAGGAGAAGAATCGCCTGTGCCGTCCCATACGCTACTGGGACCAGAGCAGCGATTACCTCACCGCCTACATGGCGCTTCTGGCCGGGGAGCGGGCCCGCGCCGCCCATCCAGCGCTGGCCGCCTGGGCGCGTGAATCGCGGCTCAACCCCTTGGGTCGATTGGGCGAGTGGGCCAACGATCCGAGCGTTGTCCAGACGCGCGGCCTGCTGAAAAAAGTGGGGCCTGCCGCGGTCGAGAATGTGACGAGGCTGCTGGCTGAGCGCCAGTGACGATCGGCCGGCGCGGCAAACGCATGGCGCCACGCGGTGCAGCCCGCCGCGGCTCGTATGACGCGTCGGTCTTCGTTGTCCGCGAAGATGATCTTCCGGCATTTTGAATTGCCACCGCCCCCTGCGTCCTCCAATACTCCTTGGCCCCGCCTTCAGGATTGGGTTCAACGAATAGAAAGAGACGACCATGCGAGCACTGTGGTTGGCCCTGGCGGCCACGACCTACTTGTTCACCGCGCCGGCACAGGCGCAGTGGAACCCGACACGACCTATCAAGATCGTCGTGCCTTACCCGCCAGGTGGGGCTTCGGATGTTGCCGCCCGGTCGGTCAGCGACCGCGTCGGCCAGAAGTTGGGGCAGCCCGTGCTGGTGGAAAACCGCCCCGGTGCCGGCGGCGTCCTGGGGACGGATTCGGTGTTCCGTGCGGAACCCGATGGCTATACCGTCTTGCTGGGTGCGTCCGACGGTGTATCGATCGCGCCGCACCTCCAGCCGGCGCTGACGAAGTACAAGCCGGAAGAGTTCGTCCCCATCGCCCCGGTCAATCAGGTCTCGACTGTCCTGGTGACGCGTAGCGGCCTCGGCGTCACGAACGTGGCGGACCTGGTGGCGCTGGCCAAGAAGTCCAAGCTGTCCTACTCGTCATGGGGTAACGGAAGTCTGGGCCATGTGAGCGCGGAGGCGTTCAGTTCCACCGCCAAGATCGAGCTGCTGAACGTTCCCTTCCAAGGGGCCGCCCCAGCGGCTCAAGCCGTACTTGCAGGCCAGGTGGACTTGATGTTCATGCCCGGTCCCTTGTGGCTGACCTTCAAGGACCGGGTGGTCTCGCTAGGGACAACCTCGTCGGGGCCTTTTCAGAACGTTCCCAGCCTGACCGCTCAAGGCGTGCCAGTCGTTGTCGAAATCTGGCAAGGGATTCTGGCGCCACCTAAAACGCCAAAGCCCGTCGTCGATCGTCTGCACAAGGCTTTCATGGAAGCCCTGGATGAGCCCGAGATGAAAGAGAAAACCGCCAGAACCGGCAGCATCCCCATCTCGATGAGTCAAGAGGATTTCGCCAAGATGGTGAATGCGGATATTCTCAAGTGGAAAAAGATGCTGGGCGACTACAACATCAAGCCCCAGTAGATCGAGGTTCAGTGGCGGGCGCGGAGAGGAATCTCAAGGCGCCAGGCCTTCGGGGAGGGACCACCTGCCCACCCTCAGCTGACGCAGGCGGTGGCCCTCTCGCCCCTGCGTGCCGGAAGCAGGCCTTCCTCGACAGCCTTGATCTGAAGCGCGAGGTACCTTGAGTAAATGCGGCACTGCGCGAAGCTCCCGCCCATCAACCACAACCCTTCCTGCGCCGTGCGCTTCCACATGTTGCGCAGCTCGCCGCCCTCGTCGAAGCCCCACGCCGGACCCACGCGGTCGGCGACCTCGTCACCGAACAGGGCCCGGATGCTCTCTTGCATGTTCTCGTACCCGGTGGCTAGCACGACCCTGTCGACGGGCATGCTGCTCCCGTCGGTGAACACCGCCGAATCCTGGGTCAGGTGCGCCACCCCGACCTTCGTCTTGAGCTTGATGTCGCCGGCCGCGATGAGGTCGGAGGCGCCGACGTTCAGGTAGTAGCCGCCGCCGTAGCGCAGGTACTTCAGGTAAAAGCCGCTGCCATCCTCGCCGTCGTCGAGCAGGAATCCCACCCGCTCCAGCGCGCTCAGCAGATCGGCGTCCAGCGCCTTGAAGCGCTTGGTCAGGGTCTTGTGGAACTGCGTGAGCAGCTCAAACGGCACGGAGGCGCTGACGATGTCCACGTCCTCGGTCGGCGGTCCGCCTTCCCGCCACGGGTAGAAGACGGTCTTCGCGCTGGGTTCCACGCTCACGATCGTTGTCGGCGACCGCTGAAGCATGGTGACCTCGGCGCCATGCTCGAACAGCTCCTGGGCGATGTCGTGGGCACTGTTGCCTGCGCCCACGACCAGAACCCGCTGGGTCGCGATGGACGCGTCGACGCGGCAGCGTCCGGAGTGGACGATCTCGCCGCGGAAGTGCTCGGCCCCGGCCAGGCGCGGCGTCTTGGGCACGCCGGTGACGCCGGTCGCGAGCACCACATGGCGCGGGCGCAGGGTGCGCACGCTCCCGTCCTCACGCCGCAGCCGGGTCGTCCACCTCTTGTCCTTGTCGTCGAATGCACTCTCAAGCAGCTCGGTGCTTGTCCAGACGTTGAGCTCCATCGCCTGCGCGTAGAACTCGAACCACAGGGCGAGCATGTCCTTGGGGATGTAGGCCGGCCAGCTCGGAGGGTAAGGGATGTACGGGAGGTGGCAGGTCCACAGCTCGTTGTGCAGCGCGAGCGAGTGGTATCGGTTACGCCAGTTGTCCCCGACCCGCTCGTTGCGGTCGATGACCAGCGCGCGCACGCCGAGGAGCCCCAGGCGCGCCGCGAGCGACAGGCCCGCCTGTCCTGCCCCGATGATGAGCACGTCGGGGTCGCTGTCCTCGAACAGACCCTCCTTGATCCTGCGGTTGAGCCAGTTCTCCTTGCCACGCGGGTGCTCGTTGCCACGCGGCCGTCGGTGACCGGTGCGCTCCTCGAATCCCTTGAGCTCCTGCGCGGCGGTCAGCAGGGTCCAGGCCCGCCAGGTGCCTGGGCGGGCGTCGTCCTCGCGCAGGCGCAGATGCCCCCGCCCCCGCGCCGCTGCGGTCTCGAAGACGAAGAAGGCTTCCACGCACGCGACGCCGTCGCGTTCGACGACGGCCCACTCCTGACCCTTCTCCAGCCGGAATCCGCCGGCCCCGGCCGCGCCGGCGTGTTCCTCGAACGCTGCCTGGATCAATGCCGTGCCGCGGTAGGTGCGCACGTCCCAGGTGAACGCCAGAAGGTCGCGCCAGAACCCGTCCTGGACGAAAAGCTCGGTTGCGGCGATAGCGTCGTTGCGCTCGACGGCAGCCGCCCAGTCCTTGAGCCAGGTGTCGGCGATCTCCTTGAGGTCTTGCGCAGCGGCGGTGGTCATGGGCTCCCTTCCAGTCGTCCGTGGCAACAGTGCACGGGCACGCTCGATGGCTCAGGATCCCACGCCCAACCGGCGCGCGTCAAGGTCGTGGTCGCCACAAAAAAGCCCGCTCCAGAGGGTAGCGGGCTTGTTGTGAGGCTTGGTGAGATGACCTGATCGGGTCAAATGGTGCCGGAGAGAGGAATCGAACCCCCGACCTTCTCATTACGAATGAGCTGCTCTACCGACTGAGCTACTCCGGCGACCGAAGCCGACGATTATAAGGGGCCGGTCCAGCGCCGATCGATGACTGCGGCCAGCGGGCGCCGGCTTGCACGGCGTCGGCTAAAGTCGGCGCTCGTGACCACTGCCTCCCCGTCGTCCACAACCCCACGCTTTGACACCCGCGTCGCCTGGCCGATGCTGCTGGCGCTGATCTGCGGTTTTGCCCTGAGCCAGGCGTTTCGCACCCTCCCGGCCATCGTCGCGCCGGCGCTGCAGCACGACTTCGGCCTGACCCCTGCGCAGCTGGGGCTGTTCGCCAGCACGTTTCATTTCGCCTTCGCTGGGCTGCAGCTGGTGGCGGGCGTGAGCATGGATCTGTGGGGGCCCAGGCGCACGGTGCTGATGGTGTCGCCGCTGATGGTGGGTGGCGCCTTGCTGGTCGCCTGGGCGCCGAGTTTCGGGGTGCTGCTGTTCGGGCAGGTGGTGCTGGGCATTGGCTGCGCGCCGGCATTCAATGCCTGCAACGTGCTCATCGCCCAGCGCTTCCCGCCCGAGCGCTTTGCGGCGATGTCGGGCATCACGCTGGGCATCGGGTCCATTGGCCTGCTGGTGACCGGCACGCCGCTGGCCTGGGTGATCGAGGCATCGTCCTGGCGGGTGGCCTTCGTGCTGCTGGCCGCCGCGTCGGCATTGGCGTGGGCCGGCATCTGGACCGTCGTGCGCGAGCTGCCCGTGTCCGACGCCGCCGCACGGCCCGGTTTTGGCCAGGCACTGCGCGGCTATGGCGAGCTGCTGCGACTGCCGCAAACCTGGGGGATCGTGGCGCTGTCGGCGGTCACTTATTCGTCTTTCATGGCACTGCGCGGCCTGTGGCTGGGCCCGATGCTGGCCGAGCGACATGGCTTCAACCTGGTGGCCGTGGGCAACGTCGCCTTGGTGTTGTCGCTGATGGCCGTGGTGGGCCCGCCCGTGTTCGGCCGGATGGACCCAGGGCAGCGCACACGCCGCTACTGGTTGACGGGCTTCACGCTGGTGCTGGCGGGCATGTTCGCCCTGATGGCGGTGACGCGCCACGCGTGGATCGACGTGGGTATGAGCATCGCCGTGAGCCTGTTGTTGGGCTACTCGGTGCTGCAGTATGCGGACGTCCGTAACGCCTACCCCGAGCGCCTGATCGGCCGGGCCCTGGCCCTGTACACCATGGCCATGTTCATGGGGGTGGCCCTGGTGCAGTGGTTCACCGGGATCGTGGCAGGTGCGGCGCCAGCGCTGGGGCTGGAGGCCTACGCCGCTGTGCTGGGGGCCGTCGCCGCGCTGCTGGTGGCGGGGGCCGCGGTGTTCTGGTGGACACCCTGGCCGCCTCAGGCGCCGGAGTGATACCCCGTCACGCGTTCCACCTCGTTGCGGCTGCCCAGGATCACACTCACCCGCTCAT
>JAZKDA010000017.1:0-3006 GCA_040387815.1 Pseudomonadota bacterium | reverse complement strand
ATCGCAGTCGGGTGCGATGTCGGACTGCATCGCCTCGAAGCCGGTGCGGCTCGCGGCCGCCAATGCCAGCAGCTGCGCGGTGGTGTCGCGCGAGGTCGCAGCATTGCACGCGGCCAGGAAGGCCAGGCCCCAGCGCCATTGCAGCGGGTCGAGCTGCGGGCGCAGCTTCAGCGGCGAGGTGGGGGAGAACAGCAGCTTGGGCAGCTGCGTCCAGATCGACGGGTCGGCCAGCGGCTGCACGTACGAGTAGCTGAGCTGCGCGCCGTTGCCGCCGCTGGCGCCCGCGCCGGGCGCCGCGCGGTCGATCACCGTGACCTGGTGGCCCTGGCGCTCGAGTTGCCAGGCGGTCGCCAGGCCCACGATGCCGGCGCCGAGCACGCACACATGCATGGGGGCAACTTTCCGGAAGTGAAGAAGAAGGAAGTCAAAAGAGACAGCCTGCGACTGTAGAGGCGCCCCGCACGGGCTGGAAATGCCAAAAGAACCCAGCCCATAACCTTTGGGCATGACCCCGGGGTTAATTGGAATTGTCCCGATGTGTCACTCCTTCTTACACTGGTTGTCTGTTCAATCCAACCGAATGAAGGCTCGAATGAAACTCTCCGTTTTGATGGCGTCCCTGGCTGCCGCGGTCCTCTTAACTGCACCGGCCGCACAGGCTGCCGACACGCTCGCCAAGATCGCCGAGTCCGGCAAGATCTCGCTCGCCTACCGCGAGTCGTCGGTGCCCTTCAGCTACCTGGACGGCCCCAACAAGCCGATCGGGTTCTCGGTGGAACTCTCCAACGCCGTGGTCGAGGCGGTGAAGAAGAAGTTGAACAAGCCCAACCTGCAGGTCTCGCTGATGGCGGTCACCTCGCAGAACCGCATCCCGCTGATCACCAACGGCACCATCGACCTGGAGTGCGGCTCCACCACCAACAACACCGCGCGCGGCAAGGACGTGGCCTTTGCGGTGAACCACTTCTACACGGGCACGCGCCTGCTGACGAAGAAGTCTTCCAAGATCAAGGACTACGCCGACCTGTCGAAGAAGACCGTGGCCAGCACCACCGGCACCACCAACGCGCTGGTCATGCGCAAGTACAACACCGAGAAGAACCTCGGCATGGACATCGTGCTCGGCAAGGACCACGCCGACGCGTTCCTGCTGGTCGAGAGCGACCGCGCCGTGGCCTTCGCCATGGACGACATCCTGCTGTTCGGCCTCATCGGCAACTCGAAGAACCCGGCCGACTACGAAGTGGTGGGCGAGTCGCTGCAGGTCGAGCCCTACGCCTGCATGCTGCCCAAGGACGACCCGGCCTTCAAGAAGCTGGTGGACGACACCTTCACCGCCATGATGAAGAGCGGCGAGTTCGAGAAGCTCTACACCAAGTGGTTCATGCAGCCGATTCCGCCGAAGAACGTGCCGCTGAACCTGCCGATGAGCGACCAGCTCAAAGAGAACCTCAAGGCCTTCAGCGACAAGCCCGCAACTTGAGCTCGCCCCCAGGCTGCGCGCACTTCGTGTCGCTGCGCCAACCCCCTACCGGGGGCAATACCAGCGGCCCGGCAAAGCCGGTTCCGCGGTATTCCTGAAACAGAGAAAGACCATGGCTTCGACGAACGTAGTTGGCATCTTGGGGGGCATGGGCCCCGCGGCGGGCGCCGACTTCGTCCGGCTCTTCGTGCAGGCCTGCGCGCAGCAGATGCGTGCGCGCGGCGAGCCGGTGCGCGACCAGTCCTTTCCCGAACACTGGCTGGCGCAGGTGCCGGTGCCCGACCGCACCGGCGCGCTGGCCTCGGGCGAGCAGGGCGCGCACCAGCCGCTCGAGCCGATGCTGCAGGCGCTGGGCCGGCTGGCCGCGCTCGGCAGCCGCGCCGTGGCCATCGCCTGCAACACCGCACATGCCTGGCATGCGAGCCTGCAGGAACGCTTTCCGCAGGTCGAGCTGCTGCACATGGCGCGCGAAACCGCGCAGCAGCTGGCCGCGCAGGGCGCGACCGAGGTGGCACTGATGGCCACCGAAGGCACCTACCGTGTGCGGCTGTATGAAGAGGCGCTGGCCGAGGCCGGCCTGGGCTGCCACGTGCCGCTGGCCGACGAGCGCCAGACCATCATGCGCGGCATCTTCGACGGCGTGAAAGCCGGCAACCTGCCGCTGGCCGAACGCTGCTTCTCCGAGGTCGCGCTGCGGCTGGCCGAACGGCATGGCCCGGTCACGATCATCATGGGCTGCACCGAGGTGCCGCTGGGCCTGCAGGGCTCGGCCGCGGTGGCGGGGCTGCGCCTCGTCGACCCGGCGCAGGTGCTGGCCGAGGCGCTGGCACGGCGGGCCTACGGTACTTAGAGAGAGCCCGGCGCGGCCCGGCTGCTTTACCGCCCGGTCACACGGCCCGGCCCGATTTCGCCTACATTGCGGCGTGCGTTTTTCTACGCCACACCCCCTTGTCAGACGATTCAACCGGAGCCTTTGCATGACCTCCTTCGACGACAACCGTTCCGAATTCGATTCGCTGCGCCCCGGCGACAGCACCGAGCTGGGGGCCACGCGCCGCACTGCGCTCAAGGCCGCCATCGGTGTCGGCTACGCCGCCGCCGTGCTGCCGGTGGCCGCGCAGACGGCCATCTCGACCCCGGCCGACGGCCTGAAGGCCGGCCCCATCAAGTACACCGTGAACGGCTTCGAGGTGCCCGCCTACGCCGCCGCGCCGGCCGGCAAGACCGGGCTGCCGGTGGTGCTGGTGATCCAGGAAATCTTCGGCGTGCACGAGTACATCGCCGACACCTGCCGCCGCTTCGCCAAGCTCGGCTACCTGGCCATTGCGCCCGAGCTGTATGCGCGCCAGGGCGATCCGCGCGGCTACACCGACATTCCCAAGCTGCAGGCCGACATCGTCGGCAAGGTGCCCGACGCGCAGGTCATGGCCGACCTCGACGGCGCACTGGCCTATGCGAAGGCCAACGGCGGCGACACCAGCAAGGCCGGCATCACCGGCTTCTGCTGGGGCGGGCGCATCGTG
>JAZKDA010000016.1:27602-42869 GCA_040387815.1 Pseudomonadota bacterium | reverse complement strand
GGCACGGCCGCCCACCTGAAAAAGGGCAGCTGGCCCCAGACCGAGCTGTTCGCCTGGCTGCAACAGACCGCCGCCATCTCCGATTTCGAGATGAACCGCACCTTCAACAACGGCATCGGCATGGTGGTGGTGGTGGACGCGGCGAACGCCCAGGCCACGGCGCAGACGCTGCGGGCGCAGGGTGAGTCGGTGCACGAGATCGGCGTGATCGCCGAACGCGGCGCGGGCGCGCCGGTGGAAGTGCGCTGAACCTCAGCTGCGCGCGCGGCGCAGCCCGGCCACCCGCTCGGCGACGATGTCGATGTCCAGTGCGTCCTGCGCGTGCTGAAGGTACACCTCCAGGTCTTGCACGGCCAGCGCACTGTGGCCCTGCTCGGCATGGGCCAGGCCCCGGTCGCGGTACTCGCCCCAGGCTTGCGGCATCAGCACGATCAGCCGGTCTTGCACGGCGATCAGGCGCTGCCAGTCTTCCTGTGCACGGTGGATCTCTTTGAGGTTGCGCAGCATGCGGGCGATGATGTCGCGCGGCGGCGCCGACTGCAGGTACAGCCCCAGCGGCACCTCGAACTCACCGGTCAGGCCGCTGCGGCGTTTGTAGGGCTCCAGCCGCTCGGCCAGCTCCTCGCGTGACAGCGACTGGCCGGTGAAGGGATCGATCACCACCTGCCCCTTGGGCAAATTGACCTTCACCATGAAATGCCCCGGAAAGCACACGCCGCGCGCGTGCAGCCCCAGCCCCTGCGCCAGCTCGACCCACAGCACCGCCAATGAGATCTGGATGCCCCGGCGGGTGCGCAGCACCACATTCAGGTGGCTGTTGTCGGGGTCGCAGTAGTCGTTGACATTGCCGCCGAAGCTCAGGTCACGAAAGAAATACTGGTTGAGGATGCGCAGGCGGTGCAGCGGCGCGGCGTCGGCCGGGATCCGGCGTTTGAGGCGGGCCAGCATCTGGTCGACCTCGTCGAGCACCTGCTGCACGTCAAGTTCGGGGTATTCGTCCTGGGCGATGCTGATGGCGGCTTCGAGCAGGGGGAAATGCTCGTCGCTGTGAACCAGCGAGCTGAAGTACTCGAGCGGAGTGGGCGCCTGAAGGTACAGCTGCATGTGTCTTTGTAATGCCGACGCCCCCGCAACGTCAAGCCGGCCGTGGGTTCAGCGCGATGCGAACTGCCGCAGCTTGACGCCCGAGGCCCACAGCGCGCCGAAGTACAGCACCGCCGCGCCGGCCAGCAGCGCCGCCAGCAGGCCCACCCGCGCCATCGGCCGAGCCCGCATCTCGGCCCAGGCGAAGCCGTGCGAGGCCCAGGTCAGGTAGACCGCCAGCAGCGCCGTCGCCGCCAACACCTGCATGAGAAGGCGCATCCAGCCGGCCGAGGGCTTCCAGCTGCCGCGCTTGTAGAGCCCGGCGAGCAGCCAACCGGCGTTGAGGAGCGCGCCCAGGCCGATCGACAAGGCCAGGCCCGCGTGCTGCAGCAGCGGCACCAGCACCACATTGAGCAGCTGGGTGCACACCAGCACCACGATGGCGATGCGAACCGGCGTGCGCATGTCCTGGTTGGCGTAGTAGCCGGGCGCCAGCACCTTGATGGCCACCAGGCCCAGCAGTCCGGCGCCATAGCCGGCCAGCGCGGTGGACACCTGCAGCAGGTCGCGCCCAGTGAAGGCGCCGTAGTGGAACAAGGTGGCCACCAGTGGCTGCGCGAACACCAGCAGTGCCACCGAACTGGGCACCGCCAGCAGGACGACCAGGCGCAAGCCCCAGTCGAGCATGGCCGAGTAGCGCGCCGTGTCCTTGGCGGCATGCGCGGCCGCCAGCTGCGGCATCAGCACCACCCCCAGGGCCACACCCAGCAGCGCGGTCGGGAACTCCATCAACCGGTCGGCATAGCCGAGCCAGGTGACGCTGCCCGCCTGCAGCCAGGAGGCGATCTGGGTGTTGATCAGCAGGGAAATCTGCGCCACCCCCACCCCCAGCAGCGCTGGCGCCATCAACGAACCGATGTGCCGGGTGCCCGGATCGCGCAACGCCTTGCGCAGGCCGCTCCAGGCCAGGTCGATTCGCGGCAGCAGCCCCAGGCGCAGCAGCACCGGCACCTGAACCGCCAGTTGCAGCACGCCGCCCAGCATGACCCCGCCGGCCATGGCGTAGATGGGTTCGATGCCGCGCTCGCGCAGCCAGGGCGCGCCCAGCCAGGCGGCCAGGATCATCGACAGGTTCAACAGCACCGGCGTGGCGGCCGGCACCGCGAAGCGCTTCCAGGTGTTGAGGATGCCAGCCGACAGCGCCACCAGCGACATGAAGCCGATGTAGGGGAACATCAGCCGCGTCATGAACACGGCCGCCTCCATGGCGTTCGGGTCTTTCTGGAAACCGCTGGCCAGCGCCCAGACCAGCACCGGCGCACCGGCCACACCCAGCACGCTGGCAAGCAGCAGGGTCCAGGCCAACACCGTGGCCACGTTGTCGATCAGCGCGTGAGTGGCCTCCACACCGTCACGCGCCTTGGCGTGGGCCAGCGCGGGCACAAAAGCCTGGCTGAAGGCGCCCTCGGCGAACAGCCGGCGAAACAGGTTGGGGATGCGAAAGGCGACGTTGAAGGCGTCGGTGAGCGCATTGGCGCCGAAAATCGACGCCATCATCAGGTCGCGCACCAGCCCCGTGATGCGCGAGGCCAGGGTCAGCAGGGAGACGGTGGAAGCGGCTTTGAACAGGCTCACGCGGCTGAGTGTAGCGGCCTGCCCCCCAGGAGTTTGGGCGTCTGGGCGGTCATGCAATACAATGGCGGGCTTTGCTTGCTGGCAACATCCTCAGACACGAAGGAATATTCACATGGCTTCAGCCAAACCCAAGAAAAAGAACCCGCGCCTTGCGTCGGGCCGTAAACGCGCCCGCCAGGACGTCAAACTCAACGCCGCCAACACCTCGCTGCGTTCGCGCTACCGCACCGCGGTCAAGAACGTCGAGAAGGCGGTCCTCGCCGGCGACAAGGTCAAGGCGACCGAGTTGTTCGCCAAGGCCCAATCGGTGCTCGACATCGTGGCCGACAAGGAAATCTTCCACAAGAACAAGGCCGCTCGCGACAAGAGCCGCCTGTCCGCCAAGGTCAAGGCCCTGAGCCTGGCCACCCCCGCCGCCTGACGTTTTCAGGCACCCGCCCGGGCCCCCAGGGGCCTGCCGTTTGATTCGGGTGCGCTGCCAGCAAGCAAGCAAAGCAAAAAACCGCCTTCGGGCGGTTTTTTCATGGGCGTGACTTCGGTGGACCGCGCTACGATTTTTCCTGGGAGCGAGGTCGGTGGGACCGCGCTACTTTTTCTCCGAGGGGGGCGCGCTGCGCGCCTGGGGCGGACAGTCTCCCCCCTGGCCCTTCGGGCCACAAGGGAACCCTCCGCCTGTCCGCCCCAGGCACGCATCGCTGTGGGTATGCGCAAGGCTTCGCGCGCGGATGGTGGTGAATTCCTGAAAGGCGGCCGCACGCGAAGAATGACCCGTTCAGTGCCGGCGCGACACCTTCACGATGCGCGTGCGCGAGGCACGGGTGGGGGCGGCAGGCGGAGGGACCCGGTCCGTGCGCGGGAGCGCACTGGACCATCGGGAGGAGCCTGTCGCCCCCGCCCGTGCAGCGCGCCTGGCCGGAGAAGAAGCGAAGCTGCGTCGCCGGAGAAGAAGCGAAGCGGCAAAACCGGAGAAAACGCAACCGACCCGCCCTACTTCGCCGGCCGATCCTCGGGGATCAGGCAGGCCTCACCCACCTGCAGGTCGTTGTCGCGTGCGAAGTTGATGACGAAGTCCCAGGCCATGGGCTCCAGTTCGCGCAACTGGCTGTTGACCACCACGCATTTGACCCCGCCAATGAGCGTGGGCACGCACCATGGCGAATAGCTCAGGTGGCTGCCGGGCTGTGCGCCGCCAGGGCGGAACTGGCTCATGACGCCAGCCAGGCGCTCGGCCCAGTCGCTCGGCCGGAAAACCCGGCCTTGGCTGGTGATGCCTTGGATGAAGACTTCTTTGGGGGCGCTGGAGACCATCGGATCGGTGGGTGGGGATGGACACGGCAATCGGGGGGATCGCCCTCGCTGCACCGCACAAAAATTATATCTTATATAAGACTTGAGACCCATTTGAAGCCGTTGCGAGCCCACCGCGCCCGCGCATTGCAGTGATGCAAAAGCGGCAACCTGGACAAGCACGTGCTGTGCCTAAAATCGGGCCTCAACGGCTCACGCGTTGGGCCGATTTTCATTTCTGGGCTTGCCCGCACCGCATTCTGGAGGATCGCAATGGCACTGATCGAGGCCGCATCGCCGCACGTCATGAACACCTATGGCCGCCTGCCCATCGCACTGTCGCACGGCCAGGGTGTGCGCGCCTGGGACGTCAACGGCAAGTCCTACCTCGACGCGCTCGGTGGCATCGCGGTGAACACGCTCGGGCACAACCACCCCAAGTTGGTGCCGGCCCTGCAGGACCAGATCGCCCGCCTCATCCACTGCAGCAACTACTATCACGTCCCCGGCCAGGAGCAGCTTGCCAAGCGGCTGGTGGAGCTGTCGGGCCTGACCAATGCGTTCTTCTGCTCCAGCGGCCTGGAGGCCAACGAGGCGGCCCTGAAACTGGCGCGCAAGTTCGGCCACGACAAGGGCATCGATCGGCCCGAGATCGTCGTCTACGAGAAGGCCTTCCACGGCCGCAGCATCGCCACCCTGTCGGCCACCGGCAACCCCAAGATCCAGAAAGGCTTCGAACCACTGGTCGAAGGCTTCATCCGGGTGCCGGTCAACGAGATCGAGGCGCTCAAGAAGGCCACCGAGGGCAACCCCAACATCGTGGCCGTGTTCCTGGAGACCATCCAGGGCGAAGGCGGCATCAATGCCATGCAGGTGGACTACCTGCGGCGGGTGCGCAAGCTGTGCGACGAGCGCGACTGGCTGCTGATGATCGACGAGGTGCAGTCCGGCATGGGCCGCACCGGCAAGTGGTTCGCCCACCAGTGGGCCGGCATCAAGCCCGATGTCATGCCCTTGGCCAAGGGCCTGGGCTCGGGCGTTCCGATCGGCGCGGTGGTGGCCGGCCCCAAGGCCGCCAACATCTTCCAGCCGGGCAACCACGGCAGCACCTTCGGCGGCAACCCGCTGGCCATGCGCGCGGGCATCGAGACCCTGCGCATCATGGAAGAAGACGGCCTGCTCGAGAACGCCGCGCATGTCGGCGCGCACCTGAAGGTCGCGCTGTCGCGCGAGCTCGGCAGCCTGCCTGGCGTCAAGGACATCCGGGGCCAGGGCCTGATGATCGGCATCGAGCTCGACCGCCCCTGCGGCGTGCTGGCCGGCCGCGCGGTCGAGGCCGGCCTGCTGCTCAGCGTGACGGCCGACAGCGTGATCCGCCTGGTCCCGCCGCTGATCCTGACCACCGCCGAGGCCGACGAGATCGTCGCCCTGCTGGCGCCGCTGGTGAAGACCTTCCTTTCGGAGTGAGCATGTCGATCCGGCATTACCTGCAGTTCTCCGACCTCACGGCGGACGAATATGCCTGGCTGTTCGAGCGGGCGGCGCTGATCAAGGCCCGCTTCAAGGCCTATGAGAGGTACCAGCCCCTGGCCGACCGCACCCTGGCCATGATCTTCGAGAAGGCCTCCACCCGCACCCGGGTGAGCTTCGAGGCCGGCATGTACCAGCTGGGCGGCACGGTGCTGAACCTGACCACCGGCGACAGCCAGCTGGGCCGCGCCGAGCCGATCGAGGACAGCGCGCGGGTCATCAGCCGCATGGTCGACCTGGTGATGATCCGCACCTACGGCCAGGACAAGATCGAACGCTTCGCCTCCCATTCGCGGGTGCCGGTGATCAACGGCCTGACCAACGAGTTCCATCCCTGCCAGATCCTGGCGGACATCTTCACCTTCATCGAGCACCGCGGCTCGATCCAGGGCAAGGTGGTGGCCTGGGTGGGCGACGGCAACAACCTGGCCAACACCTGGCTGCAGGCGGCCGACCTGCTGGGCTTTACCGTGCATGTGAGCACACCCAGCGGCTACGAGGTCGACCAGTCGGTGGCCGGCGTGCGCGGGCCGCACAGCTACAAGGTGTTCAAGGATCCCAAGGAAGCCTGCCGGGGCGCCGACCTGGTCACCACCGACGTGTGGACCAGCATGGGCTACGAGGCCGAGAACGAAGCGCGCAAGAAGGCCTTCGCCGACTGGTGCGTCGACGCCGACATGATGGCCGTGGCCAAGCCCGACGCCCTGTTCATGCACTGCCTGCCGGCGCACCGCGGCGAAGAGGTGCAGGCCGAGGTGATCGACGGCCCGCAATCGGTGGTGTGGGACGAGGCCGAGAACCGCATGCACGCGCAGAAGGCTCTGATGGAGTTCCTGCTGCTCGGCCGCACGGTCGCTTGAGCCGGCACATCGTTGCACGCGCCATGGCCAGCACTGGAGATGCCCACCCCTGCCTGAGCTGCGGCGCCTGCTGCGCCAGCTTTCGGGTGGACTTCGCGGTGTACGAGCTCGACGACATGGGCGGCCATGTTCCAGCGGGGCTGGCGGTGGAAGTCAACGGCAGCACCTGCCGCATGCGCGGCACCGACCATCAGCCGGTGCGCTGCGCGGCGCTCACCGGCACGGTGGGCCAGCGCGCGGCCTGTGGCATCTACGAGTGGCGCCCCGCGCCCTGCCGCGAGTTCGCGCAAGGCAGCGATGCCTGCGACCGGGCGCGCGCGCGGCACGGGATGGCGCCGCTGAATTGACGCACGCGGCTGCCGATCAGCCGTAGAGCCAGGGCACGTCCATCAGCCGCCGCCCCATCGCGCGCAAGGCCGCATCGCGGGCCAGGCGCTTGAGGCCCGACGCATGGAAGATGCCGGCATTGCGCAGCGAGCGCCGCTGCACCCGCGCACAGCGCTCCCACCGGTTGAGCGCGTAGCGGGCCAGGGCCGTGGGCACGTCGATCACCTGCCCGTCCACCGGCGACAGCACCCGGCCCAGTTCGCACGCGTCTTCCAGTGCCATGGCCGCGCCCTGGGCGAGGTAGGGCCGCATCGGGTGGGCCGCGTCGCCCAGCAGGGCCACGCGGCCCCGGGCCATTTGATCCGGCCCGGCCACCGGCGCACGGTCATGCAGCACCCATGAGCCCCAACGAGGCACCGCGTCCGGCAGCTCGCGCAGGCCCGAGCAGACCCCGGCCAGCGCCTGCAGCACGCGCTCGCGCGTGGCCGGATGGTCCCAGCCGGTGCGCTCACCCTCGACGGCCTGCTGCGTGACACAGACGATGTTGAGCATGTGGCCGGCCTGCACCGGGTAGGTGACCACATGCAGGCCGGGCGCCAACCAGGCCGTCACCTCCAGGGCCTGCCAGGGCGGCGACAGCTGCGCCATGGGCGCCATGCCCCGAAAGGCCACATGGTCGGACGGCCTGGCGGCCCGGTCGCCCAGCAAGTCCTGGCGCAACACGCTCCACAGCCCGTCGGCGGCCACCAGCGCGTCGCCCTCGGGCAGCGCCCGAGCGCCCTCGATGCGCAGGCGCACGGCGTGCTCGTCCTGCTCCAGGCCCTGGATCCGCTGGCCGGTATGCAAGGCCACCCCTTGATCGCGCACCGCCGACAGCAGCAGCCCGTGCAGGTCGGCGCGGTGCAGGGTGAGGTAGGGCGCGTCGTAGCGGACCTGAAAGTCCAGGCCCAGCGGCAGGGACGACAGCTCGCGGCCGCTGCGCGCGTCGCGCGCCACCAGGCGCTGGGGCTCACACCCCATCGCGCGGGCCTCGTCCAGCAGGCCCCACTGCCGCAGGATGCGGGTGGCGTTGGGGCCCAGTTGCAGGCCGGCGCCGACCTCACTGAAGCCGCGGGTCTGCTCGAACACCCGCGCCTGCCAGCCCACGCGGCGCGCCGCCAAGGCGGCGGCCAGGCCGCCGATGCCGCCGCCGGCGACGATCAGCTCCCGGCTCACTGGGCGAGCAACTGCCGCAGCACGTAAGGCAGGATGCCGCCGTGGCGGTAGTACTCGACCTCGATCGGGGTGTCGATGCGCAGCGTGACGGTGACCTCCCGGCGCTGGCCCTTCGCGCTGGTGATCACCAGCGTGGCGTCGCTTTGCGGGCGCAGGCTTGGATCGGGGATCACGTCGATGGTCTCCGAGCCGTCCAGCCCCAGCGAGGGCCAGCTGTCGTTGCCCTTGAACTGCAGCGGCAGCACACCCATGCCCACCAGGTTGCTGCGGTGGATGCGCTCGAAGCTGCGCGCGATCACCGCCTTGATGCCCAGCAGCTGCGTGCCCTTGGCCGCCCAGTCGCGCGAGGAGCCGGTGCCGTATTCCTCGCCGGCGAAGATCACCGTGGACCGGCCTTGCGCCATGTAGCGCTGCGCGGCGTCGTAGATGAACATCTTCTCGGTGCTGCCATCAGCGCCGCGATAGAGCGTCAGGCCGCCCTCCTCGCGCGAGCCGTCGGGGCCCGGCGGCAGCATCAGGTTCTTGATGCGCACGTTGGCGAAGGTGCCGCGCATCATCACCTCGTGGTTGCCGCGGCGCGCGCCATAGCTGTTGAAGTCGAGCTTGCTCACGCCGTGGTCCTTGAGCCACTGGCCAGCCGGCGAGCTTTCCTTGATGGAGCCGGCCGGCGAGATATGGTCGGTGGTGATGGAGTCGCCAAACAGCGCCATCACGCGCGCGCCGAGCACGTCCACAGAAGCCGCCGTGCCCTGGTGCTCGACACGAAAGCCCTCGAAGAACGGCGGCTGGGCGATGTAGGTGCTGGTGGGCCAGGCGTAGGTCTGGCCCTTGACGCCCTTGATCTTCTCCCACAGCGGGCCCGGCTCGCTCTTGACCTTGCCGTAATTGGCCTGGAAGGCCTTGCCATTCATGGCGTGGCGCATCAGCGCGTGAACCTCGTCGCTGCTGGGCCAGATGTCGCCCAGCCAGACGTCCTTGCCGCCATGGCCTTTGCCCACCGGTTCGGTCATGAGGTCGCGCAGCACGGTGCCGGCGATCGCATAGGCCACCACCAGTGGCGGGCTGGCCAGGAAGTTGGCTTTGAGGTTGGGATGGATGCGCGCCTCGAAGTTGCGATTGCCCGAGAGCACGGCGGCGCAGACCAGGTCGCTCTTGAGGATGGCCTCGTTGATCTCCGGCGCCAGGTCGCCCGCGTTGCCGATGCAGGTGGTGCAGCCGTAACCGGCCACGGTAAAGCCCAGTTGCTCCAGGTAGGGCAGCAGCCCGGCCTTGGTGAGGTACTCGGTGACGATGCGCGAGCCCGGCGCCAGCGAGGTCTTGATGTGCGGCTTGACCTTCAGCCCCGCCTGCACCGCCTTCTTGGCCAGCAGGCCCGCCGCCAGCAGCACGCCGGGGTTGGAGGTGTTGGTGCAGCTGGTGATGGCGGCGATGAGCACGTCGCCGTTGCCGATGGTGACGTCCTTGGCCGACTCCGCCACCGCATGCGGCGCGGGCTCGGCCTCGGACAAGGCGGCGGCCAGGGTCGGCTTGTTGGACTCCATCTCCTGCTCGGAGCGCGGCGCCGCCCCGGGCGTCGGCGGCGCGGCGGGTACCTTCGGGTCCACGGTCTCACCGCCCAAGTGCAGCAGATGGCGGGTCAGCAGCGTCGCGGCCGGTTGGTTGAAGCCATTTTCGGTGGGCGGCTTGCTGTAGAGCGACGCGAACTGCGAGGCCACCTTGCCGATCTCGATGCGGTCCTGCGGCCGCTTGGGGCCCGACAGGCTGGGCGTCACCGTGCCCAGGTCGAGCTTGACCACCTGCGAGTAGTCCACTTCCCCGGCCAGGGGAATGCCGAACAGGTTCTGCGCCTTGAAGTAGGCCGCCAGCGCGGCCACTTCCTCAGGGCTGCGGCCGGTGCCTTCGAAGTATTCGATGGTCTTCTCATCGACCGGGAAAAAGCCCATGGTGGCGCCGTATTCGGGCGCCATGTTGGCGATGGTGGCGCGGTCGGGCACGGACAAGGTGCGCGTGCCCTCGCCGAAGAGTTCGACGAACTTGCCCACCACCTTGTGCTTGCGCAGCAGCTCGGTGACGGTGAGCACCAGGTCGGTGGCGGTGCAGCCCTCGCGCAGCCGGCCGGACAGCTCCAGGCCCACCACGTCGGGCGTGAGCATGTAGACCGGCTGGCCCAGCATGGCGGCCTCGCCCTCGATGCCGCCCACGCCCCAGCCGACCACGCCCACGCCGTTGATCATGGTGGTGTGGCTGTCGGTGCCCACCAGGGTGTCGGGGTAGAACACGCCGTCGCCACGCCGATGCACGCCGCGGGCCAGATATTCCAGGTTGACCTGGTGCACGATGCCGAAGCCCGGCGGCACGACGCCGAAGGTCTTGAAGGCCTGCATGCCCCACTTCATGAACTCGTAGCGCTCGCGGTTGCGCTGGAACTCCAGCTTCATGTTGAGGTCGAGCGCGTCGCGGGTGCCGTAGTGGTCGACCATGATGGAGTGATCCACCACCAGGTCCACCGGCACCAGCGGCTCGATGCGTCCCGGGTCCTTGCCCAGGCTGGCGGCGGCGCTTCGCATGGCGGCCAGGTCGGCCAGCAGGGGCACACCGGTGAAGTCCTGCAGCACGACGCGGGCGACGAGGAAGGGGATTTCCTCGGTGCGCGGGGCATTGGGTTGCCAGGTGGCCAGCTCGCGCACATGGTCGGGCGTGATTTTCAGGCCATCGCAGTTGCGCAGCACCGATTCGAGCACGATGCGCAGCGACACCGGCAGGCGCCGCAGCTGCGGGTATTCCTCGGCCAGGGCGGGCAGAGAGAAAAAGCTGCCGGTCTTGCCGGGGCTGAGCTTGAAGGATCGCAGGGTATGCGAGAACGCGTGGGACATTTCGGCTGACCTCCGTGGCAATGGCCGATTATTGCCAGCATCTGCCCTCCCGCGGGGGCTATCCCCTCATCAGACCACCCCGTCGGCGGGCTGCATCGGCATCGCCCGGCCGTCAAGCTGCGCCTCGAACGCACGCAGGCGCTTGTAGACCGACAGCAGCTCGACCACCGTGCTCCAGCTGAGCACCAGGAACTGGAAGGACTCCAGCACCTTGTCAAACGCGCGGGCCACCTGCTGCATCACGCCCAGCGTGATGGCCCCGGCCACCACCGTGGGGCCCAGGGCGATCAGCGGCACCAGCACGCTCACCTGCAGGTACGACCACTTGGCCACGTCGAAGTACAGGTAGTGGAAGAACAGCCGAAAATAGTTGCGGCGCACGTGTGAGAACAGCGCCTGGGCGATCGGGGGCGTGGCGCGGGCGGGGTCGTCTTCGCCGTAGACCAGCTCCTTGCGGTAGGCGGCCTCGACGCGCTGGTTCTGGAACTCCAGCCCCGGCAGCTTGATGCCCACCACCGCCAGCAGCACGGTGCCGATCAGGGCCCAGAGCAACGCCAGCCACACCAGCGAGTGCGGGATCTGCCCCACCAGCGGCAGCTCCTTGATCTTGTCCGACAGCACCCACAGGATCGGCAGGAAGGCGCCCAACGTCATGACACTGCGCATGAAATCGACCCCCAGGCCTTCCATGATGCGGGCAAAGCGCATGGTGTCTTCCTGCACCCGCTGGGCCGCGCCTTCAATGCCGCGCAGCAAGGGCCAATGCGCCATGTAGTACTCGTTCATCGCCTGGCGCCAGCGGAAGATGAAATGCTTGACGAAGAACTCGAGCACCACGGCGATGGTGACATACACCATGGCGATGCGCCCGAAGGTGGCCAACTGACCCCAGAACTGGGCCTGTGTCACGCTGCCGGCCTGGCCCAGGGCCTTTTGCACCAGGTCGTAGAAGCTGCCGAACCACTCGTTGATCTGCACGTCCAGCTGCACCCGGTACCAGGTGGCCCCCAGGATGAGAAGCGATCCCAGGATCGACCAGGGCCACCAGCTGCGCGACAGGAAAAAAGACTTGAACATGGCTTATGGACTTTCCAGCAACGAGAGGCCTCAGGAGCCGGCGATGGTAGCGCGGCCCTCGGCCGCGACTTGCACTAAGGCTGCTTCGCAAGCACGCCCAGTTCGCGGGCCAGGTCGGCGTGAGAGCTCAGCACGCGCACGCCTTCGGGCAGGCGGCGCCGCCGAACCGCGAAAAAGCCGCCGCCCAGCCACAAGGCGGTGCCGGGGGGCAGTTCACGCCGCAGGCGCGCCAGGCTGGCCATCACCTGGGTCCGCGGAGCATGGGCGCTGACACTCAGCGCAACGATATGCGGCCGATACCGTTCGGCCGCTCGGATGACTTCGCCCACCGGGGTGTTCGCGCCCAGGGTGACGCGCGCGCAGTACTCCAGCGCAAAAAGGCACTCGGCCATCAGCAGGCCCGTCGTGTGATGTTCGTCCGCCAGTGTGGCCAGCAACACCCTGGTGACCGACCGACCCGCCTCCGCCGGCGACTCCAGGGCGGCCAGGGCTTCGCGCAGCACAGACTGCACCAGATCGGTGTACACGTGCTCCTGGTAGACGGAAATCTCCCCCGTGCGCCACGCCTCGCCGACCGACCAGCCCAAGGGGCCCAGCAATTGCTCGATGGTGCGGCTCAGGCCATCGCGCAGCAGCACCTGCCGAATCGCGGCGCGCAGCTGCTCCGGCCGGCCGTCCTTGAGCAGTGTCAACCAGTGCGCCAGCTCATGGTCGGTGGGGGGCGGGTGCGAGCGTGAATCCGGTGGCTCGCGCGCCTGCCCTTCCAGCGCGCTCAGCTGCGCCATGGACATGGGCACGACTTTTCCCGGCCGGTGTCCCTGGTCCATCAGCCGCTTGATCAACAGCAGCCGCGCCACCTGCTCGGCCTGATACAGGCGATCGCCCCGATCGTTGCGCACGGGCTGCGGAAAGTCATACCGGCGCTCCCAGACCCGCAGGGTGTCTTTTTGCAGGCCCGTCTCGCGCTCGACTTCGGCGATGGACAGCAGGTTCTGATCGGAGGGGGCGTTCATGGCAGGCAGAGGGTATTTCAGAAATTGGGCAGGGTGGACAAAAATGAAGCATACTCCAGTTTGTCCTAGACAAAGTATGATTCCAATGATGCTCCATCCCAACTTCGACCCGGCGCGGGGCCAGTCATGAACCCAGGCGCTCGCATTGCCATCGTGGGCTCGGGCGTGTCCGGGCTGGTTGCCGCGCACACCCTCAAGCACAGCGCCGACGTCACCTTGTTCGAGGCCGGCGGCTATTTCGGCGGCCACACGCATACGGTCGACGTGACCCTGCCGGACCACCAGCGAAGGCAAGTTACGCACGGGGTGGACACCGGATTCCTGGTCTACAACGAGCGCACCTATCCCGGCCTGATCAGCCTGCTGGACGAGCTGGGTGTGAAAAGCGCCAAGTCGGATATGTCGTTTTCCGTCCACGCCACGCGGCCAGGGGAGCGTGCGCTGGAGTGGAGCGGTGCCTCCCTGTCAACCGTGTTCGCGCAGCGCAGCAACCTTCACAGCCCACGCTTTTGGGGCATGCTGCGCGACCTGCTGCGCTTCAACGCCCTGTGCACCCGGCTGGCCCGCGAAGGCGCGGACGCGCAGCTGTCGCACACCCTGGAACAATTTCTGGAAGAACACCGCTTCGGCGCCGCCTTTCGCGATTGGTACCTGCTGCCGATGCTCGCCTGCATCTGGAGTTGCCCCACCGACGAGATGCTGCGGTTTCCGCTGGCGACCATGATCCGGTTTTGCCACAACCATGGCCTGATCCAGATCGCCAACCGGCCGCAGTGGTACACGGTGGATGGCGGCGCCCGCCAGTACGTCCTTCGCATCCTTGAGGGCCTGCCCGACAAGCGACTGAACTGCCCGGTGCTGCGGATCGAGCGTGACGCCTGGGGCGTGACCCTTATCACGCCCACTGGCCGGGAGCGCTTCGACGAGGTGGTGATCGCCACCCACACCGACCAGGCCTTGGCCATGCTCGCGGCGCCGAGCACCGACGAGGCCGCAGTGCTCGGCGCGATCCGCTACCAGCCGAACCGCGCCGTGCTGCACACCGACACCTCGGTGATGCCCGCGCGCAAGAGCGCCTGGGCGGCGTGGAACTACGAGAGCGCCGGCCCGGGGGCCGCAAACGACCCAGGCGCCTCCCGCGTCTGCCTGCACTACTGGATCAACCGCCTGCAGCCCCTGCCCTTCGACCGCCCCGTCATCGTCAGCCTGAACCCGGTGCGCCCGATCGACGCGCGCCATTTGCTGGGCGAGTACGCGTACGACCATCCGGTGTTCGACTTGGCCGCGATGCACGCGCAGCGCCGCCTGCCGAGCCTGCAGGGGCGGCAACGCACCTGGTTCTGCGGCGCCTGGGCGGGTTACGGCTTTCATGAAGACGGACTCCAATCGGGTCTGGCCGTGGCTGGCCTGCTGGGTCAGCGCCAGCACAGCGGCTGGCGGGAGGCTGCATGAGCGCAGTGCCCAGCGTGGCGGTGGACATGACGATGCCCGTGCAGGCCAGCATCGGCTTCGGCCAGGTGCGTCACAAGCGCCTGCGCCCGAAGGTACACGCCTTCGCCTACCGCACCTTCTTTCTGATGCTCCCCGTGCGCCGGCTGGCCGAGCTCAGCCCCGCCCTGCCGGTGAACCGCTGGGGCCCGATCAGCTTCGACGAGCGAGACCACGGGGATGGCCGTGACGCGCAGGCCGGCGGCGCGCTCGGCTGGGTGACCGAGCTGCTGCGCGGCCAGGGCATCGCGGACGCCGACGGCGAGATCTGGCTGCATGCCTACCCTCGCATGTGGGGCTACGCCTTCAAGCCGGTCAGCTTCTGGTACTGCCACCGCCAGGACGGCTCGTTGCGCGCCATCGTGGTCGAGGTGAACAACACCTTCGGCGAGCGGCACTGCTATGTGCTGGAGGATCCGGTGTTCGGCGCCGAGCTGACCGCGCGCAAATGCTTTCATGTGTCGCCGTTTCTCGACGTCGCTGGCGACTATGCGTTCCGGTTCATGCTGGCGCGGCGCGAGGGGCGCACGCACACCGTCGTGCGGATCGACCACCGCGACGGCCGGGGCACGCTGCTGCAGACCAGTGTGAGCGGCGTGCTCGAACCCATCACCCGCGCCAGCCTGCGTCACGCCCTGTGGGCCTACCCCGCCATGACCTGGATGCTGATCGCGCGCATCCACTGGCACGCCCTGCAACTGTGGGCCAAGGGCATCAAGTTCCATCGCAAGCCCGAGCCCGCATCCTCCTTCGTCACGCGCACGTCCATCGACCCATGACCACCTCGCTGCTTCGCAAGATCCTGCCGGCGATCGCACCGGCCGCCTCCCACATGCCCGCCGCCGCCCGGGCGGTCGCGGCCATGCTCGAGAACATGAC
>JAZKDA010000016.1:23719-27592 GCA_040387815.1 Pseudomonadota bacterium | reverse complement strand
TTCAAGCAGTTCGCGGAACACTGCGGACTCGATGTCGAGAACATGACCGTCGGCAGCCTGAGCCTGCAATGGCCCGACGGTCGGATCGTCCACTACGGTGCGGCGCCCTCGGCCGATGGCGGCGCCGGGCAACCCTCGGCGGTGATGCACCTGCATGACTGGCGCGTGTGCGGCCGCGTCCTGCGCGCCGGCGACATCGGGCTGGCCGAGGCTTACTTCGAGAAGGCGTGGAGCACGCCGCACCTGACCGACCTGATCCGACTCTTCATCGCCAACCGCCACAGCCTCGAGCGCGCCATTCACGGGCACTGGGCCGGCGCTCTGGTGTACCGGCTGCGTCACTGGCTGCGCCGCAACACCCGCGCCAACAGCCGCAAGAACATCCACGCCCACTATGACCTGGGCAATGGCTTCTACCGCCTCTGGCTCGACGAGACCATGAACTATTCGTCGGCCTGGTTCGACCAGGGTCCGACCCAGGATCTGGTCACAGCCCAGATCGCCAAGGTGCGGCGGACACTGCGCATGGCCGGCGTGCAGCCAGGCCACCGTGTGCTGGAGATCGGCTGCGGCTGGGGCGCCCTGGCCCAGGAGGCCACTTGCGAGTTCGGCGCCCACGTCACCGGCGTGACGCTGTCCACCGAACAGCTCGACTACGCGCAGGCGCGCCTGCGCAGCCTGGGGGTCGGCGACCGCGCCGACCTTCGCCTGCAGGACTACCGCGACATTGCCGATGCGCCCTTCGACGCCATCTGCTCGGTCGAGATGGTGGAGGCGGTGGGCCAGCAATACTGGCCGGCGTACTTCGAGGCGGTGGCCCGGCTGCTCAAGTCGGGCGGGCGCGCCTGCGTCCAGAGCATCGTCATCCGCGACGACCTGTTCGAGCAATACAGCCGCTCGACCGACTTCATCCAGCAGTACATCTTTCCGGGCGGTTGCCTGCCCTCCCCTCGGGCCTTTCGCGAACAGGCCCGTGCGGCGGGTCTCACCATCGTGGACGAGTTCGCATTCGGGCCCGACTACGCGATCACCTGCCAGCGGTGGCGCGAGGCGTTCCGGCAAAAGAAGGCGCAGGTGATGCAGGCGGGCTTTGACGAACGCTTCACCCTGATCTGGGATTTTTATCTGAGCTACTGCGAAGCCGGCTTTGCGATGGGCGACATCGACGTGGTGCAGTTCACGCTGCAAAAGCCGTGAGCCTGAATCCGCGCATCGACCGCTGGAGCGGCCGCACCATGTGGCTGATCGGCGCTTCCAGCGGCATCGGCCTGGCCACCGCCAGCGCCTTGCACGCCAAGGGCTGCCGCGTGATCGTGTCGGCGCGCAATGCGGCGGCGCTGGAGGCCTTTTCGCAGGCGCACCCCGGCAGCATGGCCTTGCCCCTGGACGCGACCGATGCCGCGCAGGTGGAAAGCGCGGCGCAACAGCTGGCCGCGCAGGGGCAGCTCGACATGGTCTGCTACTGCGCCGGCTACTTTCGCCCGATGCGCGCGACCGACATCGACCTGCCCGACGCGATACGCCACCTGGACATCAACCTGCGCGGCGCCTGGCATGTGATTGCCGCCGTGGCGCCCACGCTGTGCCGGCAGCGCTCGGGGCACATCAGCCTGATCGGCAGCGTGGCCGGCCTGCGGGGCCTGCCAGAGAGCCTGGCCTACGGCCCGACGAAGGCGGCGCTGTCGAACCTGGCCGATGCCCTGCATCTGGACTTGCGCCCGCTGGGCATCGGGGTGAGCATCGTCACACCGGGATTTGTGAGCACACCCTTGACGGCCGGCAACGACTTTCCCATGCCCGCACTGATGACGCCCGAACAAGCCGCGGGGGCGCTGATCGACGGCTGGGAGCGCGGGCGCTTTTGCATCCACTTTCCCAAGCGCTTCACACGCGTTGTGCGGTTGATGTCGATGCTGCCCGACTGGCTCTACTTTCGTCTTGTCCACCGAGCGACCGGCCTGTGAACATGCCCACTGTCGAAGCCGTGCGGACCATCGCCGATCTGTTCGAGAACCTCCAGCCCGAAGACCTCGCGCGGCTGGGGCAACACTACGCGCCGGATGCCTATTTCAAGGACCCCTTCAATGAGGTCCGCGGGGTGCCGGCCATCCAGAAAATTTTCGCGCACATGTTCGAGCAGCTGCATGAGCCCCGCTTCGTGATCGCCGATCGGGTGCTGCAAGGCCAGCAGGCCTTCCTGACCTGGCGCTTGGACTTCAAGTCCAAGGGCCAGGCATCGGGCGCCGTCCGCTCGATCCGGGGCGCGACGCACCTGATCTTGGACGAAAAAGGTCGGATCACGTCCCACCGCGACTACTGGGACGCGGCCGAGGAGCTGTACGAAAAGCTGCCCGTGCTCGGCGCGCTGATGCGCTGGCTCAGGCGACGGCTTGCGGCATGAGGGCTTGCGCGGTGGGCGTTCGCACATCGACACCGGAAGTAGCAGCGCCGGAACTCAGCGCCACCCACGCCTGGAAGTGCGTCAGAAACACCTGACCGCGCAACTCGTGCATGGACTCGGTCTGGGCCAACCGGTCCATGACCGGGCCCTTGACTTCGCTCAGGTGCAGCATGACGCCCGCATCGGCCAAGCGCTTGTCGATCGCCTCCAGGCTTTCCAGCGCGCTTGCGTCGATGTCGTTGATGGCCGAGCATTGCAGCACCACGTGCCGCAGCGCCGGCCGATCGGCGGCGGCGGCGTTGATGCGGTCCTCCAGCGAGCGGGCGTTGGCGAAGTACAGGCTTTCGTCGACACGCAGGCTCAGGATGCTCGGATCCACCTGCACCTTGAAGCGCAGCACGTTGCGGAAATACTCGGTGCCGGGCACCAACCCCACTTCGGCGATGTGCGGCCGGCTGGTCTTGAACAGGTACAGCCCCAGCGACACCGCCACACCGGCGATCAGGCCCGCCTCCACCCCGGCGGTGAGCGTCACGGCCACCGTGGCCAGCACGGCCGCGAAATCCGGCTTGGAGTACGCCCAGGTACGCTTGAAGATGCTCAGGTCGGCCAGGGACAGCACGGCCACGATGATGGTGGCAGCCAGCATGGCCTGCGGCACGAAATACAGCGCCGGCGTGAGCAGCAAGGCCGCCAGCAGGATGCCGACGGCGGTGAAGACGCCGGCCGCGGGCGTCTGGGCGCCGGCGTCGAAATTGACCACCGAGCGGGCGAAGCCGCCGGTGACCGGAAAGCCGCCGGTGAATGCGGCGCCCACGTTGCTGGCGCCCAAGGCCACCAGCTCGCGATCGGGCTCCAGCCGCTGGCGCCGCTTGGCCGCCAGGGTCTGGCCCACGGAAACCGATTCGACAAAGCCGACCACGCTGATCAGAAGCGCCGGCACGGCCAACTCCTTCCACAGCGCCGGGTTCCAGGTGGGCAATGTCAGCGGCGGCAAGCCCTGCGGCACCGTGCCGACGATCTTCAGGCCCTGCGCCTGCCACTGGAACTGCCAGGTGAGCCAGGCCGTCGCCGCGATGCCCGCGACGGGCCCCGCCTTGGCCAGCACGTCCGCGATGCGGGGCGGCAGGCCCACGCGCATCAGAAGGGGTTTGAGTGACTTTCTCGCCCAAAAGAGAAACGCCACCGCGCCCAGCCCCACCGCGGCGGTGAGCCAGTGGATCTGGCCGGCCTGTTGACTCAGTTGCCAGGCCAGATCGATGAAGTTGTGCCCGTCGGCCTTGACGCCGAGGATGACCTTGAGCTGCCCGACCGCGATCAAGAGGGCCGACGCGGTGATGAAACCGGAGATGACCGGGTGGCTCAGGAAGTTGGCCAGAAAGCCCAGGCGAAGCACCCCCATCACCAGGAGCATGGCGCCCGAGATGAAGGCCAGCGTGATCGCCAGCGCCCAGTACTCGGGCGATCCGGCC
>JAZKDA010000016.1:18596-23709 GCA_040387815.1 Pseudomonadota bacterium | reverse complement strand
CGTCATCAGCGACACCACCGCCACGGGCCCGACGGCCAGCACGCGGCTGGTGCCGAAGATGGCATACAGCACCAGCGGTGCGATGCTCGCATACAGGCCCACCTCGGGCGGCAGACCGGCAAGCGAGGCATACGCCAGGCTCTGCGGGATGAGCATGATGGTCACGATGACAGCGGCGACCAGGTCGCTGACCAAGGTGTCACGGCTGTACTGGCGGCCCCATTGCAGGATCGGCAGCCAGGCCGCGAGGTCCGGCGTTTTCATGCGCATCCCATGGCCGGGTCAGCGGGCGCGGTCGGCCTGCGCCAGCTGCCACAGGTTGGCCGAGCGCGCGCCGCTGCGGCAGTAGGCCAGCACCGGGCCGGGCAGTTCGTCGAGCAGGCGGGCGGTTTCGGCGACCTGCTGCGGCGTGAGCTGACCCGAGATGGCCGGCAGGTAGCGGACCTGCAGGCCAGCCGCGAGCGCCGCCTTCTCGATGGCGCTGTACGGCGGCTGCGAGGGCCCCGCCTCACCGTCGGGGCGGTTGCAGATGACCGATTTGAAACCAGCCGCTGCAATGGCCGGCAGGTCTTCGGGGCTGATCTGTCCGGCGACGGCGAAGTCGGCGGTCAGTGATTGAATCGACATGGTGTTCTCCTTCAGGCTGGGGATGGGGTTGTGCGCATCATGCGGTCAGAAACCTCAAAAATTACCATGCCGACGATCATCGCCACGACGAACACGAGGCCCTTGGGTTCGCCCGACGCCATCGACACGATGCCAGGCCCCGGGCAGAAACCGGCCAGGCCCCAGCCAGCGCCGAACAACAGCGCACCGATCACCAGGGGCTTGTCGACGTCGCGCGAGGTCGGCAAGTGCAAGGCGCCGCCGAAGAAGTTGGTCGTGCGCTTCTTGGCGGTGCCAAAGGCGAAGAAACCCACGGCGATGGCGCCGCCCATCACGAAGGCCAGCGACGGGTCCCAGCTTCCGGCCAGGTCAAGAAAGCCCAGCACCTTGCCTGGATCGGCCATGCCCGAGAGCAGCAGACCCCAGCCAAACAACAGCCCGACGAAGAATTCGCTCAGGCGAACAACGGTTTTATGCTTCATGTGATTTCTCCTTGATCTTCAGAGCAGGTGGCGCACGACATAGACCACGGCGAAGCCCGCGCCCATGAAACCGGCTGTGGCCACCAGCGAGCGCGGCGACAGGCGCGACAGACCGCAGACACCGTGGCCGCTGGTGCAACCCGAGCCCAGGCGTGTGCCATACCCCACCAGCAGGCCGGCGATCACGATCAATGCATAGCCCGTGTCGATGCGAGGCGGCTGTATCCAGCCGGCCGGGGCGACAAGCATAAAGGTCACTGGTGCGGCCAGCATCCCCAGCAGGAAGGCGATGCGCCAGCCGCTGTCGCGCCACTTGAAGGTAACCAAGCCACCCAAGATGCCGCTGATGCCCAGGATGCGCCCGTTCACCAGAATGAACAGGGCCGAGGCGATGCCCAGCATCACGCCGCCGATCAGCGACGCCCAGGGCGTGAAGTGGGTCCAAGCAATCGTCATCTTTTATTCCTTGTCAGAGCAGAAGTTTTCGTAAAGAGTCTGGATCACGGCCAGCGCTTGCGGACTCGTGAGGCTGTAATAGATATTCTTGCCCTCGCGGCGGGTGCTCACCAGCTGCTCGGTGCGCAACACGGTCAGCTGCTGCGACAGCGTCGGCTGGACAATGCCCAGAACGCTCTCGAGCTCACTGACGCACATCTCGCCTTGCGACAGCTGGCACAGGATCATCAGGCGATCGGGGTTGCCCAGCGCCTTCATCAGGCCGCAGGCCTGGCCGGCCGCGTGGCGCATGCCGGCGATGTCCAATGTGGTGGGGGTCATGAGCCATGATCTCCTTTCAGTTCGATGTTGCATATTCTATTGACAAACAATCTATCGGTCAATAGACTATTGCTCATGACATCAAAAAGGAGCTTCGCATGACCGCTTCCTCTGGACCCCGTCCTCAAGTCCACGGCATCTTCGACAAGGCCACCTGGACCATCACCTACATCGTCCATGCGGGCCCCGGCACCGCCGCGGCCATCATCGACTCGGTGCTCGACTACGACCCCAAGTCCGGACGCACCACCACCACGTCCGCCGACAAGGTCATTGATTACGTCAAGGCCAACGACCTGAAGGTCCAGTGGATCCTGGAAACCCATGCCCATGCCGACCACCTCACGGCCGCGCCCTACCTCAAGCAAAAGCTCGGCGGCAAGACGGCCATCGGCGATCACATCACCCAGGTGCAGAAGGTGTTCAAGGGCGTCTTCAACCTCGAGCCTGGCTTCAAGCAGGACGGCTCGCAGTTCGACGAGCTGCTGGCCGAGGACGAGGAATTCAAGGTGGGCGACCTCACCGGCAAGACCCTGTTCGTGCCGGGCCACACGCCGGCCTGCGTGGCCTACCAGTTCGGCGATGCGGTCTTTGTCGGCGACACGATGTTCATGCCGGACGTGGGCACGGCCCGCGCCGACTTCCCTGGCGGCGATGCGCGGGCACTGTACCGCTCGGTGCGCAAGCTGCTCGACCTGCCGCCACAGACGCGCCTGTTCATGTGCCACGACTATCCGCCGACCGACCGGCCGATCGCGTTCGCGAGCACGGTGGCCGAGCAGCGCGCCAGCAACATCCACGTGCGCGACGGCATCACCGAAGACGGCTTCGTCGAAATGCGCACCAAGCGCGACGCCACGCTGGAGATGCCGGTGCTGATTCTGCCGGCCGTACAGGTCAACATCCGCGCCGGTGAGCTGCCGCCCAAGGAAGACAACGGCACGGCCTACCTCAAGATCCCGATCAACGCACTGTAAGCCGGCACGATGACGCACGGCCCCAGCATCTCCGGCGGCAAGCCGCTGGAGCATGGCATCCGCGCGAACCTGGCGCAGTTCGCGCACCAGATGCTGCAGGTGCTGCTGGTCGGCCTGACCATTGGCATGACCCGCACGGTGGTGCCGGCACTGGCCGAGTCCGAGTTCGGGGTTCCGCGCAACTCGTACGTCCTGCTCAGCGCGTTCGTGATCGCCTTCGGGCTGGTCAAGGGCGTCATGAATTTTGTTGCCGGGCGCCTGTCCGAGCGGCTCGGACGCCAACGGGTGCTGCTCTATGGCTGGATCGTCGCGTTGCCGATCCCCATCCTGATCTGGGCTGCGCCCAACTGGTCCTGGGTGGTCGCCGCGACGGTGCTGCTGGGAGTGAACCAGGGGCTGACCTGGTCCATGACGCAGACCTCCCAGCTCGACATCACCCGGCCGGATCAACGCGGCCTGACGCTGGGCTTGAACGAGTTCTCGGGCTACGTCGGCGTGGCGCTGGCCGGGGTGGCGACGGCCTATCTGGCCACGCGCTTCGGGGCCCGGGACGGTCTGCTGATGTTCGGCCTGGCGGTCATCGGCTTGGGCCTGGTGCTGACACAGGTCTGGGTGCGCGACACGCTGCCCTGGGTCAAGGCCGGGGCGGTCGGACAAGCGCCGGTCGGCACCTTCGAGGTGTTCGCGGTCATGAGCTGGCGCGACCGGCGCCTGATGGCCGTGAGCCAGGCGGGCCTCGTCGAGAAATTCGTGGACGCGCTGGTGTGGATCGTCTACCCCGTGTACCTGCACCAGCAGGGGGTCAGTTTGCCCCAGGTCGGCTGGATCATCGGCGTCTATGGCGTGGTGTGGGGTGGGTCGCAGCTGTTCACCGGGCGCCTGTCCGATCGCATCGGCCGGCAGCGCCCGAATGTGTGGGGCATGTGGATCTGCGGCGCCGGCGTGGCGATGATGGTGGCGGGCCACGGCGTGGGCTGGTGGGTGCTCAGCGCCGCCGTCTCGGGGTTCGGCATGGCCCTGCTCTACCCCAACCTCTCGGCGGCCGTCGCCGACCTGGCCGACCCCTCGTGGCGCGGTTCGGCCATCGGCATCTATCGATTCTGGCGTGACCTGGGTTATGGCATCGGCGCCCTGGGCCTGGGCCTGGCGGCGCACTTCACCGGCCAGCTGCAGGCGGCGTTCTGGTTCGTGGCCTTGTCGATGTTCGCATCGGGCGCTTGGCTATGGCGTGCCGGCGAGGAATCGCACCCGCGCCTGCGTCCGCACTCGTCGCCCCCGCCAGCCAGGCCCCGGTAAGTTCTACTTGCGCCGGGTCGCCCGGACCTGCCTCCAGCCGAAGAGTGCCATGGCCAACACGGCCACGACAACTACGACAGCCATCAGGTGGTCCCAACCCAACAGATGCGCCACAGCTTCAAAAAAATTGCTGGCGGCGTGCCCCGGGTGAGCCTGGGCCATTCCGGCAGTCGCGGTGGCGGCGATCCCGGTCAGGGTGCGTTGGACAGTGTTGTGCTTTGTCATGGTGATCCTGATGGCGCGCAGGCCTGGGAAGTTGGCCCTGAAGCTGAGCAAGTTTCGCACCAATTCAGTTTTCAGCAGTTGGTGCAGTCGAGTGTGGGTTGCGGCAGGCAGGCCTGCCCGGCGCAGCAATTGGCAGTGAGAAACCCGATCAGGTTGTTGATGGCGTCGATGCGCGCGCGGTAGATGAGGTTGCGGCCCGCCCGCTCCTGCGTCACCAACCCGGCGTGGCTGAGCTCTTTCAGGTGGAACGACAACGAGGTGGCGCCGATGCCGGTTTCCTCGGTCAGGCGCCCTGGCGTCACCCCTTCCAGGCCGGCCACCACCAGCAGCCGGAACACCTTCAGGCGCGATTCCTGCGCCAGGGCGGCCAATGCCTTGACCACGTCGGCGTCGTTCATGCGTGCGCTCCCGAGGCGTGTTCGCGCCGGCGCGGAAGCGCCAAGGTGAACAGCCAGCAAACAACCAGCATGAGGGCAGAGCCAATCAGCGCATACAGCAGGCCGCCCCACTGGTACAACAACCCCGACAGCAGCGTTCCAAGAAACCGCCCCAGGGCATTGGCGGCATAGTAAAAGCCCACATCCTCGGCGGCCTTCTCCGAGCCGGCGTAGGCCAGCACCAGGGTGTTCACCGCCGAGGCCACGTGGTCGCGGCCGATCCGCATCGCCGCGGTGAACAGCGCGCCCGGGCCCATCCGCGGGTCGGCCCGGCGCAGCTTGGGCCGGGCGCGGCGGTATCAGCGGTTGGGTT
>JAZKDA010000016.1:15667-18586 GCA_040387815.1 Pseudomonadota bacterium | reverse complement strand
GCCGGCGTAGGCCAGCACCAGGTAGGAATGCACCGACGAATTGACCGCGAAGGCGAAGCCGAACACGCCAAGACCGGCCACCACCACCCATTGAAGGCCTGGGACATCGAGTGCCACCGCCACGGCCAGACCCACAGGTACGAGTGCCAGCGCCGCCGACCACCAGCGGGCTGCCGACACCTCCAGGCTCAGGCCGTCCTGGCTGCGCCGCACGATCTGTGGCGCCATCGCCTGCACCAGGCCGTAGCCGATGGTCCAGGCGGCTAAAAAGCCTCCCACCATGGTGAAGGTCCAGCCCACCGAGTACAGGAACACCGGCACACCGACGACAAACCATACATCGCGCGCGCCGAACAGGCCCACCCGCGCGGCGGCCAGGGCATTGATCCCCGCGTTCTTGGCGAAGAGCTCCTTGGCGCTGCCGGACGCCTTGCTCTTGCCCATCATCGTCGGCAAGGAGGTGACCACACCCACCAGCACCAGCGCCAGCAGGCCCGCCATGGCCCACAACGCGTGGCGAAAGCCCAGCGTCTGCAGCAGCAGCCCACCGAGGAAGAAGCCGACACCCTTCATGGCATTCTTGCTGCCGGTGAACCAGGCCACCCACTTGAACAGCTGCCCCGACCCCTGCGCCTTGGCCTGCGCCTGCGTCACCTTGATCGCCGATTTGCTCGCTGTCTTGGTCAGGTCCTTGGCCACGCCGCAGACGCCCTGCGCCAGCACCACCCAGGCCACGGACAAGGCCGCCGTCCAGTCCGGGTTCAGAGCGGACAGCAGCGTGAAGCCGATGATCTGCGTCACCAGCCCCACGGTCAGCATGCGGGTGATGCCAAAGCGCGTCGCCAGCCAGCCGCCGATCAGGTTGGCCAGGATGCCCGCCGCCTCGTACAGCAGGAACAGGAAGGCCAGGGTGAAGGGTGAGTAGCCCAGGCGGTAGAAGTGCAGCAGCACCAGCATGCGCAGCGCGCCGTCGGTCAGCGTGAAGCCCCAGTAGGCCGCCGTGACGATGGCGTAGTTTCGCGCGGCGTGCTGCATGCTCAGACCCCGGCTTCGCGCATCTGGCAAGCCAGGTCCACCATGCGGCAGGCGTAGCCCATCTCGTTGTCGTACCAGGCGTAGACCTTGAGCAAGGTGCCGTCGGTCACCATGGTCGAGAGCGCGTCGACGATGCTGCTGCGGGTGTCGCGCGCATAGTCGGCGCTGACCAGCGGCCGCTCCTCATAGCCCAGGATGCCGGCCAGCGGCCCCTGCGCGGCGGCCTTGAACAGGGCATTGACCTCCTCGGCGGTGGTCGCACGATTCAACTCGAACACGCAGTCGGTGAGCGAGGCATTGAGCACCGGCGCCCGCACGGCATGGCCATTGAGTTTGCCCTTGAGCTCGGGGTAGATCAGCGCAATGGCCGTGGCGCTGCCGGTGGTGGTGGGTGCCAGGCTCAGCATCGCGCTGCGCGCCCTGCGCAAGTCCTTGTGTGGGGCGTCGACCACCAAGTTGGTGTTGGTCGGATCGTGGATGGTGGTGATCTGGCCATGGCGGATGCCGATCGCCTCGTGCACCACCTTGACCACGGGGGCCAGGCAGTTGGTGGTGCAAGAGGCGGCCGTGACGATGCGATGTACCGCCGGGTCATACAGGTGGTGGTTGACGCCGACCACGATGTTGAGCACGCCGCCCACCTTGACCGGCGCCGCCACGATCACCCGCTTGGCGCCGCGGTCCAGGTGTCCCTGCAGGGTCTCGGGCGTGAGGAATTTGCCTGTGCACTCCAGCACCAGGTCGACACCCAGATCGCCCCAGGGAATCTCGGCCGCAGTGGCATGCGCACTGAAGGACAGGTTGCGTTCGCCGATGCGGACGCGGGCGTCGCCTTGCGCCTCGATGCCGGCGCGCCACTTGCCCTGGACGCTGTCGAACGCCAGCAGATGCGCCGTGGCCGGCGCACCGCCCTTGATTTCGTTGAGATGGACAACTTCCAGCCGGTTGCCGGCGCGCGGATCGTCGGATCCTCGTTCGGCCGCGCCCAGTGCCGCACGCAGCGCCAGCCGGCCGATTCGCCCCATGCCATTGATTCCCACGCGCATCGTTCACCTACGATTGTTCAAGAATTCTTGAACTTTAACGCCGACGGATGACGGTTGCGTGACACGCGTCGCGCTCTGAAGGGTCCGGCCACCGAGCTACGTTTGCAATCCAACTTACACGCGAGCACGGTGCCTGTGCGACAACAGACAGGACAATCTTCCCCTTGATTCTCAACAGTGAGTCGGAAGGTGTGCATGCTTGAGGGCAGTTGGATGTCGGGCTCAGCTGCTCGAGGTCAGGTCGTTGCGGCGTTGCTGCTTGGCGCCGCTTTCATCGCGGGCGGCGCCGCAACCGCGCAAACACAAACGCCGGCTCAGCGGTACACGGTGGTGGACCTCGGCACCTTGTCGCAGGGCAACGTCTCCATCGTTCGCGGCCCGAATGTCATGGGCGAAGGCGTCGGTGCGGGGACTGTGGCAGGCAAGCCCAGCGGTGCGCGCCGCGGCCTGCTGTTTCGATCGGGCGCCGTCGCCCAACCACTGGCCGGGCTGGCCGGCGGCGATGACACCACGGTCTTTGGTCTGAACGATTCGGGCGGCTTCGTGGGCGCTTCCAACATCGGCACCGCCGTCCGCGGCTTCGTCGGCACGCGCGGCGGCGGTGTCCGTGAGTTGCCGCCGCTGTCGGGCGACAACGCCAGCACGGCCTTCGCGTTGAACAACACCCGGCACGCGGTTGGCTTTTCCAGCGGTGCGAACGGCGAGAAGGCGGTGATCTGGGATGCCAATGCGGTCCCGTCGGCGCTGCCTCGATTCGAAGGCGCCCGCAGCAGCCGCGCCACGGCCATCAGCTCGCGTGGCGACGTCGTTGGCGTGGCGCGTGTGGCCAGTGGTGCGC
>JAZKDA010000016.1:0-15657 GCA_040387815.1 Pseudomonadota bacterium | reverse complement strand
CGGTGATCTGGCCGAGCGGGCAAATAGCCCGGCAGTTGCCTCTGCTGGCCGGCCACTTGTCGGGTGAAGCGTCGTCGGTCAATGCGAGTGGCGATGCGGTGGGCTTTTCGGCCCAAGCTTCAGGCAAGCGCCGGGCGACCGCCTGGCCCGCCACCGGTGAGGCCATCGACATCGGCACACTGCCCGGCGGTGACTTCAGCCAGGCGCTGGACATCAACAACCAGGGCGACATCGTCGGCTCGTCCACCAGTGCCCTCGGGTTGCGGGCCTTCCTCTGGACCCGCGGTGGTGGCATGGTGGACCTGAACACGCTGATCCCCGAGTCGGATTTCGTGCTGACCAAGGCCGTCGGCATCAACAACGCCGGGATGATCATGGCGTCGGGGTATGCCCTGGCCGATGCCCATGCGGCAGCCGCGCCGGGTGACGTCGCCGCCAGCGCCGCCTCCTCGGGAGCCGGCCACGGCCATGAGGACACGCACGAGATGCCGGTTCGCGTCTTCCTGCTCCTGCGCGCGGGAGGCGCCCGGTGATGTTGCGCAGCCTGCTGCCCGCCGTCCTGTCCGGCCTGCTGGGCGCGGCCACATTGCTGGCGCCGTCCGCGGCCACGGCCCAAGCCAATGTGATGGGCCAATGGTCACGGCTGGCGGACGTGGCCATGCCGTTCCCGGTCCACAACATCCTGCTGCCGAACGGCAAGGTCTTCCTGGTCGGCCGCAACAGCACGCAGTCGATCTGGGATCCGATCAGCGGTCAGACGACCGCCGTACCGAACCCCGGTTACGACCTGTTCTGCATGGGGCATGCGTACCTGCCCGATGGCCGGATCCTGATGGCCGGCGGTCACATCGCGGACTATGTGGGCTTGGCCAAGACCAGCATCTACGACCCGGCCACCAACACCTGGGCGAGCGTGCCCGACATGAATGCGGGCCGCTGGTACCCGACCGTCACCGGGCTTCCCAACGGCGACGCCCTGGTGGTCTCCGGGCAGATAGACACCAGTATCGGCGTCAACCCCTTGCCGCAGGTCTACCAGAGCGCCACCAATACCTGGCGCGACCTCACGACCGCGCAGTTGGCCCAGCCGCTGTACCCGATGATGTTCGTCGCGCCCAATGGCAAGGTGGTGGACGTCGGCCCTTCGGACACCACGCGCCTCTTGGACACGACGGGCACCGGCTCCTGGTCCGTGCTGGGCATGCGCAAGGGCGGCTGGCGCGACTACGGATCCGCCGCCATGTACGCCGAGGGCAAGATCGTCGTGATGGGCGGCGCGGACCCGCCCAAGGCCACGGCCGAAGTGATTGACCTGAACGCGCCCGCCCCCGCATGGCGGGCCGTCGCATCGATGAGCGTGGCGCGGCGCCACCTCAATGCCACGCTGCTGCCGGACGGCACCGTGCTGGCGTCCGGCGGCACATCGGGCCCCGGGCACAACAACGAGACCACCCCCGTCTTCCACGCCGAACTGTGGAACCCCGCGACCGAGACCTTCACCCGCATGGCCAGCGCCTCGATCCCGAGGCTCTATCACTCGTCCGCCCTGCTGCTGCCCGACGGGCGTGTGCTGGTCAGCGGCGGGGACAACTACCCTCAGATCGAAGTCTTCTCGCCGCCTTACCTGTTCAAGGGCGCACGCCCGGCGGTCAGCGGCGCGCCGGCCGCGCTGGTGTATGGCCAGCGCATCACGGTGCAATCCCCGAATGCCGCCGACATCAGCAAGGTGACGCTGATCGCCATGCCGTCGGTCACGCATGCGTTCGACATGAACCAACGCCTGAACAACCTGCAGTTCACCAAGGGCAACGGCACGCTGGAGATCACGGGCCCGGCCAACGCCAACCTGGCGCCGCCGGGGCTGTACATGCTGTTCGCCGTCAACAGCGCCGGCGTGCCTTCGATTGCCAGCATCGTGAAGGTCGGTGGCGCCGGCGGTGGCACGGTCAGCTGCAGCTATCCCAACTGGGTACAGGGCCAGCCCTATGCCGCAGGCGCCATCGTCACCTACCAGGGCAAGCTGTACCGGGCCAAGTTCGCCAACCCCGGCTACAACCCGACGATCAGCACCTACTACTGGGAAACGTACACCTGTACGTCGACGTCTCCACCACCGCCGCCACCCCCGCCGCCACCGGCCAGCTGCAACTATCCGCTGTGGGTGCAGGGGCAGCAGTACGCGGCCAACGCCATCGTCACTTACAACGGCGCGCTCTACATCGCCAAGTTCGCCAACCCGGGCTACAACCCGACGATCAGTACCTACTACTGGGCGCCCTACACCTGCACGTCGACGTCACCGCCGCCGCCGCCCCCGGTACCCGCCGTCTCATCGATCGCACCGGCGGCCGCAACGGCGGGCGGACCCGCGTTCACGCTCACGGTCAACGGCAGCAATTTCGTGTCGGGCTCGGCCGTGCGCTGGAACGGCGCGCCCCGCACAACGACGTTTGTCAGCGCCACACAGCTGCGCGGCGCCATCGCCGCCGCGGACATCGCCGCCGCCGGCACCTTCGAGGTGTCGGTCGGCAACCCGGACGGCTCCGCATCGGGCAATGGGGCGTTCACGGTGAACCCGAGCACCACGCCACCGGTCTGCACCTACCCCAATTGGGTACAGGGCCAGCCCTACGCCGCCGGTGCGATCGTGACGTACCAGGGCAGCCTGTACCGCGCCAAGTACGCCAACCCCGGCTACAACCCGACGATCAGCACGTACTACTGGGCACCGTATGCCTGCTGACGGCACGACATCGACTCACGGTTGTTCACGACGATCGGGCCCTGTTTACACCCGAATGAAGTCCTCAAGCCGCCGTCGTGGGGACGGTGATGCCGCTGGCGCGTAGCCCACCCGAGCCCACATCTGCACCGTCTCGCCCGGGCGCGTCGCACCGACCAAGGCATGAATGTCCGCGTAAGGCTTTTGCTGTTCGGGGTATTCCTGCAGGGCTTGTGACAGGGGCTGCATCACCAGCCGTTGCGCGGTGGCGGCCAGTTGCACCCGGGCGTAAGCCCGACCGGCGTTGACTTGCGTCACGCGGTCGTTACCTTCGGTCACCATCCACAGGAAGGCAGGCGTGGAATCGAGATTTTGACCAAACGCCTTGATCTGGCTCGTGGTGGCAAAGGCGTCGGCCGCCGGCGCCTTGCTGCGGTCGAACAGGCCCAGACGATCGAGCAAGACCAGCTTGGCATCGAGCAGCGAGAGACCGTCGCGGTGCTGCGCAATCTCGTTCGCGCCCACGCGCAGGACGTCGAATGATTCCATGATGGTGCGCGGCGTCGTCAATTCAATGCGCCAGGCCTCGGCCGCGATCTTGCGGTGGGCGGTCATCGACTCGGCTTGCTCCGCACCCACGTGGCCAAGCCGCACAGCATGGGGCTTGACTGCTTGCGCCATGGCCTGCCAGGCGGTGGCGGTCACGGGCCGGCCAAGGTCGTAGGCGCTGCGGTTGGTGCGCCGAAGCAGCAACTGGGCAAACAGCGGGTCTTTTTGTGCCGCCGCATCGGGCGTCAGGCGGATGCGGGCCACGGGGCGGGCATCGAGCCGCTCGGGGCCAAAGGCGCCCTCGGGAAACAGGGTGATGTCGGCACGCAGACCGCGCTCCTTGGCGGCGAGGTCGAGCAACTCCAGGAAGGTGCCGTGGCTCATCATGATCTGGCGGGACAAAGGGTCGGTCTGGGGAAGCAGGCGCTTCAAGTCGCAGCGCAGGACGATCTCATCCGGCGTGCTCAAGTCCGCGATCCAGGACTGCAGGTTGTGTGAGTGCGGCGCCAAGATGGCATGGCTCAACAGCCAGCGGCGCAGATCTGAAGTCGCCAACCCAGGAGCCGGACCGCGCCAGGCCTCTATCGCCTCAGCGGGCATGTTCTGAGTGCAGCCTGTGAGTGCGAGCGTGCTCACGGTCGCGGCGGCGATGACGCCGCCCCCAGTGAGGCGAATGAAGTTTCGGCGGTGCATGGTGAACTTTCGTCGAGTGGATGCGGCGATTGTGAAAACAGGAAGCCGCCGACACAATTGCATAAATCTCAACACCAGGTATGCATGAATGAATGCCTTCGCCCTGAAGCCGTCCAGCCCGCAAAATTTTGACTGGAGTCTGGTTCGCTCCTTCCTGGCGACGCTGGACCAAGGCAGCCTGATGGGCGCGGCGCGCGTCTTGCAGATGAGCCAACCCACCGTGGGCCGACACATCGGCGAGCTCGAGAGTCAGCTCGGCGTGGTCTTGTTCGAGCGCACGGGTCGTGGGTTGGTCCCCACAGCCATGGCGCTTCAATTGGCCGTGGCCGCGCGCGGCATGGAAGCGGGTGCGCTGCAACTGTCTCGCACCTTATGGGGCGCGCAAACGCTGACCAGCGGCACGGTGCGCATCACGGCCAGCGTGCCGGTGGCTGTCTACCTGCTTCCCCCGCTGCTGGTCGCCTTGCGCATGGCGCAGCCCGATATTCAAGTCGAACTGGTATCGAGCAACGAAGTGAGCAACCTTCTGCGCCGCGAGGCCGATATTGCCGTGCGCATGGTGCGTCCTGAACAAGCCTCCCTGGTCGCCCGCAAACTGGGCGACGTGCGCCTGGGTGCCTATGCGCACCGCAGCTACCTGGCACGCCGTGGCGTACTTAAAACCGCAAACGATCTGCTTTTGCACGACCTGATCGGCAGCGACACCGACACCGCCATCGCCCAGGGTTTTCAGAATCTGGGGCTGCCCGTCACGCGCGATGCATTCGTGCTGCGCAGCGACGATCTGATCGTGCAATGGCAGGCGCTTCGGGCAGGCCTGGGGGTTGGATTTTGTTCCGACTACATGGCCCGCACCGACCCCGATGTGCTGCGGGTGCTGCCGGGCGTCCTTGATATCCCGCCGATTCCGATGTGGTTGGCCGTGCATCGCGAGATCCGCACAAGCCAGCGGATTCGTGCGGTCTTTGATTTTCTTGCCGAAGCCTTGCCCCGGGCGATATGAGATGCTGTTGCAGCACAAACGCCAGACGAATGGCGTGCCCCAAAAGTTATGACGGGTTCGCAAACGCCCGCGTTCGGGCAGCCATTGTGTGTCGTGGGCCTGTCGTTGCCGCTATGCCGCTTCCTGGCTCGCCTTGACACCTCTGCGCCACTGTCCTGGCGACACGCGGTATTCGCGCTTGAACGCCCGGCTGAACGAAGCTTCCGATTCGTAGCCGACCGCCTCGGCCACGCGAACGATGCTGCTGCGCTCATTGCACAACAAGCGCGCCGCCACGGACAAGCGCCAGTGTTTGAGGTACTGCATGGGCGGCATGCCCACCAAGTCGTTGAACCGTTCGACCAGCACGCTCCGAGAAGTGTTCGCCTCGTCGGCGAGCGCCTCCAGCGACCAAGCCCGCGAGGGCTGCGTATGCATGAGCCCCAGGCAGCGGCCGACATGCTGGTCGCGCAGGCCCGCAAGCCAGCCCGTCCGCTGTGGAGGCAGCGATTCGACATAGCCGCGCAAGGCTTCTACAAACAAGGATTCAGCAACCTTGGCAGCCACCGCGCCCGACCCAGGCTGGCTTGAGCCAGCCTCGCCCAGAGCGTAGCGGATCGACTGCTCCATCCAAGGGCCGCTCGGACGCCGCCCCACCGGCGAACGGAAAATATTCGGGAGCGCCGCCACCAGTGGATTGGACACCTCCCGCTCATAGGCAAACCAGCCGCACACCACCACCGAGCGATCGCCATCGCCGCCGTACCGGATGAGGTTGAGCTCCGGGAGCTTGACTTGCACGACATGGTCCAGGTCGATCGCCGTATGCCGCAAGCCACTGCCGATCAGGTGGGAGTCACCGTGCGGCATCACCACTGCGTCGCCGGCCTCGAGCGCGATCGGATCGCCACCGTGCAGCTGGATCCAGCAGCGTCCTTCCAGCACCATGTGGAGAATGGCCAAGTTCCCTGCGCGTGGGCAAAGAATGGTCGCGAAATCGGAGCCGCGCGGCGCGTTCACGCACCAGGGTTCATGGAATTCACCGTTGAGGAAAAGAGCGCCTTCCAGGCGGATCATCTGCAGCACGTCGGACAGCACGTCCATCGGCAATTCTCCTTGTCAACACGGCAACCGCTTTTCTGTCATCAACTCAGGACGGCAGGACATGACACGCCGCGCCGATCGGCAGACGATTGGCGTGCGACCGATTCAATTATCAACGTCCCACAAAGGAGTACCCCATGAGCCAGGAAAATCGAGAGCTTGTCATCGTCATGACCCGCGGCGCGGACCATGAACTCTCCTCGGTGGCCTTGACCATCGCCTGCGGCGGCATCACCTCGGGCCTCAAGGTGTGCGCGTTCCTGACCAGCTCGGCCGTGGATCTGGTGCGGCGGGGCGGAATCGAAATGACGCATGTGCCGCCACTGGACCCGCTGAAGACCCTGATCGCAGATTTCATGGGTCGTGGCGGGACCATCATTGCCTGCCCGCCGTGCGTGAAGGCGCGGGGCTACACCCAGGAAGATTTCATCGAAGGCGTGACCATCGCAGGCGCCAGCGCCATCCATGAAAGGCTCAAGGCCGGTGCGTCCAGCCTGAGCTTCTGATGCCTCCACCGCGGCCGCCCAAGACCTGGACGGCTTGCGCGCGGCGCAAGTCCTGAGCGCGCTCGGCTATGGCCGAGCGCAATGCGCATAATCAAGCAAAGAGCCACCCGACGGCGGGCCGGCTGTTCACTAGGACACCTGAGGCCGCCTCATGCCCGTCACCGGATTTGACCATGTCGCTATTCCCACGGCCCAGCCCGAAGAGATGCTGCGCTTTTATCGGGCGCTGGGCTTTGCGGCACCCACCCCAGAGGAATGGCGTGCGCAGGGCACCCGGCATTTTTCCATCCAGTTTGGTGATAACAAGATCAACGTCCACCCGCCGCAACTCTGGCAGGACAAAGCATTCACCCTGCGCGGCCCGGCCGCCAGTCCGGGCTGTGGGGATTTTTGCTTTGTCTGGGACGGCACAGCTGACGAGCTGAACGACGCGCTTCGCACAGCGGGGGCCGTGGTCGAGGTGGGACCGGTCGAGCGGATTGGCGGCCGCGATGGTGGCCGTGCGCGCGGCACGAGCATCTACACCCGCGATCCCGACAACAACCTTCTGGAGTTCATCGTCTACGACGCGGCGACGGTGTCACGCCGATAGCCCGGTGCCGCGCAGCCGCCGTGCCGCCGGTCAAATGAATTCCACCGCCCCTTCCAGGTTTGCATAGCACGGTCGTCCGGCCATCAGGGGCCCCGCGGCAGCCAGGTGACCCAGCGGGCCTTCCCCGGGACGAACGCCCGAGAACCGGGTCTGGACGCCATTTGCCGCGAGCCCTTGCAACTCGCGGTGCAGCGTGTGAACGGCGGTAATGTCAACGTGGGTGGTTGCGGAGAAGTCCAGCACGAGGTGGCGGGTGTCGGCCGGCAACTGCGAAAGCCGTTTGGCGAAGCTTGGCACATTGCCGAAGTAAAGCAGGCCATCGACGCGCAAGATCTCAACCCCGCGCTCACGCAAGCTGGCATCGCGCGTACCGGTGTCTTGCGCTTGGAGCGGGCCAAAGGCGCCGCTGCGCTGAAGGTACACCGCGCGCAAGGCCAGGTGTGCCAGCTCCAGGGCGATGCCCGCCAAGATACCCGCCACCACGCGGTCGGCCAAGAGCAGGCTGGCGACGGTCCCGATGACCAGCAGGTTCATGGCGGTGTCCACCCGCCTGCGCACGGCATAAAGGTTACGCAGCAAATGCCAGATGCGCGCGTCGATCATGCGTGCACCGCTGACGATCAGCACGCCCGCGAAGGCCGCGAGCGGCAGCAGGCCCAACAGTGCCGATGCCGCGATGGCCGCCGCAACCACCACGACGCCGCTGAGGGCCGGCAGGCGCGACCCAGGGCCATGCTGTACGGCCATCAGTGACAGCGGTGAGTTGGTGGAGACCGGCAGCGCGCCCAGGCACCCGCATGCAATGTTGGCTACGCCCTGCGCCTGCAGGAGCTGATAAGCGCTCTTGCGCTTGCCGCCAGGGCTTGCCATCGCGGCCGACGTGAAACTGGTGTTCATCGCGGCCTGAAACGCCAGCAGGAAAGCGAATGGCAGCACATTCACCAGCGCCTCGCCCAACCATTCGCCGGAGCGCAAGTAAGGGATCGCCTGCCAGGTCCACTGCACCGAGGAGACGACTTCCACGCCGCCCAGGGTCGGCCCCATGACTTCATGCCCCGACGTCCACACCAGAGCGTGATGCAGTGACGTGCCCGCCACGAGCGCGGCCAGCGGGCCGTAGGAGGCGATGCGCGAGCTCGGCGCGCGAAAGGTCAACCATGCGGCCACGGCACCGACCGCAACCGCACCCGGCTTGAACTGGTGCATGGCTTCGAGCATTTGAGCGACGGTGCCGCCAGGGCGACCGCCGAGCAGCGACGGCAGCTGCGAGGCGATCACCAGCAATCCGATGCCGCTGACGAAGCCGATATTCACTGGAAGCGGCATGTAGCTCACCGCATCCGACAGGCGCAGCGTGCCCATGACCACCAGCAACATGCCTGTCACAACGACCATGAGCGAGAGCATCGCCCACAACTCGGACAGCGGCGGCCCCCCTTCCCCAGCTTGGCCGACCAGGTGCGCCGCCGCGGCCGCGTAGATGATCGCCAGGGAAGACGAAGGCGCGGTGATGGTCGCGCGCTGCGGCGCCAACATCGAAACCATCACGCCACCGACACCGGCGGAAACGATGGCCGCCGCAATGCCGATCGGAAACGCTTGCGACCCAAGCGGCGCCGTGGCAATCATGCCCATACCCAGCATCACGCACAGGTTGATCAGTGCCATCGTGGTGGCGCCAACCGCCACGGCGCGCACATCCGTTTGTTTGAGTGTGAAGTGCGGGTGCAAGTCGAAAAAGTCGCGAGTTAATCCCAGGGCATCGAAAAAAGCAGGCCAAACGCAGCGAATAGTGAACTTCGCCTCAGCCGTGGTCAAGGCTCCATTGCGGGTCGTTCAGCGCCGAGACCAGGGATAGTTCAAGCAGGCAAACTCAATGCACCTGCGGCTGGGGCTCGGCGCTTGGCCGTGAACCTTGGCGATGGCCAGCCACTGGGCACGTGGACGCTCAAGCACCGAGAGTCGACGTCGCGCCAATGAAAAAGGCCGTTCACCAGATGATGGTGAACGGCCTTGGACGGGTGAGTGGTGGAGCTGGCGGGAATTGAACCCGCGTCCGCAAGCCTTCTATGAGCAGTTCTACATGTGTAGCGTTCTGATTTGGTTTCTCGCCACCGGTGTCGCGCAGACGCACGCTACACCGGCCGCCAGTGCCCTATTTTCTCGTCCCCACCCAAGGCACCCGGGTTGGGACCAGCCGATGTGAATGACGTCGCAGCTCAGGGCTTGCGCCCCTTGCCCCAGCCCATCGACAAGCTGGTGCGACGCGGTTGCTTAAGTGTTAGTTAAGCGGCCAGAGCAAACGACTTTTCGTCGTTCGCAGAGGCAAGACCGAAGTGACTGTTGTTGGCAGTTACTGTGTTTCAGTTGGATTTACGAGGTGACTGACCCTCGACATGCCCTGCTGCATGTCCGAACCCACGTCGAAACCGGTGCAGCCCCAGGAACTCGTATCTTAAGGCTTGCGCGCTCATTTCAAGAGGGAAAGCAGCGCCAGGGGCGAATCGATGCGCGCATCTGCGCCCCAGCGCCCGGTGTCGGCATTACCGCCGAGGTAGCCGTAGGTGGCCGCCACGGTCGGCATGCCGGCGGCGCGGCCGGCCAGGATGTCGCGCTCGTCGTCCCCGACGTAAATGCATTGGGCGGGCGGCAGCGCCAGAAGCCGCGCCGCCTCCAGCAGAGGCGCCGGATGCGGCTTGGCATGCGGGGTGCTGTCGCCGCCGACGATGGCCGAGGCCGTGGCGAACAGCGGCATGCCCCGGGTGAGCGGCCCGGTAAAGCGCATCTGCTTGTTGGTGACCACGCCCCAGGGCAGGCCCCGGGCGCGCAGCAGGTCGATCATGTCGGCGATGCCGTCGAAGGCGCGCGTGAGCACGGTCATGCGCGCCTCGTAGTTGCGGAAGAACTCCTCGCGCAGGGCCGCGAAGTCCGCATGCTCCGGCGTGATGCCAAAGGCCACGCCCAGCATGCCGCGGGCGCCGGCGCCGGCCATGGGGCGGTAGTGTTCCAGCGGCAAGGAAGGCAGGCCCCGGTCGACACGCATCTTGTCGGCGGCCGCGCCCAGGTCTGGCGCGCTGTCGATCAGGGTGCCGTCCAGGTCGAACAGCACGGCTTGGACAGCGAACCTCATGGCCTGCGGGTCGCCAGCATGTAGTTGACGCTGGTGTCGTGGCTGATCCAGTAACGGCGGGTCAGGGGGTGGTATTCCATGCCGCGGGTCTGAGTGACGTCCAGGCCGGCCGCGCGGCAATCGCGCGCCAGCTCGCTGGGGCGCACGAGCTTGTTGTACTCATGGGTGCCGCGAGGCAAGAGCCGCAGCACGTATTCGGCGCCGACGATGGCAAACAGAAAAGCCTTGAGGTTGCGGTTGATGCTCGAGAAAAACACCCAGCCGCCGGGCTTGACCAGCTGGGAGCAGGCACGCACCACCGAAGCCGGGTCGGGCACGTGCTCGAGCATTTCCATGCAGGTGACGGCGTCGAAGCTTTCGGGTGCCTCCTCGGCCAAGGCCTCGACGGCCACTTCACGGTAGGCGATGTTGGGGGTCTGGGCCTCCAGCGCATGCAGTTGCGCCACCCGCAGGGCCTTGCCGGCCAGGTCGATGCCGAGTACCGAAGCGCCCTTGCGCGCCATGGAGTCGGACAAGATGCCGCCGCCGCAGCCGACGTCGAGCACCCGCAAGCCGTCGAGCGGGCATTGGCCGTTGATCCACTCCAGCCGCAGCGGGTTGATGTGGTGCAGGGGAGCGAATTCACTCTCAGGGTCCCACCAGCGGTGGGCCAGCTCGGAGAATTTGGCCAGTTCGGCCGGGTCGGCGTTCAGGGGAGCGTTCATCTTGTGTGGGCAGGCAAGATGGCGAGCCTACCAAGAAAAAAGGCCCCGCAATGCGGGGCCTTTTCTTGGGGCGAGAACCGATTAACGGTTGGCGCGGGTGCCGACCACTTCGATTTCCACGCGGCGGTTCTTGGCACGGCCTTCACCGGTCTTGTTGTCCGCGACGGGTTGGGCTTCGCCCTTGCCTTCGGTGTAGACGCGGTTCTTCTCGATGCCCTTGCTCACCAGATAGGCCTTGACGGCTTCCGAGCGGCGAACCGACAGCTTCTGGTTGTAGGCGTTGGTACCGATGGAATCGGTGTGGCCCACGGCGATGATCACTTCGAGGTTGATGCCCTTGACCTTGTCGACCAGATCGTCAAGCTTGGCGCGGCCTTCCGGCTTGAGCACCGACTTGTCGAAGTCGAAGAAGGCGTCGGCGGCGTAGGTCACCTTGGTGGCCGCGGCCGGAGCAGGTGCTGGCGCAGGAGCGGGCGCAGGTGCCGGGGCGGGTGCCGGGGCAGCTTGCGGCACGGGAGCCGGAGCCGGAGCGGGTGCAGGTGCCGGAGCGGGCGCCGGAGCCGGAGGGGGCGGAGGCACCAGAGCGCCGTCGCAACCCACAGCAGCGGTAGCGGGTGTCCAGTTGGCATCGCGCCAGCACAGCTCGTTGGTACCGTTTTTCCAGACCATCTCGCTGGTGCCGTTGACCCAGTTGTCGACGGTGTTGCCACCGTTGGCAGCGGTCACGCGGGTTTGCGCGCCTGCGGCAGTTGCCAGCGCTGCGGTCGCAATCAAGAGCGCCACTTTGTTAAGTTTCTTCATGGTTCTCCTCTAGGGGAATAAGGCGCAGCCCAGCTGCGTCGAAAACTACGAATCAGGTGACCACCACCAAAAACGTCAAGGAATTGTGCCACACGGCTTACACCGGGAGCGTTTGGGACGGCCGAGCTCCGTAGGACAACGCCGCTTACCCTCGCGCATGTTGTTGGACCGCGACAACCTCTGGCGACCCCGTAAAATCCCTGGATTCACGCGCACCGCGCTGCCCGCCACATGACCCAATTCGCAAAAGAAACCCTTCCCATCAGTCTCGAAGAGGAAATGCGGCGCAGCTATCTCGATTACGCGATGAGCGTGATTGTGGGCCGGGCCCTGCCAGATGCGCGCGACGGCCTCAAGCCGGTGCACCGGCGGGTGCTGTTCGCGATGCATGAGCTCAACAATGACTGGAACCGGCCCTACAAGAAGTCGGCCCGTATCGTCGGCGACGTCATCGGTAAATACCACCCGCACGGCGACCAGTCGGTCTACGACACCATCGTGCGGCTGGCGCAGGATTTCTCCATGCGCCACATGCTGGTGGACGGCCAGGGCAACTTCGGCAGCGTCGACGGCGACAACGCGGCGGCCATGCGGTACACCGAAATCCGCCTGGCCAAGATCGCCCACGAGATGCTGGGCGACATCGACAAGGAAACCGTCGATTTCGGCCCCAACTACGACGGCAGCGAAAAAGAACCCCTGGTGCTGCCCTCGCGCCTGCCCAACCTGCTGGTCAACGGCTCCGGCGGCATCGCGGTGGGCATGGCCACCAACATTCCGCCGCACAACCTCAATGAGGTGGTGGATGCCTGCCTGCACCTGCTCAAGAACCCCGAGGCGACCATCGACGAGCTGATGGAGATCATCCCGGCGCCCGATTTCCCCACGGCCGGCATCATCTACGGCATCAACGGCGTCAAGGACGGCTACCGCACCGGACGCGGCAAGGTGGTGATGCGCGCCAAGTGCCACTTCGAGGACATCGACCGCGGCCAGCGCCAGGCGATCATCGTGGATGAGCTGCCCTATCAGGTCAACAAGAAGACCCTGCAGGAGCGCATGGCCGAGCTGGTCCACGAGAAGAAGATCGAAGGCATCAGCCACATCCAGGACGAGTCCGACAAATCGGGCATGCGTCTGGTGATCGAGCTCAAGCGCGGCGAAGTGCCCGAGGTGGTCCTGAACAACCTGTACAAGCAGACCCAGCTGCAGGACACGTTCGGCATCAACATGGTGGCGCTGATCGACGGCCAGCCCAAGCTGTGCAACCTCAAGGACCTGATCAAGGTCTTCCTGCAGCACCGCCGCGAGGTGGTGACACGCCGTACGGTGTTCAATCTGCGCAAGGCCCGCGAGCGCGGCCATGTGCTGGAAGGCCTGGCGGTGGCGCTGGCCAATATCGACGAATTCATCCGAGTCATCCGCGAGTCCCCCACCCCGCCGGTGGCCAAGGCCGAGTTGATGACCCGTACCTGGGACAGCCAGCTGGTGCGTGACATGCTCACCCGGGCCCGCGAAGACGGCAGCGTGATCAATGCCGACGACTACCGGCCCGAGGGCCTGGAGCGCGAATACGGCATGAGCCAGGACGGCCTGTACCGCCTGTCCGACACGCAGGCCCAGGAGATCCTCCAGATGCGCCTGCAGCGCCTGACCGGCCTGGAGCAGGACAAGATCGTGGCCGAGTACAAGGACGTCATGGCCGAGATCGACGACCTGCTCGACATCCTGGCCAACGCGGCTCGCGTGTCGACCATCATCGGCGAGGAACTGTCCGCAGTGCGGCTGGAGTTCGGCCAGACCAAGAACGGCGCCCGGCGCAGCCTGGTCGAGCACAACGCGCAAGACCTGGCCACCGAAGACCTGATCACGCCCACCGACATGGTGGTGACGCTCTCCCACTCGGGTTACATCAAGAGCCAGCCGCTGTCCGAGTACCGCGCGCAAAAGCGCGGCGGCCGCGGCAAGCAGGCCACGGCCACCAAGGAAGACGACTGGATCGACCAGCTCTTCATCGCCAACACGCACGACTGGATCCTGTGCTTTTCCAACCGGGGGCGGCTTTACTGGCTCAAGGTGTGGGAGGTGCCCTCGGGCTCGCGTGGCTCGCGCGGCCGCCCGATCGTCAACATGTTCCCGCTGGCCGAGGGCGAAAAGATCAACGTGGTGCTGCCGCTGACCGGCGAGTTCCGCAGCTTCCCGGCCGATCACTATGTGTTCATGGGCACCTCGATGGGCACGGTCAAGAAGACCTCGCTCGATGAGTTCAGCAACCCGCGCAAGGCCGGCATCATCGCCGTCGACCTCGACGAGGGCGACTACCTGATCGGCGCGGCCCTGACCGACGGCAAGCACGACGTGATGCTGTTCTCCGACGGCGGCAAGGCCGTGCGCTTCGACGAGAACGACGTGCGCCCCATGGGCCGCAATGCCCGCGGCGTGCGCGGCATGATGCTCGAAGAGGGTCAGAACGTGATCGCCATGCTGGTGGCCGAGGACGAATCGCAAAGCGTGCTCACCGCCACGATCAACGGCTTCGGCAAGCGCACGCCCATCACCGAATACACCCGCCACGGCCGTGGCACCAAGGGCATGATCGCCATTCAGCAGAGCGAGCGCAATGGCAAGGTCGTGGCCGCCACGCTGGTGCATGCCGACGACGAGATCATGCTGATCACCGACAAGGGCGTGCTGGTGCGCACCCGGGTCAGCGAGATCCGCGAGCTCGGCCGCGCCACGCAGGGCGTGACGCTGATCGGCCTGGACGCGGGCTCCGAGCTCAGCGGCCTGCAGCGCATCGTGGAAAATGATGCTCAGCCGCCAGAAGCCGACGTGACCGACGCCGCCGAGCCAACCGCTGGCGACACCCCGCCCGAAGGCGACGCCGCCTGAACGCCCACCGACCCACCGCCGCGCCCTGCGTTCGTCGCAAGCACGGCCCATTTTTTCGCTGAGATGGCAAAGAACCTCGCGCAGTTGCGGATTGAAATCGACGCGGTCGACCGTGAGCTGCTGGACATGCTCAATCGGCGCGCGGCCTTGGCCAACGAAGTCGGCGAGATCAAGCGCGTCGAACAGTCGCCCGTCTACCGGCCCGAGCGCGAGGCCCAGGTCATCCTGGGTCTGCAACAGGCGAACCCGGGGCCCCTGAAGCCGGAGAACGTGGCCACGATCTGGCGCGAGATCATGTCGGCCTGCCGCGCCCTGGAGGCGCCGCAGCGGGTGGCCTATCTCGGGCCCGCCGGCACCTTCACCGAGCAGGCGGCTGTGCAGTTCTTTGGCGAGAGCATCGAACACATTCCCTGTGTGAGTTTTGACGAGGTGTTTCACGCGGCCGCCAGCGGCAACGCCGATTTCGGTGTGGTGGCCGTAGAAAACAGCACCGAAGGCGTGGTCACCCGCTCGCTCGATCTGCTGCTGCACTCGCCCTTGCACATCGTCGGCGAGATCAGCCTGCTGGTGCGCCACCACCTGCTGCGCAGCAGCCCCTCACTGGAGGGCATCGAAGCCGTTTTGGCGCATCCGCAGGCCCTGGCCCAGTGCCAGGGTTGGCTCAACAAGCACCTGCCCGACGTTGAGCGGCGGGCCGTCTCCAGCAACGCCGAGGGCGCGCGGCTGGCCGCCAGCAACCCGGCCTGGGCGGGCATTGCCAGCGAGCGCGCCGCCAGCCGGTTCGGCTTGCACCTGGCGGCCCAGGCGATCCAGGACGATGCATTCAACCGCACCCGCTTCGCCATCGTCTGCCTGCCGCAGACGCTGGAGGCGCCGGCCGCGTCCGGCCGCGATTGCGTGAGCCTGGTGGTCTCGGTGCCCAACCGCCCGGGCGCGGTGCACGACATCCTGGTGCCGCTCAAGCAGCACGGCGTGTCCATGA
>JAZKDA010000015.1:12908-13227 GCA_040387815.1 Pseudomonadota bacterium | reverse complement strand
GGTTGGCAAACAGGTACGCATGGTGCGGGCGGGCCGAACCAAAGACGTGCACGACACGGGCCAGCGCCGCTTCGCTGCCCGAGCGCATGTCCAGCGGGTCGATGGCCAGCCACACGGCCTCGATCCGGATCACCGCAGCAGTTCGCGCAGCCAGGCGGTGCACTGCGCGGCCGCGTCGGCCGGCCAGCTCACCGCAACGCGCAGAGCCCCACGCTGGACTTCGATGCGGATGTCGCCGCTCGCCGCGGGTTCCGGCAAGGGCATATGGACGAAGGCAGGCTTGGCATCGGAGCGCGCCAACGCTGTCGATGGCAAGCGT
>JAZKDA010000015.1:6954-12898 GCA_040387815.1 Pseudomonadota bacterium | reverse complement strand
CCGCGGCTCACCGGCAGCACGAGCGCAGCGTCGAGGAGCAGGCTCACGACCCGGGCGGGCGTGAGGACGGTCGACTCGGCCGGCTTGTCGGTGAGGAGCGAGTAGTCGCCTCGCTCGGCCTGCACGACCCATCTGCGAAGCATCGTCGCGTTCAAGCCATTGGCCAGTGCGACCGACGCCATCGAGACACCGGGCTGCTGGCTGGCAAGCACGACCGATGCCTTGAAGTCCTCACTGTGTATGCGCCTGCGGCGCCGGCCCGGCGCCTCCTTTGCCATAGTGCTCATGTATCCGCCAAGTGTTAAGCGGACACGAGCGTCCTATGCTTCGGACGCTGGATCAAGATGTGTTGGCCGGTCGCTTACGCTTTGACGAATCGACCGTAGTGTTCTGGCGCAGGTTTTCGGTGAGTTCGTGCGCAATCTTCTTGAGGGTGTCGTCGGCCATCTCGCGCGCGGGAAGCGCTTGGCGTCGAGCTTTTCAAGTGGTGGAAGGGTGGCCATGCAGGGCGCTGGTGCAGCGATATGCATAGAGATGGGAGATATCTATACATGTTACGGACCACATGCAAAGAGTCCGGCGCTTTCTGTGCAGGTGGCCGGAGGTGTCACACTGGCGCATTCCCGATCCGGTCGCCGCTAGAGCTGCACGCCGGCTCGGTCCGTATTAAAGCGGGCTTTAATGTGATGGACGGGTTTTAAAGGACGCTTTCATGTGAGGGCCTGTTCGGCCTGCGCTCATAGAGAGCTTCAACGGCAAGTTCAGGGACGAGCACCTGAACGAGCACGGTCAGATGGTCCTGCCCGAGAGCGAGTGGGAGGCAGTGGGCCGCGACGCGCACACCGTGATCGAAGTGGCGAAGGCCGCTGGGCTTACCGTTTTCGGAGGCGGCGCAACACGGTGGCGCTCGTCACGGGCGCCGGACGCGGCCTGGTCAGCACCATTGGGGCACGAGGGGGGCGTCTTGTTTCGTAGCGAACCAGAAGAACGTCATCCAGCCCCTTGGGCACCTTCGAAAGATGACTTCACCACCACCTTGTCCCGCTCAATGATCTGCCTGAACGACTCGCTGGTTGTGGCCCAGTCCACCACGTCCACCCTCCAGGGTAGGTCCGACTGTGCGAAGTCGTCGACCAAGGCGGCGGATACGTCTGACGGCAATGGATGTTGGCCAAGAATGGCCAAGTCCAGGTCGGAGAATGCCTTGGCTTTATGTTTGGCGCGAGAGCGGAAGGCCCACACGTTCTTGTCGGGCACGTGCCGCTCAAGGATGGTCTTGACGATGGACCACTGCTCGTCGGTCATGTCGAGCAATGGCGTGCCGCTCACGCCGTCTGCCTTTTCTGCAACTCGTGCAGCAGGTGCCTGGCTTCGTTCAAGAAATCGGGAATGCCAGCAACGACGGTCAACGCGACTTCTTCGTTGTAGGTATGGCTGGTCTTGGCGCGCATGTCGCGATACTGGCGCCGCTGGGGCCAAGCACCCAGCAGTAGACCAATGTTCATTGCCCGAGCTAATCAGGTACTGAAAATCGGCCGCATCAAACTCGGTGGGGTGGGCAGCAGCGGCCTCCAGGTAGCGGTTGAGCATCCTGTGCGTCGCCTCGTACGTGAACTTGAGACGCTGAATCAAGCCGTCCCGAATCTGTTTGTCGGTGATGTCGCACTGGTAGCGTGTCAGACCCTCTTGCAGGCGCTGAACGGCATCGATGAGCGGTGCCAGGTCCAGTTTCATGGGGTTTCCGTGCTGGCCGCATTCCTGGTTAAGGACAGCGCGCGTGCCGCGCCGTGATGAACGTACAGAAAGAGGAAAAAAGTTGACGAGCCTTACCCCCGGCACTGGCTCCACAGTTAGGGCTGCTTGGTTCCCCACCTGACCCGGTTGGCCGCTTCACCATGCGGGGAGGCCCGTCAGGGGGGATTGTAGGCGACGCGGACGGGCGTTTTCGGCCAAGGCGTGTGCGACCCGGCGTGCCGGCAGTCGCTAACATCGGCGGACCGTTGCCACAGCCATGAGGGGCCAGAACATGAGTCGAACCAGACTGTTGATCACGCGAAGATTGGCCGATGAGGTGCTGGCCCTGGCGAACCAGAAATTCGATGTTTCGCTGTGGCCCGCGGATGAACCCATCGGCGCCGCGCTGCTCGAGCGTGCGGCGGGTTGCGACGCGCTGCTGGTGATGCCCACAGAGCGGATGGATCGCCCCACCTTGCAGGCGATGCGCCCGGGCGTTCGTGCCCTCGCAACCCACTCGGTGGGCTACGACCATATCGATCTGGACGCCGCCACCGAACTCGGCCTGCCGGTGTTCCATACCCCCGATGTCCTGAACGACGCGGTGGCCGAAACGGCCATGCTGTTGATTCTTTCGGCGTGCCGGGGCGCGTCGTCCGCCGAGGCGGTGCTGCGCCGCGGCGAGTGGGGGCCCTGGTCGCCCACGCAGTTTGTCGGCCGCCAGCTGACCGGCCGGCGCCTGGGCATCTACGGCATGGGCCGCATCGGTGTGGCTGTTGCACAGCGGGCACGCGGCTTCGGGGTGGAGCTTCACTATCACAACCGTTCCCCGGCGGTAGACGCCGCCGGCATGCACTACCACGCCACGCTCGAATCGCTGATGCGGGTCAGCGACATCCTGTGCGTCTGCGCGCCATCCACCCCGCAGACACGCGGCGCCATCAACCGTGAGCGGATCGAACTGCTGCCGCCCGGCGCGGTGTTCGTGAACATCGCGCGCGGCGACCTGGTCGACGAGCCCGCATTGATGGACGCGATTGCCAGCGGCCGCATCGGCGCCGCCGGGCTGGACGTCTATCGCAACGAGCCCCGCATCGACCCGCGCTGGCTGACCTTGCCGCGCACCACCTTGCTGCCGCACATTGGGAGCGGCACACAAGAAGCACGCGTTGCCATGGGGCGGATCGCACTGGAGGCGCTCGACGCGTGGCTTCATCATGGCCGCGTGCCGCCCAACTGTCTCAACCCGGGTGTGGCGAAGGCCAGCCTGCACCCATGAATGCTTTAGACCGACCTCGCATCCCCCATTGACCTGAACCGCGGGGTATCCCAACATGGGCGGCGATGCGGACTATCGAATTCAATGCCGATGACGGCACGCCCTTGCGCGGCTGGATCGTCACACCCGACGGCCCTGGCCCGCATCCGGCGGTGGTGATGACGCATGGCGCCGGCGGCTACAAGGAGTGGCACCTGCCCGCGCTGTCCGCGATGCTGCGCGAAGCCGGCATCGCCTCGCTGGCCTACGACCATCGCAATTTCGGCGACAGCGGCGGCGAGCCTCGGTGCGAGATCGCGGCGGCCAGGCAGATCGAGGACTATCGGACGGCGATCACCTTCGCGCAGACCCAGGCCGATCTCGACCCCCATCGCATCGGCGTCTTCGGCACCAGCTTCAGTGGCGGGCATGTGCTGGTGGTGGCGGCGATCGACCGGCGGGTGCGCTGCGTGGTGGCGCAAGTGCCCTGGATCAGCGGCTCGCAAGGCATGATCGCGCAGTTTCATCCGGAGGAAGCGGTGGCGATGCGCGCCCGCTGGGACGAAGACCGGCGCGACCGCGCGGCCGGCAAGCCGCCGCAGATGGTGCCCCACTACGTGAGCGACCCCGACAACCCCATCGCCGGGCGCTCGGTCAACCGGGTGAAGTTCTTCCAGCGCATGACCGAAGCTGAGAAGCGTAACTGGACGAACCAGCTCACCCTGCGCTCGATGGAGCAGCTTTACCAGTACGAGGCCGGGCATTACGTGCGCCTGATCAGCCCCACGCCGCTGCTGATGATCGTGTCGCACGAAGAGGCGCAGCTGATGCTGCCCTGGTACGAGCAGGCGATGGAACCCAAGCAGGTCGTGCTGACGCGCGGCGGCCATTACGACCCTTACATGGACGAGTTCGCCAAGGCGGCCGGCGCCACACGCGAATGGTTTGCCCGCTGGCTGGTCAATGAACCCGGGTAGCGGGTCAATTGCGGGCAGGGGCGTGTTCCCAGTGGATCCCTGCGGATTTTTGCTCATCCCTTAGAACTTCCAAGGAGCGAGAGTGAACGACGACAAGACGCCAAGCCATCCGACCCAAGACGCGCAGCACCTGCCCGATCCCGGGCGTCGCGATTTCGTCGTCGACGCTGCCGCCTTCGCCTCGCTCATGGCCCTGCCAGGGCTGGCGTCGGCCCAAGGTACGCCGGTGCGCGGGGGCAACCTCAACATTGGCTACCCGGCCGATCCGCGCATCTACAACGGCTTCGTCTACGAGAACAGCCCGCAGTACGCCGTGATGCATCACGTGGTCAGCAAATTGCTGTGGTGGGACGCCAAGAACAACCTCACCGGCGATCTGGCCGAGAAGTGGACGCAGTCCCCCGACAACCGCGAGATCACCTTCAACTTGCGCCGCAACGTCAAGTGGCACGACGGCAAGCCTTTCACCGCCGCCGACGTGGTGTGGTCGCTGCAGACCGTGCAGAAGTTGCCGCTGTCGTTTGGCAGGTTCCTGGCCAAGATGACCGAGGTGCGGGCGCTCGATTCGCATACCGTGAAGGTAACCTTCTCATCGCCGACGCCGGCCTCGCTGTTCGCCTACTACGTGGGCTCCAACGTCATCCTGCCCAAGCACATCTACGACGGCACCGACATCAAGACTAACCCGGCCAACGCGCACCCGATCGGCACCGGGCCCTTCAAGTGGAAGCAGTACGCCCGCGACCAGAGCGTGGTGCTCGAGCGCAACCCCGATTACCACGGCACGGTTCCCTATCTGGACACGATCACCTTCAAGTTCACGCCCAATCCATCCACCGCCATCCTTCAGCTGCGCTCGGGCGCGCTTGACGTCATCTCCAACTTCCGCAACCTGGGCGTCAACGACCTGCTCACGCTGAGCAAGGATCCGAAATACCAGGTCGCGTTCGTCAACTCCACCGTGGTGATGCGGGTGGCCTTCAACTTCCGCCCGGAAGGCGTGGCCAAGCACAAGTGGCTGTCGGACGTCCGTTGCCGGATGGCGGTGACGCACGCGATCGATCGCGAGACCATCTGCAACAAGCTGCTGCACGGCTACGTGACCCCCTCCTGGGGACCGCTGGCGCGCGGCAACCCGATGTATGACCCCAACCTGAAGGCGCCCGCCTACGACCCGGCCCGGGCCAATGCCTTGCTGGACGAGGCCGGTTACAAGCGCGGCCCCGACGGCGTGCGCTTTACCACCGAGCTGGCCTACATTCCCTACTTCGGCACCGATGCCGCCGCGGCGGCGATCGCCGACATGCTCGGCCGCGTGGGCATCAAGGTCAACCTTCTGACCGGCGATTACGGCGCTTTCCTCACCAAGTACTGGCTGGGCCCCACCGGCCAGGGCGACACGCCCATGTCGCTGATCATCGGCATCCACGCCCCCACCGCCGACGACGCGCGGCCTAACTACGACTCACGCTATCAGCCGCGCAACAACGGCAATGGCGTCAACATCCCCGAAGTGGACAAGCTGTTCGACGATGGCCTGGCCGAACCCAACCCGACCAAGCAGCGCGCCATCTACTGGCGATTGCAGCAGGCGCTGTCGGACGCCGTGGTCAACGTCTGGATCGGCACCTTCCGCGCATCCAACGTGGCCACCCGGCAGGTGCGCAACCTGTCGTCGTCCGGCTCATGGGAAGTGCTTCAGCGGCTCAACGAGGTCTGGATCGCCAAGAGCTGAACCCGAATGCCCTTGCTGTATTCCTGGGCCAGGCGCATCGGACAGCGCCTGCTGCAGATGGCCATCCTGTTGTTCATGGTGGTCCTCACGGTGTTCATCCTGGTGCAGATGGCCGGGGGCGACCCGGCCACCCTGTACCTGGGCATCACCGCCAGCGCCGAGCAGGTGGCGCAGTTTCGCCAGCAGATGGGCCTGGACAGGCCCCTGCCCGAGCAGTTCTTCAAGCTGCTGATGCAACTG
>JAZKDA010000015.1:0-6944 GCA_040387815.1 Pseudomonadota bacterium | reverse complement strand
GGTGATTTCGGCATGTCCCTGGGCTACCAGGTGCCGGTGGCCGAACTGATTTTGCAAAAGCTTCCGGCCACGCTGATGCTGATGGTGGCGGGCTACCTGCTGGCAGTGGTCATCGGTGTCAGCGCCGGCGTGCTGGGCGCCTGGAAGCAGGACACGCCGGTGGAGACCACGGTGCGCGTGGCCAGCGGCCTGGTGTACGCGCAGCCCGAGTTCATCGTGGGCATCGTGATCCTGGTTCTGGCGACGACCTTCGTGCCGTCGCTGCCGATTGTCGGCATGGGCTCGCTGCAGGGCCACGACTGGCCGGCCATCCGCGAGACGCTGCTGCACCTGATCGGCCCCGCCCTGGCGCTGGGGATCGCGCGCGCCGGCATCTATGCCCGCATGACGCTGGCGGCCATGCTCTCGGCCATGAACCAGGAGTACATCGTCACGCACCGCGCCGCCGGATTCGGCTCGCGGCGCATCGTGTTCGTCTATGCGCTGCGCAACGCGCTGCTGCCGATCGTCACCACCATCGGCATCGAGATCCGCTTCCTGTTCGCCGGGGCCGTGCTGACCGAGGTCACGTTTTCGTGGCCCGGCATCGGCCGCCTGATTTTCGACGGCATCCTCAACCGCGATGCCCCGCTGATCATCGGCGTGTTTTTCGTGGTGGCCATCCTGACCATGCTGATCAACCTCGCGACCGATCTGGTGTACGCGCTGCTCGACCCGCGCATCCGCAGCACGCCGGCCGCGCTGGCCAACGCGGGGAAGGTCTGAGCGTGCAAGCACAAGCCGGTCGGCTGTCACGCCTGGGCTTGCTGCTGCGGCAGGCGGGGTTTCGCCATAGCGTGGACAACTGGCTGGGCGTCGCGCTGTTGTTGCTGATGGTGACGATGGGCGTGGCCGGGCTGATGCTGCCCGAATCGGCCAACGCGCCCGATTACGCGGCGATCCAGCAGCCGCCGAGCCTGGCCCACCCGTTTGGCACCGACGCGCTCGGGCGCGACGTGCTGCTGCGGGTCGTCCAGGGCGCGCCCACCTCCCTTTTGGTCGGCTTGGTCGTGGCCCTGGTCTCGGCCGTGCTCGGGATCGCCGGCGGCGCCGCGGCCGGCTACTTCGGCAAGTGGGTGGACGTGGTGATCAGCCGCACCACCGACTACTTCCTGACCATTCCACCGTTTTTCTTCGTGCTGGTGGCGGTGTCCATCCTGGGGGCGTCGACGCTCAATTCGTCACTGATCATCGGCATCGCCCTGTCGGCTTCCACCGCCCGGCAGGTGCGCGCGCAATTTTTGACGCTGCGCGAGCGCGAGTTCGTCGCTTCGGCGCGCCTGATCGGGATGTCCACGCCCGCGATCATCTTCACCGAGATCCTGCCCAACGCCGTGCAGCCGGCCATCGTGCAATCGGCCCTCAACGCGGCCGCCGCCGTGCTGATCCACGCCGGCCTTGGGTTCCTCGGACTGAGCGACCCGAACGAGGCGGAGTGGGGCGCGATGATCAGCGAAAACTTCGCACGCGGGCTGTTCGGCTGGTGGAGCATCATCGCGCCGGGCATTGCCGTGACATTGCTCGTGGTGGGGCTCACCATCCTGGGCGACCAGTTGAACCGGTACTTCGATGTCGCCCGGCGTTACTGAGCCCCGTCGCGCCGATCCGGTGGTCGAGGTCACCGGCCTGTGCGTGGACTATCACGACCCGCTGGGCCGCATCCGTGTGCTGCGCGACGTGTCGATCGCGATCTGGCCGCGCGAGACGCTGGCGCTGGTGGGCGAATCGGGCTCGGGCAAGTCGACCCTGGCACGGGCGATCGTGCGGCTGCTGCCGCGCACGGGTGTCATCACCGCCGGCTCGGTGCGCGTGGAGGGCCGGGAGGTGACCGGCATGTCGGAGCGCGATCTTCAATCTGTGCGCGGATCGCGCGTCGGCTTCGTGTTCCAGGATCCCGACGTGTACCTCAACCCGGTCTTTTCCATCGGCCGCCAGGTGTCGGACGTGATCCTGCGGCACAAGGCGGTGGCACGCGAGCAGGCCTGGCAGCTCGCGCAGCAGCAGCTCGCCCGGGTGGACATCCGCAATCCGGCGCTGGTGATGAACGCCTTTCCCCACCAGCTGAGCGGCGGCATGCGCCAGCGCGTGATGATGGCGATCGCCACCAGTTGCGGCCCGGCGCTGCTGATCGCCGACGAGCCCACCACGGCGCTCGACGTGCTGGTGCAGCGACAGGTGCTGGGCACGCTAGCGCATCTCAAGCGCAAGGTCGGCATGGCGGTTCTCCTGGTGACGCACGACCTGGGCCTGGTCGCCGAAAACGCCGACCGGGTGGCGGTGATGTACGGCGGCACCATTGTGGAGGTGCAGTCGGCCGACAAGATCTTCGTTGAACCGAAACACCCCTACACGGCCGGCCTGATCGCCGCCTCGCGCCCGGCGGGCCGCCGCTTCGCCACGCTGTCGGGCTCGCCGCCCGACTTGCGCAAACTGGGTACGGGCTGCCCGTTCGCGCCGCGTTGCGAGCGGGCGGTGGCGCGCTGCGCCGGCGAGATGCCGCCCCTGCTGGCGCGTCCCGACGATGGAGGTGCTTTCGCATGCTGGAACCCGATCCCGTGATCACCGCATCGAACACCGCCGCGCAAGGCGCGAGCGCCGCCGAGCAGCCGATGCTCAGCCTGCGCGGCATCGTCAAGCAGTACGGCTCGCGTCGGCATCCGGTGATGGCCGTCGACGGCGTCGACCTGGACGTGGCTGTCGGCGAGACGCTGGCCATCGTGGGCGAAAGCGGCAGCGGCAAGAGCACGCTGGCGCGGCTGATCACCGGGTTGGAGCGCCCGACCGCCGGGCAGGTGCTGTTCAAGGGCGAGGCGCTGAACGTCGACTCGCTGGCGTGGCGGCGCGACTTCGCCCGGCAGGTGCAGCTGGTGTTCCAGTCGGCCAGCTATTCGCTCAACCCGCTCAAGACCGTGCGCTCGGCAGTCGAGGCGCCGCTGCGGGTGGCGGGTGTGTCGGCGAACGAGCGCGCGGCCCGCGTGCGCGAGCTGCTCGACACCGTGGAGCTGCGCCCGTATGAATCCTTTGCCGACCGCTACCCGCGCCAGTTGAGCGGCGGCCAGCGCCAGCGCGTGGTGATCGCGCGGGCCATTGCGCTGCGGCCCGATTTTCTCGTGGCCGACGAGCCGGTGTCGTCGCTGGACGTCTCGGTGCGCAACCAGATCCTCAACCTGATGCTCGATCTGAAAGAGCAGTACCGCTTCACCATGGTGCTGATCACGCATGACCTGGGCGTTGCGCGCGGCATGGCCGATCGCATCGCCGTCATGCAGGCCGGCAAGATCGTCGAGCGCGGCCCCACGCGGCAGCTGTTCGAAGATCCGCAACATCCCTACACCCGGCTGCTGCTCGAGGCCGTCCCGCTGCTCAGCGGGCGCAAGGTGGAGGCGCAGTCTTCATGACAGACCGCGACCGCGCCTGACCCATGGCGGCGATGCACGGCACCACCGATCCCGCCTTCGCCCCGGTGCGGGCGGCCTTTGCACGGCTGCTGGGTTCCGTGGATGCACCGGGCGCCAGCGTCTGTGTGTACCAGCATGGCCGAGCGGTGGTGGACCTGTGGGGAGGCAGCCACCCGGCCACCGGGGCGCCCTGGACCGACGAGACCGTGACCGTGCTGTTTTCCGCGACCAAAGCCGCGACGGCGCTGTGCGCGCATCTGCTGGCGCAACGGGGCCTGCTCGACCTCGACGCGCCGGTGTCGCGCTACTGGCCCGAGTTCGCGGCCGAGGGCAAGGGGCAAGTGCCGGTGCTCTGGCTGCTGTCCCACCGCGGCGGACTGCCATCGCCCGAGCCCGCCTTTGCGCTTCGCATCGAGGACTACGCCGACTGGGGCCGAATGACAGCGGCCCTGGCGCGTCAACGCCCCTGGTGGACACCCGGCACTTGCGTGTACTACCACGCCATCACCTTCGGCTTTCTGGTGGGCGAGGTGGTGCGCCGGGTCGCCGGGATGAGCGTCGGGCGGTTCTTCGATTTGGAGGTGGCCAAGCCCTTGGGCCTGCGGATGTGGATCGGTCTGCCGCCCGCGCAAGAGCGTCACTTCGCGCCAGGGCTGCTGCCCGAGCAGACCAGCGACGCCTTCTGGGCCGGCCTGCCTGAGCCGGCATCGCCGTGGCAGGGTGCACCCGCGCGCGATCCGCAAGAGGTGCTTGCGCACCTGGGCCTCGACCCCGCATCGACGGCGGCGCAGGTGCCCTGGCTGCGCGCGCAATTGCTGATGCCGCGCAATGGCGAACCCGGAACCGAGTTCTTCAATGCCCGCGCCTTTCGTGCCGCCGAGATTCCGGCGTCCAGCGGTGTGGCCAATGCCAAGGCACTGGCTCGCATGTATGCCGCCTGCATCGGTGAAGTCGATGGGGTCCGCATGCTCAATCCGGGCACGGTGGACGCGCTGCGACGCTGCCAGACCGACGGTGTGCCGGCGCCGCCCTCGAGCGTGGCGCTCACCCGCGGGGTGGCACCGCGCCTGGGCCTGGGTTTCCAGTTGCCGACCGCCGTCAGCCCCATGCTCGGCGACGGTTGCTTCGGCCACTACGGCGCCGGTGGGCGCCTGGGCTTTGCGTATCCGGAAGCGGGCATTGCGTTCGCCTATGTGTCGGCCCGTTTCTGGCCCGACCATGCGCAGGCCGATCCGCGGGTGGCGGCGCTGATCGCGGCGCTGCGCGAATCGCTCGGGGCGCAAGCGCCCTCACAGGAGGCAGACACACCATGACTCGCACGATGCGCGCGGCGCGGCTGACGGCCCCGGGGCATTTTGAAGTGCACGAGCACCCCGTGCCGCAACCGGCGGCCGGCCAGGTGCTGATAGCACTGGCCCGCGCGGGCTTGTGCGGCGGCGACTTGCAGCAGTACAAAAATGCCAGCGCCGCCCTGCCGTTCATCCCGGGGCACGAAGGTTGCGGCATCGTGGCCGAGGCGCCGGGCCAGGCCGCCCTGGAAGGCCGGCGCGTGGTGTTCGACCCGCAGGTGCACTGGTGCGGCCGCTGCGAGTGGTGCGGCCAGGGGCACACCGAGATCTGCCCTGAGCGCCGGTACCTGGGCGCTCACGCTCCTGGCACCTTCGCGCAATACGTCGTGGTGCCGTCGGACCGGCTGCTGACCCTGCCCGATGCCGTCGGATGGGACGACGCGGCCTGCGTGCACGCCCTGGCCGGGCCGGTCTTTGCCAGCCACCGCTTTCATCATGAGGTCGGCGAATCGGTGCTGGTGCTGGGCCCGGGGGCGGCGGGCTTGCTCTTCGTGCAGCTGGCCAGGCAGTGCCTGGGCGCATCGCAGGTGATGCTGGCGGGCCGCTCGGCGCACCGGCTCGATCTCGGGCGCGCCTTGGGTGCCGACGTGGCGGTGAACACGCAGCAGGAGGATCTGGCCCAGCGCGTCGCCGAGTGCACTGGTGGCCGGGGCTTTGACGTCATCATCGAGACCACCGGTAGCGTGCCGCTGCGCCAGCAGCTGCCGGCCTTTGCCGCGCCGCGCGCGCGCGTGCTGTCGTATGCAACCGGGCCGATCGGCTGGGACTCGCTCAAGGCCATGGCCGTGTTCGGCACCACGGGCGCCACACGCGGCATGCGGCCGGCGCTGGATCTGATCGCCTCGGGCCGCATTCGCACGCAGCAGCTCGTCACCCACCGTTATCCGCTGGAGGGGATCCAGGCGGCTTTCGACACGGCGCTGTCGGACCACAAGGGCGACTTCGTCAAGGGCGTCATATCCCTGGACCCTTGATCGCTTGCGCAGGCAGGGGGGGCGAGCCAGGGGGGCATTGCCGCCCCGTAGAATCGCCCCCCATGTCCTACCTCGTGCTCGCCCGCAAGTACCGTCCCAAGACGTTCGGCGAGATGGTGGGCCAGGCGCATGTGGTGCAGGCGCTGACCAATGCCCTGACGCAGCAGCGGCTGCACCATGCCTACCTTTTCACCGGCACGCGCGGCGTGGGCAAGACCACGGTGGCGCGCATCCTGGCCAAATCGCTCAACTGCCAGGGCCCGGACGGGCAGGGCGGCATCACGGCGCAGCCCTGTGGCGTGTGCCAGGCTTGCACCGACATCGATTCGGGCCGTTTCATCGATTACACCGAGCTCGACGCCGCCTCCAACCGGGGCGTGGACGAGGTACAGCAGCTGCTGGAGCAGGCGGTCTACAAGCCGGTGCAGGGCCGCTTCAAGGTGTTCATGATCGACGAGGTGCACATGCTCACCGGGCATGCGTTCAACGCCATGCTCAAGACGCTGGAAGAGCCGCCCGAGTACCTCAAGTTCGTGCTGGCCACCACCGATCCGCAGAAGGTGCCGGTGACCGTGCTCTCGCGCTGCCTGCAGTTCAACCTGCGGCCGATGGCGCCCGAGACCGTGCAAGAGCATTTGGCCCATGTGCTGAACGCCGAAAGCGTGCCGGCCGATGCGCAGGCCCTGCGGCTGTTGTCCCGCGCGGCGCGCGGCTCGATGCGTGATGCCCTGTCGCTGACCGACCAGGCGATTGCCTTTGGCAGCGGCCGCCTCGATGAGGCCAGTGTGCGCCAGATGCTCGGCAGCGTGGACCGCTCGCACGTGCTGCGCCTGATCTCCGCGCTGGCCGAATCCGACGGCGCCAGCGTGGTGGCCACCTGTGAACAATTGCGCGTGCTGGGCCTGTCGGCCGCGTCCACGCTGGAAGAAATGTCCGCCGTGCTGCAACGCATGGCCGTGATCCAGGCCGTGCCCGCCGCGGCCGAGTCCGCCGAATCCGGCGATGCCGAAGCCCTGGAAATCGCCCAGCTGGCCAAGGTGCTGCCGCCCGATGAGACGCAGCTGCTCTACAGCCTGTGCCTGCACGGCCGCGCCGAGCTGGGCCTGGCGCCCGACGAGTACGCGGCCCTCACGATGGTGCTGCTGCGGCTGCTGGCCTTCAAGCCCCAGACCTTCACGCCTTCC
>JAZKDA010000014.1:0-21927 GCA_040387815.1 Pseudomonadota bacterium | reverse complement strand
CGGCGAATGGACCGGCACCATGTGCCTGACCGAGCCGCACTGCGGCACCGACCTGGGCCTGCTGCGCACCAAGGCCGAGCCGGTGGGCGACGGCACGTACCGCATCACCGGCCAGAAGATCTTCATCTCCGCCGGCGAGCATGATTTCGTCTCCAACATCGTCCACCTGGTGCTGGCCCGACTGCCGGACGCGCCGGCCGGCAGCAAGGGCATCAGCCTGTTCATCGTGCCAAAGTTCACGGTGAAGGCCGATGGCTCGCTGGGCGAGCGCAATGGCATCTATTGCGGTGGCCTGGAGCACAAGATGGGCATCCACGGCAACGCCACCTGCCAGATGGTGCTCGATGGCGCCGTGGGCACGCTGGTCGGCCAGCCCAACAAGGGCCTGCAAGCCATGTTCGTGATGATGAACGCCGCGCGCATCGGCGTGGGGATGCAGTCGCTGGGGCTGACCGAGGTCGCCTTCCAGAATGCGCTGGCCTATGCCAAGGACCGCATCCAGTCGCGCAGCCTGACCGGCCCCAAGCACAAGGACAAGCCGGCCGATTCGATCCTGGTGCACCCGGACGTGCGCAAGATGCTGCTGACCGCCAAGGCCTATGCCGAGGGCGGCCGCGCGCTCAACCTGTTCTGCGCGCTCTTGATCGACCGCGAGCTGAGCCACCCGGACGAGAAGGTGCGCAAGAACAGCGCCGAGCTGGTGGCCCTGCTCACGCCCATCGTCAAGGCCTTCCTCACCGACAACGGCCACATCGCCACCAACGCCTGCATGCAGGTCTTGGGCGGTCATGGCTACATCCAGGAGTCGGGCATGGAGCAGTTCGTGCGCGACAACCGCATCAACATGACCTACGAGGGCACCAACACCATCCAGTCGCTGGACTTGCTGGGCCGCAAGGTGCTGGGCGACAACGGTGCGGCGCTGCGCAAGTTCGGCAAGATGGTGGCGCAGCTGGTCGAGGAGGAGGGCGTCAACGAGAAGATGGCCGAGTTCATCAACCCGCTGGCCTACCTGGGCGACCAGATCACCAAGTTCACCACCGAGATCGGCTTCAAGGGCTTCCAGAACCCCGACGAGGTGGGCGCCGCCGCGGTCGACTACCTGCGCGTGGCCGGGCATCTGGTGTTCGCCTACTTCTGGGCCCGCATGGCGCAGGTGGCGCTGCGCCAGATCGAGGCCGGCAACGCCGACCCGTTCTACCTCGGCAAGCTGCAGACAGCGCGCTTTTACTTCGCCAAGCTGTTCCCCGAGACCGCGGCCCTGATGCGCACGGCGCGCGGCGGCGCCAAGGTCCTCATGGACACCGACGCCGCACTGGCCTGATCACGAGAGGCACAACCATGAACCGATTCCAGGTCAGAAAAGTCGCCGTGCTCGGCGCCGGCGTGATGGGCGCGCAGATCGCGGCCCACCTCGTGAACGTGAAGGTGCCGGTGGTGCTGTTCGACCTTCCCGCCAAGGAAGGCCCCAAGAGCGGCATCGTCACCCGCGCCATCGACAACCTCAAGAAGCTCAAGCCCTCGCCGCTGGGCGTGGCGGCCGACGCCGACCTGATCCAGGCGGCCAACTACGAGGAGCACAGCGAGCTGCTGCGCGAGTGCGACCTGGTGATCGAAGCCATCGCAGAGCGGATGGACTGGAAGCTCGACCTGTACAAGAAGATCGCGCCCTTCCTCGCGCCGCATGCCATCGTGGCGTCCAACACCTCGGGCCTTTCGATCACGAAGATGTCTGAGGCCCTGCCCGAGGCCATCCGGCCGCGTTTTTGCGGCATCCACTTCTTCAACCCGCCGCGCTATATGTATCTGGTGGAGCTGATCGCCACGCCGGCGACCGAGCCGCTGGTGCTCGACCAGCTTGAAGCCTTCGTCACCAGTGGCCTGGGCAAGGGTGTGGTGCGGGCCAAGGATTCACCCAATTTCATCGCCAACCGCGTCGGCATCGCCGGCATGCTCGCCACCATGAAAGAGGCCGAGCGCTTCGGCCTGCCGTTCGACGTGGTCGACGACCTCACCGGCAAGAAGCTGGGGCGCGCCTCCAGCGGCACCTTCCGCACCGCCGACGTGGTGGGCCTGGACACCATGGCCCATGTCATCAAGACGATGCAGGACAACTTCAGCGCGCAGACCGACCCGTTCTACGCCAGCTACGGCACACCACCGGTGGTGCAGGCCCTGCTGGACAAAGGCCACCTCGGTCAGAAGGCCCAGGCCGGCTTTTACAAGAAGGCGGGGCGCGACGTGCTGCGCTTTGACCTGGCCAGCGGCGACTATGTGCCTTCGGGCGAGAAGGCCGACGAGGTCTACGCCCGCATGCTCAAGAAGCCCGCGCCCGAGCGGCTGAGACTGTTGCGCGAGGCCGAGGGCGCGCAGGGGCGCTTTCTGTGGGCCCTGCTGCGCAACAGCTTCCACTACGCCGCCGTGCACCTGGCCGCGATCGCCGACACCGCGCGCGATGTCGACTTCGCCATGCGCTGGGGCTATGGCATGAGCCAGGGCCCGTTCGAGCTGTGGCAGCAGGCCGGTTGGCTGCAGGTGGCGCAGTGGGTCCAGGACGACATCGACGCCGGGCTGGCGCTGTCGGCCGCGCCGCTGCCCGAGTGGGTGTTCAAGGGCCCGGTGGCGCAGGCCGGCGGCGTGCACACGCCGGAAGGTTCCTGGAACCCCGCCACCGGCCGTTTCGAGCCGCGCCGGCTGCTGCCGGTGCACGAGCGCCAGCTGTTTCCCGAAACCGTGCTGGGCAGCGGCGCGCCGCGCTTCGAGACGGCGGGCCGTACCCTGCACGAAGACGGCAGCATCCGCCTGTGGACGCTGGACGACGCCGTGCTGATCGCCAGCCTCAAGACCAAGCTGCACACCATCAGCGGTGAGGTCGCCGAGGGCCTGCAAAAAGCCGTGGGCTTGGCCGAGGAACAGTTCAAGGGCCTGGTGATCTGGTCCGGCGACGAGCCGTTCTCGGCGGGGGCCGACCTGCAGTCGATGCTGCCGGCCTTCATGACAGTCGGCGTGAGCGCCATCGAGGAGGCCGAGCATCATCTGCAGCAGACCATGCTGCGCTTGCGCTATGCCGGCGTGCCGGTGGTGTCCGCCATCCGCGGCCTGGCCCTGGGCGGCGGCTGTGAGCTGGCGGTGCACAGCGCCCGGCGCGTGGCGGCGATGGAAAGTTATATCGGCCTGGTGGAGGTGGGCGTGGGCCTGATTCCTGGCGCCGGCGGCCTGACCTACGCCGCGCGCCGCGCCGCCGAGAACCAGCGCCTGTCCACCCACAAGGACCTGTTGCCTTTCCTGATCGAGCCCTTCACCGCCGCGGCCATGGCCAAGGTGGGCACCAGTGCGCTCGAATCGCGGCAGCTGGGCTACCTGCTGGACAGCGACATCGTCGTGCCGAACAAGGACGAACTGCTGTGGGTGGCGATCCGCGAGGCCAGGGCGATGCACGACGCCGGCTGGCGCCCGCCGCTGCGCCGGCCTTTCCCGGTGGCTGGCCGCGACGGCAAGGCCACCATCCAGGGCCAGCTGGTGAACATGCGCGACGGCGGGTTCATCAGCGCGCACGACTTCCACATCGCCAGCCTGATCGCCCACGTGGTCACCGGCGGCGACGTCGACCCTGGCACGCTGGTCAACGAGGAATACCTCATGAAGCTGGAGCGGCAGGCCTTCTGCTCGCTGCTCACGCATCCCAAGACACAGGAACGCATCATGGCCATGCTGTCCACCGGCAAGCCCTTGCGCAATTAGGAGCCGACATGAGCAAGCAGATCCAGGACGCCTACATCGTCGCCGCCACCCGCACCCCCATCGGCCGCTCGCACCGGGGCTACTTCCGCAACACCCGGCCGGATGACCTGCTGGCCAGCACCTTCCGCGCCGCGCTGGCCCAGGTGCCGGGGCTTGACCCGCAGGCCATCGAGGACGTGGTCTGCGGCTGCGCCATCCCCGAAGCCCAGCAGGGCCTGAACGTGGCCCGCATCGGCGCGGTGCTGGCCGGTCTGCCCAAGAGCGTGGGCGGCATCACCGTCAACCGCTTTTGCGCCTCGGGCCTGTCGGCAGTGCAGATGGCGGCCGACCGCATCCGCGTGGGCGAGGCGCAGGTGATGATCGCCGCCGGCGTCGAGAGCATGAGCATGGTGCCCATGATGGGCAACTCGCCCTCGCTGTCGCCCACCATCTTTCGCAATGTCGACGACATTGAAAATTACGGCATCGCCTACGGCATGGGCATGACCGCCGAGAAGGTGGCCCAGCGCTGGAAGGTGGGGCGGCAGGCGCAGGACCAGTTCGCTTATGACTCGCATAGGCGGGCCGTGGCCGCCATGGCCGCCGGCGAGTTCACTGACGAGATCACCCCGGTGGAGGTGACGCAGCGCTCGCTGGACCTGGGCAGTGGCGAGGTCGGCGTGAGCACCCGCACGGTGAACCTCGACGAAGGCGCGCGCCCCGACACCACGCCCGAGGGCCTGGCCAAGCTCAAGCCGGCCTTTGCCGCGCGCGGCAGCGTGACGGCGGGCAACAGCTCGCAGACCTCCGACGGTGCCGGCGCCCTGATCCTGGCCAGCGAAGCGGCCGTGCGCCAGTTCAACCTCACCCCGCTGGCGCGCTTCGTGAGCTACGCCAGCCGCGGTGTGCCGCCGCACCTCATGGGCATCGGCCCGATCGAGGCGATTCCGGCGGCGCTCCAATCCGCCGGCCTGCGCCAGCAGGACATCGACTGGATCGAGCTGAACGAGGCCTTCGCCGCGCAGTCGCTGGCCGTGATCAACGAGCTGGGCCTGGACCGCGCCAAGGTCAACCCGCTGGGCGGCGCCATCGCCCTGGGCCACCCGCTGGGCGCCACCGGCGCAATCCGCGCTGCCACCGTGGTGCATGCGCTGCGCCGGCGCCAGCTGAAATACGGCATGGTGACCATGTGCGTGGGCATGGGGCAGGGCGCCGCGGGTATCTTCGAGCGGGTCTGAGCCTTCGCGACCACTCCACAATACGGCCATGAGCGACATCCTCACCCACAGCGAAGCCGGCGTGACCACCATCACGCTCAACCGGCTCGAACGCAAGAACTCCCTGACCGCCGCCATGTACCAGATGCTGGCGGACGCTCTCACGGCAGCCGCGGCCGACCCGGCCACCCGGGCCGTGGTGATCCAGGGCCACGAGACGGTGTTCTCGGCCGGCAACGACATCGGCGACTTCCTGAGCCAGCCGCCCACCGGGCCCCAGGCGCCGGTGTTCCGCTTCCTGCGCGCCATCGCCACCTTTCCCAAGCCCTTGCTGGCGGCCGTGTGCGGCCCGGCGGTCGGTGTCGGCACCACGATGCTGTTCCACTGCGACCTGGTCTATGCCGGCGACAACGCGGCCTTTTCCATGCCCTTCGTGAACCTGGGCCTGTGCCCCGAGGCGGGCTCCAGCCTGCTGGTGCCGCGCATGTTCGGCTACCACCGCGCGGCCGAGGCGCTGCTGCTGGGGGATCCCTTCATGGCCGAGGCGGCGTTGGAGGTGGGGCTGGTCAACCGCGTCGTGCCGCCGTCCGAGGCCACCTCGGTGGCGCAGGCACAGGCGCGCAAGCTGGCGGCCAAGCCGCTGGGTTCGCTGCTCGAAACCAAGCGCCTCATGAAGAGCGATACGCAGCCGCAGGTGCTGGCCCAGATCGAGCAGGAAAGCGCCGTGTTCGCCCGCCTGCTGGGCGAGCCGGCCGCCAAGGAGGCCTTCGGCGCCTTCATGGAAAAGCGCCGGCCGGATTTCTCGCGCCTGTAGCCGCTGGGGTTTGGCGCGGCCGCGGGTAGCATCGGCAGTCATCGTACGACATAATCCGGGCATGTCCGCTCTCGCACCGCGCCGCTCTCTCACCACCGACCTGGTCCAGTCCCTGGGCGATCGCATTCGCGACGGCCGTCTGCCGGCCGGCGAGAAGCTGCCGCGCGAGGCTGACCTGATGGAAGAGTTCGGCGTCAGCCGCACCGTGGTGCGCGAGGCCATCTCCCGCCTGCAGGCGGCCGGCATGGTCGAGACCCGGCACGGCATCGGCACCTTCGCCGTCGGGCTGGGCGACGCCAGCACCTTCCGCATCGCACCCGACCAGCTGGGCACGCTGCACGACGTGATTGCCGTGCTCGAGCTGCGCATCGCCGTCGAGACCGAAGCCGCCGTGTTGGCCGCCGCCCGTCGCAGCGATGTCAACCTGCGGGCGATGCGCACCGCGCTCGATGCCTTCGCGGCGGCGGTGGAGGCTGGGCGCGACGCGGTAGGGCCTGATTTCCAGTTCCACCTGGAGATCGCCCGCGCCACCCAGAACGGCCATTTCGAGCAGCTCATGGGCACGCTCGGGGGGATGATGATTCCACGCGCCCGGCTGGAAGAGGCCGCCGAGCCCACCCCCGAGCAGCGCGAATACCTGCGGCGCGTCAACGCAGAGCACGAAAGCATCTTCGACGCCATCGCCCGCCAAGACGCCGATGCCGCCCGTGCGGCCATGCGCACCCATCTGAGCAACAGCCGCGAGCGCCGCCGCCGCGCCGCGCAGGGCCTGGCCAAGGCCGGCTGAATTCCCGACACGCGAGCAAGGATCTCTTGCGGCTCGATCCGATTTAGTTGTACGATGTCCTACCTCATGATCTGACCTCGCCATTTTCCCGGAGCCCGAATGACCCCCATCGAACTCAAAAAGGCCTTGTCCACCGGCCTGCTTTCCTTTCCGCTCACCGACTTCGATGCGCAGCTGAACTTTGAGCCGCGCGGCTATGCCGACCGCCTGGAGTGGCTGATGCCCTACGGCGCCACGGTGCTGTTCGCCGCCGGCGGCACGGGCGAGTTCTTTTCCCTGGAGCCGGGCGAGTACTCGCAGGTGATCCAGGTCGCCGCCGAGACCTGCAAGGGCCAGGTGCCCATCGTCGGCGGCGCCGGCGGCGGCACCCGCCTGGCCATCGCCTATGCGCAGGAAGCGCAGCGCCAGGGCGCGGCTGGCGTGCTGCTGCTGCCGCACTACCTGATCGAAGCCTCGCAAGAGGGCCTGATCGCCCACGTCGAGGCCGTCTGCAAGAGCGTGCGCATCGGCGTGATCGTCTACAACCGCGGCGCCTGCAAGCTCACCGCCCAATCGCTGGAGATCCTGGCCGAGCGCTGCCCCAACCTGATCGGCTTCAAGGACGGCCTGGGCGACATCGAGCGCATGGTCTCGATCCGCCAGCGCCTGGGCGAACGCTTCGTCTTCATCGGCGGCATGCCTACCCACGAAGTCTTCGCCAATGCCTACAAGGCGCTGGGTGTGCCCACCTACTCGTCGGCGGTCTTCAACTTCATCCCCAGGACGGCCATCGAGTTCTACGAGGCCTACGCCAGCGGCGACCAGGCCACCGTCAGCCGGCTGATCAACGACTTCTTCCTGCCCTACCTGGACATCCGCAACAAGGGCGAAGGCTATTCCGTGAGCATCGTCAAGGCCGGCGCCACGCTGGTCGGCCATTCGGCCGGTCCGGTGCGCCCGCCCATCAGCGACCTCAAGCCGGCCGAGATGGAGCAGCTCGACGCCTTGATCCGCAAGCTTGGCCCGCAGTGAGACTGAATTTCGTTCGACAACCGGAGACATCGTCATGAAGAAAAACCTCGCCGCCCTGATCCTCGCCACCACCGCGTCCCTGAGCGCCTGGGCCTGGCCCGACAAGCCCATCACGCTGCTCGTGCCGTTCCCGCCCGGCGGCTCCACCGACCTGATCGCGCGAACGCTCGCCTCCAAGCTCCCCGAAAAGCTGGGCAGCGGCACCGCCATCGTCGACAACCGGGCCGGCGCCACAGGCACGATCGGCGCAGCCCTGGTCACCCGCGCCCCGGCCGATGGCCACACCCTGCTGGTGGCTTCGCTGGGGCCATTCGTGATCGCGCCGCACCTGATCAAGGTGCCCTACGATGCGCTCAAGGACCTGGAGCCACTGACCGTGGCCGTGCAGGCGCCCAATGTGCTCGTGGTGCCCGCGGCCTCGGCGCACAAGTCGCTGGCCGAGGTGATCGCCTTCCACAAGGCCAATCCCGGCAAGATGACCTTCGCCTCCTCGGGCAACGGCAGCAGCGACCACCTGACGGCCGAACTGTTCTGGCAGCAGACCGGCACCTCGGGCATTCACGTGCCCTACAAGGGCGGCGGCCCGGTCATGACCGACCTGCTGGGCAACCAGGTGGATGCGTCCTTCATGAACATCAACACCGCCATGCCGCAGCTCAAGGCCGGCAAGCTGCGCGCACTGGCCATCACCAGCGCGAAGCGCTCGCCGCTGCTGCCGCAGGTGCCGACCCTGGAGGAGGGCGGCGTGACCGATGCCAATGTGTATTCCTGGCAGGCCATCGCCGCGCCGCGCGGCCTGCCCGCCGACGTCAAGAGGCGTCTGCACGCGGCCATCGTGGCCAGCCTGAACGACCCGCAGGTGCAGCCCAAGCTGCTGGAGCTGGGCTTCGAGATGGTGCTCAACACGCCCGAGCAGTTCGCCGCCTTCCAGGCCGCCGAATATGCCCGCTGGGGCAAGCTGATCTCCAGCCGGAACATCAAGGCCGACTGAGCATGCCGACACCCATCGTGCGGCAGATGCGCGTGGTTCCCGTGGCGGGCCGCGACGGCATGCTGCTGAACCTGTCGGGCGCGCATGCGCCCTTCTTCACCCGCAACATCGTCATCGTCACCGACAGCGCCGGCCACACCGGCCTGGGCGAGGTGCCCGGCGGCGAGAAGATCCGCCAGACGCTGGAAGACGCGCGCAACCTGGTCGAGGGCCGTCCCATCGGCCAGCTGCAGGCCATCCTCAATGAGATGCGCACGCGCTTTGCCGACCGTGACAGCGGCGGCCGCGGCCTGCAGACCTTCGACCTGCGCACCACCATCCATGCCGTCACCGCCGTCGAGTCGGCCCTGCTGGACCTGCAGGGCCAGCACCTGGACGTGCCGGTGGCCGCCCTGCTCGGCGAAGGCCAGCAGCGCGATGCGGTGCAGATGCTGGGCTACCTGTTCTTCGTGGGCGATCGCGCCCGCACCGACCTGCCTTACACCAGCGAGCCCGATGCCGGTGACGACTGGAAGCGGCTGCGCCATGAGACGGCCATGACACCCGAGGCCGTCGTGCGCCTGGCCGAGGCGGCCCAGGCACGCTACGGCTTCCAGGATTTCAAGCTCAAGGGCGGCGTGCTGCGCGGCGAGGAGGAAGTCGAGGCCGTGCGCGCGCTGCACGAGCGCTTCCCACAAGCCCGCGTCACGCTCGACCCCAACGGCGGCTGGCTGCTCAAGGACGCCGTGCGCCTGATGCGCGACATGCACGGCGTGGTGGCCTATGCCGAAGATCCCTGCGGCGCCGAAGACGGCTTTTCCGGCCGCGAGGTGATGGCCGAGTTCCGCCGTGCCACCGGCCTGCCCACTGCCACCAACATGGTGGCCACCGACTGGCGCCAGCTGGCGCATGCCTTGTCGCTGCAGGCGGTGGACATTCCGCTGGCCGACCCGCATTTCTGGACGATGGCCGGCTCGGTGCGAGTGGCCCAGACCTGCCGCGACTGGGGCCTGACCTGGGGCTCGCACTCCAACAACCACTTCGACATCTCGCTGGCGATGTTCACCCATGTGGGCGCGGCCGCGCCGGGCAAGGTGACGGCCATCGACACCCACTGGATCTGGCAGGACGGCCAGCGCCTGACGAAAGAGCCGCTGCGCATCGAAGGCGGCTACGTTCGGGTGCCCGTCAAGCCCGGCCTGGGCATCGAGCTGGACATGGCCGAAGTCGACAAGGCCCACGCCCTGTACCTGCAGCACGGGCTGGGCGCGCGCGACGACGCCATGGCCATGCAGTTCCTGATCCCGGGCTGGAAGTTCGACCCCAAGCGGCCTTGCATGGTGCGGTGATCGGTGACGCCGGCCAGACCACGCTCCTGGATCCCCGCCTTCGCGGGGATGACGAGATGCGTGTCATCCCCGCGAAGGCGGGGATCCAGCCCAAGGCCGCGCGCAGCGCCGGCCCGATGCCTTCAATGACCCTGTAGCCAACACCATGACCTCCTTCACCAACAGCACCTCCGCCGACGTCGACGCCGCCGCGCAAGCCGCACACGCGGCCATTGCCTCTTTCGGCGCTTCGAGCGCCGCCACCCGCGCGGCCCTGCTGCGCGGCCTGGCGCAAGCGCTCGAAGCGGACCGAGAGTCCCTGGTCAAGCTGGCCGACGAGGAAACCCACCTCGGCGCCGGCCGCCTGAACGGTGAGCTGGACCGCACCGCCTTCCAGCTGCGCGGCTTCGCCACCCAGGTCGAGCAGGGCGCCGCCTTCGCCTTCACCGACGATCCGGCCGTGCCCGGCGCCCCGCCGGTGGGCCATCCCCACCTGATGCGTGTGCGCGTGCCGCTGGGCCCGGTGGCCATGTTCAGCGCCAGCAACTTCCCCTTCGCCTTCTCGGTGCTGGGCGGCGACACCGCCTCGGCCCTGGCCGCCGGCTGCCCCGTCATCGTCAAGGCCCACAGCGGCCATCGCGGCCTGTCGCAGGCCGTGGCCGGTCTGGCCCGCAACGTGGTCGCTGCGCAGGGCCTGCCCGCCGGCGTGTTCGCCCTGATCGACGGCCCTGGCACGCAGGTGGGTGTGGCCCTGGTGCAGCACCCGCTGATCGCCGCCGCGGCCTTCACCGGCTCGGTGCGAGGCGGGCTGGCGCTGCACAAGGCGGTGCAATCGCGCGCGCGCCCCATTCCTTTCTTCGGCGAGCTGGGCTCGGTCAACCCGCTGGTCGTGCTGCCCGCGGCCCTGGCGAGCCAGAGCGCCGCGCTGGCCCAAGGCCTGGCCGGCTCGATCACCATGGGATCCGGCCAGTTCTGCACCAGCCCTGGCGTGATCGTCGTGCCCCAGGGCGCCCAGGGCGATGGCTTCGTCAACCAACTGGCGCAGGCTCTGATGGCCACCACGCCGCACGAGATGCTCACGCCTCAGATGCGCGCGGGCTTTGACGGCGGCCGCGCCGCCTGGGCCGCGCACCCGAAGCTTCAGCCCGTGCTGGCCGAGTCCGCCGTGCCGGGCCAGCCGCCGCGCCCCTTCCTGGCGCAGATCGACGCCACCGGTTTCATCGCCGAGGCGGCGCTGCACGAGGAAGTGTTCGGCCCCGCCGCGTTGGTCGTGCGGTCGGCCGGAGCAGGCGACACCGTGCGCGTGCTCGAAGCCATCGGCGGCTCGCTTACCGTGACGATCTGGGGCGCCGACGACGCGACCGAGGAGATCATCGCCTTGGTGCGCACCGCCTCTCAGGTGGCCGGCCGGGTGCTGTTCGCAGGTTATCCCACCGGTGTGGCGGTCTGCGCCGGGCAGCACCATGGCGGGCCGTTCCCCGCGTCCACCCGGCCGGACACCACGTCGGTGGGCTGGGCAGCGATGGATCGTTTCCTGCGCCCGGTGGCACTGCAGGATGCGCCGGACTGGCTCGTGCGGCGGCAGGGCCAGCCCTGCTGAATGCGCGCCGACCGTCTGAACCCGGGTGGGGCATGGTGCCTGATCCGGTCAAGCGTCCAACACAGAAAAGCGGTACTCGATGTGTCCGCTGCGAGGCATCCCAGGCCGCAGCGCCGCCGACGGGAAGTGCGGCTGATTCGGCGCATCCGGAAACCCCTGCGGCTCCAGACACAGTGCCGCTTCGCGTTGGTAGACGCGGCCGCCCTTGCCCGCGTGCCGGGGCAGGCTGCCATTGAACTTGCTGGCGCTAAAGAACTGCAGCCCCGGGGCGTCGCTCCACACCTCCATCGCAATTCCCGAATCGGGAGCTTCCACCCGGGCCGCGCGGCGCAGCGGGCCACCCTCGGCCATGCCATTGACGTAGCAATGGTCAAAGCCCGTGTCCCCCGGGAGCGCGGCCAGCGCGGCGTCCAGCCTCAGGCCTTCGCGCAGGTCAAACGGTGTCGCGGCGACGGTCGCGATCGCGCCGGTGGGAATGCCCACCGCATCCACCGGGAGGTAGCAGGCCGCGTCGATGGTGACCCGATGTGCCCGAACGTGCGCGGATCCCTGGCCCTCCAGATTGAAGAAGGGATGTGTTGTGATGTTCAGTACGGTGGCGCGGTCCAATGCCTGCGCTTTCCATCTGATTTCAAGCACGCCAGGGTCGCGCAGGCGGTAGTCCACCCGCAGCATGACATCGCCGGGGAATCCGTCATCGGCCTGCCGGAAGGTCCAACGCAGGCGCAGGTGATCCGGCGCCATTGCACTGGCATCGAACACCTGGTGCCGGCAGCCCGCCGGGCCGCCGTGCAGGCAGTTCGGGCCATCGTTGGCTGGCAGCTTCCAGGCCTGCCCGTCCAGCGTGAAACCGCCGCCACCGATCCGGTTGGCAAACCGACCGATGACCGCACCCATGGAGGCCATGCCGTCCAGCATCTGCGGCAGGCTGGCGTAGCCGAGCACGACGTCGTGCCACCGCCCGCCGCGTCCTGGCACGACCAGCGCCAGCAGTCGCGCGCCATGGTTGCAGACAGCGGCACGCAGGCCGCCGGGCGTGGACAGATGGAACAAGCTGACGGGGCGGCCACCGGCCCATCCACGAAACAGCTCAGGATCAGGCAGGTCAGGCAGATTCAAAGTCATCGTACAACTTCGCATGAACCGTTCGCACGGGGAAACGCACCGGGGGTGTTCCCGGGCCCTGTCGGAAGACTGTATCGTCTTGTCGCGTCGTCCGTCGGCCTAGTGCAAACCCCTAGACCGGCGCAATTGACAGCCGGGGCTGGAAGATGGACATTCCTATCAGTTGTACGATAACCTACAACCTCAAAACATTAATTCTCGGCCATGCCTCCCACGCCCGTCACGCAGTTGAAGTTCAAGCGCCTCCTGCTCACCGGGGCGGCCGGTGGCCTGGGCCGCGAACTTCGCCAACGCCTGCGTCCGTACTGCGACATCCTGCGCCTGTCGGATATTGGCCCGTTGGGAGAGGCTGCCGCAGGCGAGGAATGCGTTCAGGTCGACCTGGCGGATGCCGCCGGCGTGCAGGCCTTGCTGGAAGGCGTGGATGCCGTGGTGCACCTCGGGGGAGTGTCCACCGAGCAGCCCTGGGCGCCAATCCTGGCAGCCAACATCATTGGCGCCTACCACCTCTACGAGGCGGTTCGCAAAAATGGCGTCAAGCGTGTGTTCTTCGCCAGTTCCAACCATGTGACCGGGTTCTACCGGCAGGACCAGGTGATCGATTCGGCCACGCCAGCGCGGCCCGATGGCCTGTACGGCCTGTCCAAGGCCTTCGGCGAAGACCTTGCCCGCCTGTACTTCGACCGCTACGGGATCGAGACCGTGGTGGCCCGCATCGGCTCATCGTTTCCCGAGCCGAAGAGCCGCCGCATGTTGTCGACCTGGTTGTCCTATGCCGACCTGGAGAGGCTGGTGATCTCCTCGCTTACTGCACCGGTGGTGGGGTGGAGTGTCGTCTATGGCATATCGGACAACAGCTCGGCTTTCTATGACAACAGCCAGGCGCGGCATCTGGGCTATCGGCCGCGCGACAGCTCGGATGCCTTCCGTGAAGCCGTCGAAGCGGCCGAGCCTGTCGTCGACCTCACCGACCCGGCTTCTGTCTACCAGGGTGGTGCCTTCGTGCGCACTGGCCCCTTCGAATAAGCCGGCGCCATGGCATTCCCCCATTTCGAGGCACTCGGCGAGTCACGCGACAAGGTGGGGGAGAGCCCTGTCTGGTCGGTGCGTGAGCAGGCGTTGTACTGGGTCGATATCGAAGGCCGTGCGATCAGGCGGCACGACTGGGTCAGCCGCCGCACCTGGAGCTGGCATGTCGACGAGCGCATCGGCTGCATCGCCATGAGGGTGCACGGCGGTTTGGTTGCGGCGATGGAGACCGGCATCTTCGCCGTCGAACTGCCGCAGGGCGAGCCGCATGCGCGCACGACGCTGCTGCAGGGTGTTGTCCACCCGCGCGAGGGCATGCGCTTCAACGACGGCCGCCTCGACCGGCACGGGCGGCTGTGGGTCAGCACCATGGTCCGGGACATGTCCCTGGCAGCGCCCGATGGCGCCTTGTTCCGCTTCGATGCCCATGGCTTGTCGGGGCCGCAGGTGGCCGGCCTGATCACGGGAAACGGATTGGCATTCAGCCCTGACGGCCGCATCATGTACCTGTCTGACTCGCACCCCAGTGTCCAGCGCGTCTGGCAGTTCGACCTGGGCGCGGACGGCGTGCCGCGCAACCGGCGCGAGTTCATCGACATGAACGCCTACCCCGGCCGCCCCGATGGCGCCGCGATCGACGTCGAGGGCGGTTACTGGACCTGCGGCAACGACGCGGGGCAGGTGCATCGCTTTTTTCCCGACGGGCGTCTGGACCGCTCGTTTTCGCTGCCCGTCAGCAAGCCGGCTATGTGCAGCTTTGGCGGCCCCGAGCTTGACTGCCTCTTCGTCACCTCCATCACGCCAGCCGTGCCCGCGTCCGGCTACGAGGCGGCGCTGGACGGCGCCGTCCTCATGTTCAGACCCGGATTCAAGGGCCTGGCCGAATCCGCTTTTCCCAACTGACCCCACCCCTCAAGGAGACCACCGTGAAACAACTCAAGCACCTGGCCATCGCGGCCGCCGCGCTCATCGCGCTCGCCGCCACACCGGCCATGGCCACCGAATTCCGCTCGTCGGACATTCATAACTCCGACGATTACCCGACCGTGGTGGCCGTGAAGTACATGAGCGAGTTGCTGGAAAAGTCCACCGGCGGCAAGCACAAGATCAAAGTCTTCAACAAGGGAGCCCTGGGCACCGAGAAGGAGACCATCGACCAGCTCAAGATCGGCGCGCTCGACTTCGCCCGCGTCAACGTCGCGCCCATGAACGGCGTATGTCCCGCCACGATGGTGCCCACTATGCCCTTCCTGTTCCGCTCGGTCGAGCACATGCGCAAGTCCTTGGACGGTCCCGTGGGCGACGAAATTCTCAAGAGCTGCGAGCCCATGGGCTATATCGGCCTGGCGTTCTATGACAGCGGCGCGCGCTCCATCTATTCGAAAAAGCCCATCAAGACGGTGGCCGACACCAAGGGCATGAAGATCCGGGTGCAGCAGTCGGACCTGTGGGTCTCACTGGTCAGCGCCATGGGCGCCAACGCCACACCCATGCCCTTCGGCGAGGTCTACACGGGCCTGAAGACCGGTCTGATCGACGCGGCCGAGAACAACATTCCATCCTTTGACACGGCCAAGCACGTTGAGGCGGTGAAGTTCTACTCCAAGACTGAGCATTCCATGGCGCCGGAGATCCTGTTGATGTCCAAGGCCGTGTGGGACAAACTGCCCAAGGACGACCAGAACAAGATTCGCGCCGCCGCGAAGGAATCGGTGAAGGTCGAGCGCGCCAAGTGGGACGAGCAGGAGGGCAAGTCTCTGGCCAACGTCAAGGCCGCTGGGGCCCAGATCGTGGAAGTCGACAAGGCTTCGTTCCAGGCCGTCATGGCGCCCGTGTATGAGAAGTTCATCACGACGCCGGACCTCAAGCGCATGGTCAAGGCCATCCAGGACACCAAGTGAGCTTGCACCCCCCGCTGGTGGGGGGGCGCGGCGCGGCCAATGGCGCCGGTCATACCCTGTTCACCAGGTTCTGCCGCATGGTCGCCAGCGTCAGCCTCATGCTCGCCGTGGTGCTGTTGATCGCGCTGATCCTGTGCGTGCAGTGGCAGGTGATCGGACGCTATGTCTTCAACGACACACCCACCTGGGCTGAAAACCTCGCGCTGCTCATCGTGCTGTTCGTGACCGCCCTGGGCGTGGCCGTGGGCGTTCGGGACGCCGGGCACATCGGCCTGGAGTCCCTGGTCGGCCTGTTGCCAGTGGTATGGCAACTGCGCATCGAAGTGCTGGTCCATATCCTGGTCGGTGGCTTCGGCGCTCTGATGGTCCATGGCGGCTGGATTTGGGCGGCGGCCAAATGGGCCGAGAAGAAGCCCATGCTGCCCGTCCCCGACGGTATCGATTACGTACCGATCATGATCGCCGGGACCCTCATCGTCCTTTTCTCGATCGAGCACCTCGTGGCTCTGTACCGCGGCGTGGAAGTGGAGCCAGCATGGAATTGACTGTGATGGCGGCAAGTTTTACTTTGCTGCTTTTATTGGGCGTGCCCGTCGCGTTCGCCATTGGCCTGTCGTCCGTGGCCACCATCTTGGCCGCGGGCCTGCCGCTTGCGATGGTGTTCCAGAAGATGGTGGGTGGCATGCAGGTGTTTTCGTTCCTGGCCATTCCGTTTTTCATATTCGCCGGCGAGCTCATGCTGTACGGCGGCATCGCGGACCGCATCATCCGCTTTGCCAACAGCCTGGTTGGCCACGTCCGCGGCGGCCTGGGGATGAGCAATGTGCTGGGCTGCACCATCTTCGGCGGCATCGCCGGTTCGCCCATGGCCGACGTGTCCGCCATCGGCTCAGTGATGATCCCTCTGATGAAAAAGGAGGGCTACGACACCGACTACGCGGTCAACGTGACCACCCATGCGTCGCTGGTCGGCGCGATCATGCCGACCTCGCACAACATGATCATCTTCACGCTGGCGACCGCAGGCATTGCCTCCGTGAGCATCCTGGGCCTGATCCTGGCCGGGCTGATCCCGGCCATCATCCTGACCGTGTGCAACCTCGCGGCCGCCTACTATGTGGCCGTCAAGCGCGGCTATCCGGTGCATGGCGCGTTCCCCGGCTGGGCCATGGTGCTCATGGCTTTCCTGGCCGCGTTGCCCGGATTGTTCGTGGTGGTCATCATTCTGGTGGGGATCATGTCGGGCGCGTTCACGGCCACCGAGTCGGCATCCATCGCGGTGGCCTGGGCATTGCTGATCACGGTGGTCGTCTACCGCAGCCTGTCCTGGCACAACTTCCTGAAGGCGTGCGCCAAGGCGTGCAAGACCACCGGTGTGGTGCTGCTGCTGATCGGCATCTCCAGCGCCTTCGGCTACTTCATGGCGCTGTACGAAGTGCCCCAAAGAACCGGCGAGTTGATGAAGATGATCAGCACCAGCCCCTGGGTCATATTCCTGCTGATCAATGTGCTGCTGTTCATCCTGGGTACTTTTCTGGACATGGCCGCGACCATCCTGATCTGCACGCCCATCTTCTTGCCCATTGCCATGCAGTTCGGCATGGACCCGACACAGTTCGGCATCGTGATGCTGATCAACTGCGCGCTCGGGCTGAACACGCCGCCGGTGGGGTCGGTGCAGTTCGTGGGCTGCGCCATCGGGGAGATATCGGTCGGGCAGGTCATGCGAACGATCTTGCCGTTCTACAGCGCGCTTGGCATGACTCTGCTGGCCGTCACCTATGTGCCGGCATTTTCGCTGTGGCTTCCCGGCCTCCTCAAATAGCAACATACTGCCCATGAGCATGACGCGTCCTGCGCTTTATATTCGCCTGCACGAGGCCGACAACGTGGCCATCGTTGCCAATGACGGCGGCCTGCCTGCGGGCACGACCTTTACTGATGGCCTGGTGCTGCGCGAGGCGGTGCCCCAGGGCCACAAGGTTGCCTTGGCCGATCTGCCCGAAGGCTCGGCTGTGCGCCGCTACAACGTGACCATCGGCTACGCCCTGAAGGACATCCCCGCCGGCAGCTGGCTGCACGAGCGCTTGCTGCGCATGCCAGAGGCAAGATCGCTGGACGACCTCCCCATGGCCACCGCCGCGCGCGTGCCCATGCCGCCGCTGGAGGGCTACACCTTCGAGGGCTACCGCAACGCCGACGGCAGCGTGGGCACGCGCAACCTGCTGGCAATCACCCAGACCGTGCAATGCGTGGCTGGCGTGGTCGAGTTCGCCGTCGATCGCATCCGCCAGGAGCTCCTGCCCCGATATCCCAACGTCGATGGCGTGGTCGCCCTGGAGCACGGCTACGGCTGTGGCGTGGCCATTGACGCCCCCGACGCCGTGATCCCGATCCGCACCCTGCGGCATATCAGCCTGAACCCCAACTTCGGCGGCGAGGTGATGGTGGTCAGCCTGGGCTGCGAGAAGTTGCAGCCCGAACGCTTGTTGCCGCCTGGCAGCATTCCCATCTCCGACGAGCGCCAGGGTCAGGCGCAGGCCCTGGACGTGGTGTGCCTGCAGGACGATGTGCACGTTGGCTTTATGGACATGGTCGATTCCATCGTGCGCCAGGCCGACCGGCACCTTCGTCGGCTGGACGCGCGGCGCCGCGAGACCGTGCCGGCCAGCGAGCTGGTCGTCGGCGTGCAGTGCGGCGGCAGCGACGCCTTCTCCGGCGTCACCGCCAACCCGGCGGTGGGGTTTTGCACCGACCTGCTGGTGCGCGCGGGTGCCAGCGTCATGTTCTCGGAGACCACCGAGGTGCGTGACGGCATCGCCCAGCTCACGGCCCGCGCCGCCACGCCCGAGATCGCCCAGGCCATGGTGCGAGAGATGGCCTGGTATGACGCCTACCTGCAGCGCGGCCAGGTGGACCGCAGCGCCAACACGACGCCCGGCAACAAGAAGGGCGGGCTGTCCAACATCGTCGAGAAGGCGATGGGCTCCATCGTCAAGTCGGGCAGTGCGCCCATCACCGGTGTGCTGTCACCGGGCGAGAAGCTCAAGCAAAAGGGCTTGACCTATGCGGCCACGCCGGCCAGCGACTTCATCTGCGGCACGCTGCAACTGGCCGCCGGCATGAACCTGCATGTGTTCACCACCGGCCGCGGCACGCCCTATGGGCTGGCCCAGGTGCCGGTGATCAAGGTGGCCACCCGCACCGAGCTGGCCCGCCGCTGGCACGACCTGATGGACCTGAACGCCGGGGTAATCGCTGACGGCCAGGCCACCATCGAGCAGGTGGGCTGGCAGCTGTTCGAGCTGATGCTCGATGTGGCCAGCGGCCGCAAGAAGACCTGGGCCGAGCAGTGGAAGCTGCACAACGCCCTGGTGCTGTTCAACCCCGCTCCGGTGACCTGATCAGTTTTTGCCGGGCCTACTGCGCCCCGGCGTCCGTCTGCTGCCTCACCCGGGTGAGCAGATCCCAGGCCACCAGGAACATGGCGGCGATCACCGGACCGATCACGAACCCGTTGAGCCCGAACGCGGAAATGCCGCCCAGCGTGGCCAGCAGCACCAGGTAGTCGGGCAGGCGCGTGTCCTTGCCCACCAGGATGGGGCGCAGCACGTTGTCGATCAGGCCGATCACCAGCACGCCCCAGGCCGTCAAGGCGGCGCCTTGCCCGACCTGGCCGGTGGCGAACAACCAGACGGCCACTGGCCCCCACACGATGGCCGCGCCCACCGCGGGCAGCAGCGACAGCAGGGTCATCAAGGTGCCCCACAGCAGCGCGCCGGGAAGGCCCAGGAAGGCGAATGCCGCGCCGCCCAGGGCACCCTGGACGATCGCGATCACCACATTGCCCTTGACCGTGGCGCGCACCACCGTGGCGAACTGGGTGAGCAGCCGGTCGGTGTGCTGGCTGTCCAGGGGCACCGTGCGCATCAAGCGCGTGACGAGCAGTTCGCCGTCGCGCAGCATGAAGTACAGCAGGTAAAGCATCACGAACAGGGCCACCACGAAGTCCAGCGTGATCTGCCCCAGGCCGAGCACATGGTTGGTGATCGCCTGGCCGCTGCTGGTGAGCAGAGCACCGACCTGACGCTGCAGCCCGGTGACATCGAAGATGCCGAAGCGGCCCAGCAGGCTGCGGACCCAGCCTGGCAGCCCCTCGATCGCCTTTTGCACCGACGCGAACACATCCAACTGGCCACTGCGCATCTGCTCCACCACATCCGCGACTTCCTGGGCCACCGACATGGCCACGATGATCACTGGCAGGATCACGATGAGCAGGATCACGATCAGCGAAAAGAGCGCCGCCAGCGAACTTCGCCGGCCGGTGCGCCGCATCATGCGTTGCTGCAGGGGCTGGAAAACGATGGCGATGAACAGGGCCCACAGCACGGCCCCCAGGTAAGGCCAAAGCACCAGCCCGAACGCGAGCGACGTGCCCACCACCAGCCACAGCAGGGCGCGGTGTTCGAGGGCGGGGGATTGCATCGGGTCTTCGGATGACATCGCGGGTTTGGGTTGCAAGTGGTTGTGTCGGCAGGGTAGCACCTGAGCCAGGGCGACGCCGGCCGTGGCCCTGTCCCTCGGACATGGGCACAATCGACGGTCGTACTTGAGCAGGATTGTCCCCGATGCGCCGAGCCGGCGAACTCGCCTCCGCCTCCCTTCCCACCCCCGCCACCCCGGGCCAGCCGCGCGGCCGCAGCGATTGGGCCACCCTGAGCCGGCTGGTGCCCTACCTATGGCAATACCGCTGGCGGGTGCTGTTCGCGCTGGTTTTCATGATCGGCGCCAAGCTGGCCAACGTGAGCGTGCCGCTGCTGCTCAAGCAGCTGATCGACGTGATGACGCCGGGCCAGGGCCGGGTGCCGGCCTCGGGAGTCGATACCGCCACCGCCGGCGCGATGGTGCTGGCCGTGCCGGTGGGGCTGCTGGTGGGCTACGGCCTGCTGCGCCTGTCGACCTCGCTGTTCACCGAGCTGCGCGAGCTGGTGTTCGCCAAGGCCACCCACGGCGCCGCGCGCAGCATCGCGCTGCGTACCTTCCAGCACCTGCATGAGCTGAGCCTGCGCTTTCACCTGGAGCGCCAGACCGGCGGCATGACGCGCGACATCGAACGCGGCGTGCGCGGCATCGAGTCGCTGATCTCGTATTCCCTCTACAGCGTGGTGCCGACGCTGATCGAGGTGTCGCTGGTGCTGGTGATCCTGGCGGTCAAGTTCGACATGCTGTTCGCCTGGATCACCGCGGCGGCGCTGGCCTTCTACATCGTCTTTACCATCACCGTCACCGAGTGGCGCACCAAGTTCCGGCGCGAGGCCAACGAGTTCGACTCGGCCGCGCACACCCGCGCGGTCGACTCGCTGCTGAACTACGAGACGGTCAAGTACTTCAACAACGAGGCCTTCGAAGCCGGCCGTTATGACGAAAGCCTGGAACGCCTGCGCCGCTCACGCCTGAAGTCGCAGACCACGCTGTCGATGCTCAACACCGGCCAGCAGCTGATCATCGCGCTGGCCCTGGTGGCCATGCTGTGGCGCGCCACGCAGGGCGTGGTCGAAGGCCGCATGACGCTGGGCGACCTGGTCATGATCAACGCCTTCATGATCCAGCTGTACATCCCGCTGAACTTCCTGGGTGTGCTGTACCGCGAGATCAAGCAGAGCCTGACCGACCTGGACAAGATGTTCGCCCTGATGGACCGCGAGCGCGAGGTGGCCGACGCCCCGGGCGCGCAGCCGCTGGCGGGGCTGGCGCAACCCACGGTGCGCTTCGAGCATGTGACCTTCGCCTACGAACCTGCGCGGGTGATCCTGCACGACCTCTCCTTCGAGATTCCCGCCGGCAAGACGGTGGCCGTGGTGGGCCCCTCGGGGTCGGGCAAGTCCACGCTGGCGCGGCTTTTGTTTCGCTTTTACGACGTGCAGCAGGGCCGCATCACCATCGCCGGCCAGGACATCCGCGAGGTGACGCAGTCCAGCGTGCGCCACGCCATCGGCATCGTGCCCCAGGACACGGTGCTGTTCAACGACACGGTCGAATACAACATTGCCTACGGCCGCCCGGGCGCCAGCCGCGCCGAGGTGGAAGAGGCGGCCCGGCAGGCGCGCATCCACGACTTCATCCAGTCCACCCCGCGCGGCTACCAGACCATGGTGGGCGAGCGCGGGCTCAAGCTGTCGGGCGGCGAAAAGCAGCGCGTGGCCATCGCCCGCACCCTGCTGAAGAACCCGCCCATCATGATCTTCGACGAGGCCACCTCCGCGCTCGATTCGGCCAACGAGCGCGCCATCCAGGCCGAGCTGCGCAGCGCGGCGCAGAACAAGACCGCGCTGGTCATCGCGCACCGGCTGTCCACCGTGGTCGACGCGCACGAGATCCTGGTGATGGACGCCGGCCACATCGTCGAGCGCGGCACCCATGGC
>JAZKDA010000013.1:7856-12370 GCA_040387815.1 Pseudomonadota bacterium | reverse complement strand
CGGTCTACCTTGATGAACTGCCCATGCACGGCGCCGAGCCCCTGCTGCGCGAGCTGATGATCGCCAACCTGTACTGGCACCGCACCGACGGCGCCACGCTCGGCCTGGAAGAAGCCACCAATGGCGTCATCCTGGCGCAGGCGCGCGGCGTCACCGAGCTGGAAGACGCCTCGTTCGAGAAGATGGTTGAAACCTTCGTCAACCAGGCCGAGCGCTGGAAAAAGCGACTCGGCGCCGCCAAGACCGATCATTCCATTGCGGAAACCGCCCGCATGCCGTCAAGCTCGGAAGGGGCCCGCATTTTTGGGTAAAAGGCCTGACCGCACCTTGGGTGCCACAGGCGGACAACTTCAGTAGACAACCGTCTCCACGCCCGCGGGGGTGCCCAGCAGGCAGACAGCCGCCTTCTGGTGGGCGAACACGCCCACCGTCACAACGCCCGGCCACTGGTTCACCTCGGACTCGAACCCGAGTGGGTCACGGATTTGCAGGCCCGTCACATCGAGAATGTGCTGGCCGTTGTCCGTCAGCACCGGCACGCCGTCGCGCAAACGCACATGCGCCGTGCCCCCCAGCGCCGAGAACTGGCGGGTGATGCGCGCCGTGGCCATAGGGATCACTTCCACCGGCAAGGGAAAGCGCCCCAGCACCGCCACCCGCTTGGATTCGTCGGCGATGCACACGAAGCGCCGTGACTGCGCCGCCACGATCTTCTCGCGCGTGAGCGCCGCGCCGCCACCCTTGACCATGAAACCGCGACCGTCGATCTCGTCGGCCCCGTCGATGTAGACGGCCAGCTCGCCCGCCTCGTTCGCGTCGAACACCGGGATGCCCAGCGCCAGCAGGCGGGCGGTAGACGCTTCGGAGCTGGACACCGCGCCGCGGATACGGGTTTTCATCGCGCCGAGCGCGTCGATGAACTTGTTGACCGTCGAGCCCGTGCCCACGCCCACCAGTTCGCCCGGCACCACGTATTGCAGCGCCGCCTGGCCCACCAGCGCCTTCAATTCATCCTGAGTCACGCGACAATCCTCCACTGCATAAGAAGCATCCGAACATTATCCATGGCCCTCCTGCCCTACCCGCTCGCCCGCTCCCTGCTGTTCCAGCTCGACCCCGAGGCGGCGCACGACCTCACCCTGAACACGCTCGCGGGCCTGCAATGCACACCCGCCCGCCACCTGTGGCACCAGAACCAGGTGAGCGACCCGGTCGAGATCGCCGGCCTGCATTTTCCCAACCGCGTCGGCCTGGCCGCCGGCCTGGACAAGAACGCCCGCTGCATCGACGCCCTCGCCGGCATGGGCTTCGGCTTCGTGGAGGTGGGCACCGTCACACCGCTGGCGCAACCGGGCAACCCCAAGCCCCGCATGTTCCGCCTGCCGGCCGCCGACGCGCTGATCAACCGGCTGGGCTTCAACAACGAGGGCCTGCAGGCCTTCGTCGCCAACGTGAAGCGCTCGCAGGTACGCCAGGGACGCCAGCCCCTGGTGCTGGGCCTGAACATCGGCAAGAACGCGGCCACGCCGATCGAGCGGGCCACCGACGACTACCTGATCGGCCTGGAAGGCGTGTACCCGCATGCCGACTACGTCACGGTCAACATCTCCAGCCCCAACACCCAGAACCTGCGCGCGCTGCAAAGCGACGAGGCGCTCGACGGCTTGCTGGGCGCACTGGCCCGGCGCCGCACCGAACTGCGTGAAGGCACGGGACGACAGGTACCGCTGTTCGTCAAGATCGCGCCCGACCTGGACGAAACCCAGGTCGGCGTGATCGCCGCCACCCTGCGCCGCCATGGCATGGACGGCGTGGTGGCCACCAACACCACGCTCTCACGCGAGGCCGTCAAGGGCATGCCGCATGCGGACGAAGCGGGCGGCCTGTCGGGCCGGCCGGTGCTGGAGGCCAGCAACCGCGTGATCCGCCAGCTGCGCGCCGCCCTGGGACCGGGCTTTCCCATCATCGGCGTGGGTGGCGTTTTCAGCGGCGCCGACGCGGTGAGCAAGATCGAGGCCGGCGCCGACCTGGTGCAGATCTACACCGGCCTCCTCTACCGCGGCCCGGCCGTGGTGAGCGAGGCCGCCCAGGCCCTGGCCAGGCACGCCAGCCGCCGCGCCGCGGCGCGCTGACCGTCGGCACCAGGGCCAAGCCGCCTGCCGGGCCGCCCTTCAGGCCAGTGTTCTCGGGTCGATCTTCAGCAGGCGCTCGACCAGCGTGCGCAGCTTGGCACGCAGGTCCTCGAACCCGTCGTTCAAGGCCAGCGTCTGCTCGTCCATGTACAGGCGCCGGTTGATCTCCAACTGCAGGCTGTGCCGATGGCGGGCCGGGTCGCTGTAGCGGCGCACCAGCTCCACGCCCTTGTAGGGGTGGTTGTACGACACGCTGTAGCCCATGCCTTCGAGCTGGGCGCACAGCCAGCGCGACAACGCCGGCGCGGCGGTGCTGCCGTCGCGGTCGCCCACCACCATGTCCGCATGCACCAGCCCGGGGAAATCCGTGGCGTGGCTGCCCGCCACCGCCGGCATCGAGTGGCAATTGATGTGGATGCTGTAGCCGTGCCGGGCATGGGCCGCCTCGATGGCCGCGGCCACCGCCTGGTGATACGGGCGCCAGCAGCGCTCGATGCGCGCCAGCCCCTCGGCCACGGTCAGCCGCCGGTCGTAGAGCGCGATGCCTTCGTCGGTGCAGCGCCAGATCAGGCCCTTGCCCAGGCGCACCTTGGCCTGCGCGGCGGGATCGGTGGGCCGCTCGCCCGGCCAGTCGGCGTCGAACAGCGCGACATCGATCTCGGACACGTTGCGATTGGCATCGAGGTAGCTGCGTGGAAACAGCGCCTCGACCCAGGCCACGCCCAGGCCCGGCGCGAAGTCGTACAGGCGGTCCACGTGCGTGTCTTCGGCGCGGCGCAGCAAGGCCGCATCGCAGCTGAAGCGAAAGTCTTCCGGGTACACCGTGCCGCTGTGCGGCGAATCGAGCACCAGGGGCGTGTTCCCGGGCACATGTCGAAGCTGGGGCCTCATGCCCCCGATTGTGGGGCAGCCAGGGCGCCCGAGGTGGCATCAGGCTCTTTGGCAAGGCGCGCGCGTTCAGCCATCAGTCGCTTGGCCCGGTTGAGCAGCGCGATCAGCGGATAACAAAAACAGAAAAAGATGACCATGGCGTAGAGATACATCGGGATCATCAGCTTGGAATTGCCTGTCGCGTTGATCACCGTGTTGGCGCGGCTGACCAGCTCGCCCACGCCGATGATCGATGCCGTGCTGGACGCGATCACGATGATCAGCAGGTAGGTACCCCAGGCGGGCACGAACAGCAGCGCCGCGCCACGGTCGCCCTTGCGCCACTCGCGCATGGCGATCAGCAGGTTGTCCGAGGTGAAGCCCACCACTGCCACCGACAGGGCCAGCGCGGCCTTGAGCCAGGCGGGCACGCCGACCACCCAGCCCGTGCCGGGCACCAGCCACTCGCTGGGGAGCATGAGGGCCAGGTAGAACTGGAACACGATGGTCGGGATGTTGCGCGTGAGTTCGGTCAAGCCGGTGCTCAGCCGGCGCAGGCTGCGGCCGTCGGACAGCCGCGCCCACGCCAACACGGCGCCGGCGGCGGTGCCCAGCACCATGGCAAGGGCGGCGATCAAGATGTTCCACAGGAAGCCCTCCAGCAGGTAGGGCGTCCAGGTCACCAGCGCCTTGAACTCGTTCATTGCCGCCCCGACCCCACCGAGCGCAGCCGCCCCTCCAGCCGCCCCAGCAGGCGCACGGTCACCGCGATCAGCACCAGGAAAACCAGCACCAGCATATTCATCACTTCCTTGACGTTGCCGTTGTCGACCAGGATGCTGGTGGACGCCGACATCAGCTCGGGCACGGCAATGACGGACGCCATCATGGTGGCCTTGCTCACGTTCACGAGCGACGCGGTGACCGAACCGGCGGCGTGTCCGTAGACCCGCGGCAAGGCACCCCATCGCAGGCGGAAGGCGGGCTCGGCCTCACGCCGCAAGGCCGCCGCGTCCAGCAAGGCGGTCATCACGGACGACCCGGTGTAATAGCTCAGGCACCACACGGCCACCACCCAGGGGGAAAGGCTGATCCCATAAGTTGTCCACAGCAGGGCCCCGAAGCCGAAGAACAGCAGGTACATCTGCAACAGTGGAGGCGTCATGCGGCCCCAGACAGCGGCCCCTCGCGCCAGACCCCCCAGCAGCCGCAGGCGCGACTCGGCCAGCACCGCGCCGGCCGCTCCGACGGCCAGGCTGCCGGCGATGCACGAGAGCATCAGCAGCACGGTCGCGCCAAGCCCGCGCAGAAAGCGCTCACGGTCGAAATCGTCGTAGATGAAGCTCAGATCCCAGCCCAGGATCTCGCGCAGCTCCAGGCCGAAGTGACGCAGCCCGCTCGTTTCCTGCGCCGTGAGCAGCACGCGGTTGCGGCAGGCCGCCGGCCACCGGCCCGAGGCGTCGCGACGGCATAGGTAGGCGCCGCCGCCGGCGCGTTGTGTCCAGCGCTCAT
>JAZKDA010000013.1:0-7846 GCA_040387815.1 Pseudomonadota bacterium | reverse complement strand
GGCCCCACTTCTGTTCGAGGCCGATGAGAAACCCCTCGCGATGCCATTGGGCCATCACGTCGCCGATCCAGCGCTCGAGCTCGGTGCCCGCCTCGCCGCGCGCGACCGCGACGGCCCAGGGCGCCGACATGGCGGGCGGCAGCGGCGCGTGATAGCCGTCCCATTCAGGTTGCCGCAGGTCCGACCAGATGGCGGTGTTGTCGAACATGTAGCCGATGCAGCGGCCGTCTCTCAGGGCCAACCGGGCGTCGCGCGCATGGTTGAAGGTCAGCAGGTTCAACAGGTAACGTTGGCTCATGGCCCGATTGAAGTAGCTGCCCTGGGTGGCGCACACGGTCTGTCCGCGAAGCTCTTGCCAGTCCTTGAACCGGGTCTCGGGCCGCAGCATCAGCGTGACGCCTGAGGCGTAGTAGTTGGGCTCCACCGCCGTCGCGATCCGGCGCCGGTCAGCCGTGTCGCCCATGGTGGCGATGACCACGTCGACCGCGCCTTCTTCCAGCTTCTGCAGCCGGTTCGCCCCTGTCACCGGAAACAGCGTCACTCGCACACCGAGCCGGCGCGCCAGCTCGCGGGCCATGTCGATCTCGAACCCCTGCAAGGCCCCGCCGGCGTCGAGCATGCCGAACGGCGGATAGTCGTTCTTGACGCCCACCTGCAGCACACCGCGCTTTCGCACCAGCTCAAGAGTCGGGCTGGACACCGCGGCTGGGGGCTGGTTGGCCCACGCGGCGCCCACGCTCCCCAGGCCCACCAGCAGCGCCAGGGCGATCCACCAGCGCAGGAACGATCGAATCGGCATCAGCGGTGTTCCCGCAAGGTCGCGGCCGGCTGCGCGGCCACGCGTATGCCGTAGCCGAGCGCCGCCGGCAGAAAGCGCTGGACCCATCGGTCGAGCCGTCCGAGCGAGGGCCACTGCGTGATCAGCCACTCGGGCAACAGGCTCTCGGCTTCCAGGCATCTGACCGCCCATCCCGCATCGGCCAGATCGGCCCGCAGACCACGCACGGTGTACAGGTGGTAGTCGAAGGTCTGCGGGAGGCCCGAGATCATGCGCGTGAACTCGATGTCGCCGAACCGTCCGCGCCGCAGGGACAGCAGCAGCTCCACGGGCCGCCGCCGCCAGCGGCTGGGAACCGACAGCAACAAGCGCGCGTCGGGAGCCGCCCGCAGGCGCAACTGCCGCAAGGCTTCGACCCTGCCCTCACGCGGGACGATGTGGCTGAGAACGCCGAACAGCATGACGATGCAATCGAATCCCGATGCGCGCGGCAAGGCCTCCGGGCCCCCGGCCACGAGCTGGACGCGATGGGCATGCGGTGACTGCGCAAGCCGCAGCGCAAACGCATCGACCGCGGCTTGCGAGATATCGCACGCCACCAGTTCGGCGCTCCCCCTGTCCAGCAGCGGCAGGGCGTAGCGGCCATTGCCGCAACCCACGTCCGCGATGCGCCGCGCCTGCGCCGCGCCATGACGCAACAAGAAATCGAGCGTGCCGCGGTTGGGCCGAGGGTAGCGACGGTCGTAGTCGTGCGACCGGTAGTACGAGTCGTACAGCTGGCGCATGCGCTCGCGCGAGCCCGCCGGCGCGACGGAGCTCACAGGCACTCCCGCGGTATCGCCGATTCGGCGGCGGTCCCGTCGCCGCACAGGAAGCGATCCTTATCGCGGCGGTTCCAGACGCGGTTCATCCGCTGTGTGAAGTCCGACACCGGGATGCCCCATTTGCGCTCCAATGCCATCAGCTGGCCGCTACGATGCCAGTCGGCAATGGCTTGCGACACCGCACGTTCCAGACGGCCCCCGGCCTCTTGCTTGTGAACGGCCACCGACCAGGGCGCGACATGAACCGTGGGCAATGGCATCTCGAACGATTGCGCCCACTGTGGTTCCCGCAGCATCGCGACGATGTTGGTGTCGTCGTACAAGACCGCATCGCACCGCCCATCGCGCAGGGCCTCCAGTGCGACGCCGTTGCTGTAGAGGGCCACCACGTCGACGCCGTAGGTCACGGTGATGCTGCGGTTGTAGAACGCGCCACGCCGGCCGCACACGCGCCGGTTGCGAAGCTCCTGCCAGGACTTCAGAGCGGCCTGCCGGCGCACCAACACGTTCGCGCCTGAGGCGTAGTAGTGCGGGGACACGAGGGTCATGCGCTTGCGGCGCTCGGGCGTGTCCGACAGGGTGGCGATCAGCACGTCAACCCTGCGCCGCTCGACAGCCTCGATGCGTTCGGCAGTCAGCACACCCACCAGCTCCAGCTTGACCCCCAGCCGCGCCGCCAGATCGGCCGCCAGGTCCGGCTCCAGCCCCACCAGCGCGCCCGTCTTCGCGTCCACCTGCCCCCACAGCGGCACATCCTTCTTGACCCCGACCACCAGCTTCCCGCGCTTTTGAATGTCCTCCAGCGTGTCCGCAGCGGCAGGCACAGCCGCCCACAGCAGTGGCGCGACCAGTGCCGCCATGAGCATCCAGCGCGTCATGCCGCCTCCCCCAACCGATCGCAATGCACGGCCATGCAGGTGATGTCGTCGAACTGCGGGGTGCCGCTGGCGAAGTCATTGACGGCCTTGAGCACGCGCTCGATCGCCTCGCGCGGCGCGGTGGTCGGCCGGCCCTCGAACAAGGCCTGCAGGCGCTGCTGGCCGAACTGCTCGCCCTGCGCGTTCTCGCCCTCGGACACGCCGTCGGTGTACATGAGCAGCGTGTCGCCGGGGGCCAGTTGCCACTGCGCTTCGTTGTAGGCAAGGTCTTCCATCACGCCGAAGGCGGTGCCACCGGTCGGGGGCAGCCAGCGCGTGGCGCCGTCGGCGGCGATCAGCAGCGGCGGCGGGTGGCCCGCGTTCACATAGGCCATGCGGCCGGTGGCCGGGTCGTACTGCGCGTGGAAGGTGGTGACGAACATGCTGGCGTCGTTGTCCGCGCACAGGCCGTTGTTCACATGCAGCGCCACTTCCGACGGTGCGGCCTGGCGCTGCGTGGCCACCGAGCGCAGCAGGGTCTTGGACACCATGGCGAACAGGCCCGCGCCGATGCCCTTGCCGCTCACGTCGGCCACCACCATCGCGCAGCGCCCGCCGGCCAGCGCGAAGTGGTCGTAGAAGTCGCCCCCCACCTCGCGGGCGGCCACCGTGGTGCCCCACATGTCAAAGCGCGGGTCATCGGGCCAATGGCGCGGCAGGATGGACTGCTGCATGCGCGCGGCGATGTCGAGCTCCTTGCGCAGCAGGGTGAGCTCGACCGACTGGCGAAACGCCCGCGTGATGGCATCGAACCAGGGCCGCCAGGCCTTGGGCACCTTGGGCACGGGCTGCGGTTGAAAGTTGGACTCGGCCACCAGGTGCGTGACCAGCTTGGCCGCCGGGCCGACGAATTCGCGCGAGCTCACCACGTAAGTGATGACCATGAGCAAGCCCATGGCCAGCAGCACGACCGCCATGCTGGGGCCGCGCTCGAGCAGCAGCTTGGCCCACAGTTCGCTGCGCGGCACGCTGTAGACCATCTGCCACGGTGCGGCACTGAAGGCATGGCGTATGAGCAGCGTGCCGCCGCGCTGGACGGCCTGGCGCTCGGGCAACTCGGCCAGGGCTTGCACCGAGGGCAGCGCCGCGGGCGAAAACACCTGCTGCAGCCGCGCCGGCGCCTGCACCGCCAAGGGGTCGGCATACAGGCCCGGGTGGGCCAGCACCTGGCCCTCGCGATCGACCAGTGCAACCGCGCCGAGCGGATAACCGAAACTCGCGTTGACCCGGTGCAGGTAGTCCAGGCTCATGTCGACGGCCAGCACGCCCATGAAGCGGTCCCGGTCGTACACCGGCGCGGCCACCGGTGCGAGCAGTCCGACATCTTGACCGCCAAACACCACCGGGGCCCAGTACTTCTGGCGGTCGGGGTTGGCGGCTGGCTGGCCGGCGCGCCAGACTGGGTCTTCGTACAGGCGGCGCTCGAACGGGATCTCGCGTGCCGGCCGCCAGGGCGCCACCAGGTGAAAGCCTTGCGCCGAGACGAAACGCGTGCGCGCCGCATTGGGCAGGTGGAAGGCCAAGGACCGCAGGTGACCGTCGAGCGCCAGGGCCGACTCAAGGTCGCAGTAGAAGGCGGCGTCGCGCCCGGCCAACCGCCCTTCGCCGACGAGGTTGCCGCCCGCGTCGCGGTCGATGAGGCCGTCGCGGTCGAAGCCGCGTGCGCCCTCGCGCAGCTGCCTGGCTTCGCCCAACCGATCCCCATTGCCGCAGCGGCGGGCCGCGCGATCCTCGCTGGCGACCGAGCGTCCGGCCGCCATGCGCAAGGCCTCGACCTGGTCGGTGGACGAGCGCAGCACGAACTCCATCAGCTGGCCGTGGCGCTCCACCTCGCCCTGGATGAAGGCCACTTCCTTGCGCATGTTCACCTGCAGCTGGTAGGCGAAAAACCCAGCCAGCCCCAGCAGCAGCGCCGCATAGGCGACGCCGATGGTGCGGTTGTAATTGCGGAAGAACCGCAGCTCGGCGGGCTTCACACGATGCCCCCGCCGCCTGGGCCTGCCGCGAAACGTCTGCGGTGCGTCATCTGCCCTCTCTTCATGGAAGAGCAGCATAAACGCTGACAAACGTTTTAGAAAGTAATTTTTAGGTTACTTGAATACTCGCCGCATGAATCCTCAGGTACACAAGCCCAAGGCCGCTTCGACATCACCGAAACAGCCCCCGGAGTCGCGTCAGAACCGGCTGATCACGGCCAGGTTCAGCCGCACGGGCTTGGAGCCGGTGGCCGTGGACGTATCGTCGATCACCTTGGCCAGGTCGACCGAGACCTGGAAATTGCTGCGAGACCACCGCACGCCCACGCCGGCGCTGGAGATCGACTCCGTGATGCCGGTGGCGCGCGCCAACACACGGCCCCCGTCGACAAAGACCACCGGACGCAGCCCGCTGTCCCACAGGGCCGGGCCCATCGTCTCCAGGCTCCACTGGTGGCCCTTCTCGCCCGCGACAACGCGGTCGCCAAAACCACGCACCGAGTTCGCGCCGCCCAGGCCGAACTGCTCGCCGCTGACCAGGAAATTGCCCGAGGTCTGCCCGCGCAGGCGGCCGGTCATCTGCCAGCCGGAAACGGGCGCCACCAGTTCCGCGCTGTAGCGCCACAGGCGCCAGTTGCGCTCACCGCCATTGGCTCCATGGGTGGCGTCGGAGTTGTTGGAGCCGCCGCCGATGTTGAGCGCATGCTCGAGCGACGCACTCCAGGTGCCCCAGCTGGTTTCGTCGCGCAGGCTGGCCTGCAGTGACAGCACCCGCGAGCTCACGTCGGGCTGGATCTGGACGCCATTGAAGGTGGTGCTGTTTTCGAAGATGCGCTCGTCGATGGCGGCGCTGATCGTCGGCTGCAGGCTGCCGGTACGCGCCAGGGCCTTGCTCAGGCGAAGCCCGTAGAAGCGACCGCTGCCGCTCACGTCGAAAAAGCCCGCGCCCTGCTGCACACGCCCGGAGTTGATGTCCGACTGGGTGTAGTAGGCCGAGGCGGTCATGCCCGTGCCGTACAAGGGAATCTGGTAGTACGCGCCCAGCAGAGTGACGTCGCTCACGTGGCGCGGATCGGTCGTGTATGACAGCGTCATCACGTGATCGCGGTTGAACAGGTTGGCGTGCTGGAAGGCGCCCGTCAGGCGCACGATGTTGCCGGTGTTGGTGCCGCCGCTGACATGCTGGTTGGCTGTGAGCGAGGCGATGAAGGCGATGGGCGAGGTGTCCTGCACGCGCACCAGGGCATCGACCGTGTTGGGCTGGCGCGACTCGCGGAAGGTGACGCTGACCTGCTTGGCCGGGTTGTTGTTGCTGGCGCTGATGTCGGCGCCCAGTTGACTCACCTCGGGCGCCTGGCCTTCGACCAGCGTGGGCAGGCTGGCACGGACGTTGGCGGTGTCGAAATGGCGGTTGCCCGCCACATCGACCTGCCCGAGCTTGAAGCTCACCACCTGCAGGCGAACCTCGCCGTCGATGGGGCGCTGGGCCGGCACGAACATGCGATGGAAGGCCTGGCCGTTCGCGCGCAGCCGCTGCTCCAGCGCCTCGGCGGCGCGCTGGATGTCGGCCAGGGTTCGGCCGGGCCCGGTGAAGGGCGCCAGGATGGCGCTCACCTCGGATTCACTGAGCGGCAGCGCGCCGTCGATCACGTACCGGCGCACCTCCAGCGTGGGCTCGGGCGGCGCCGCCGGCGCGGGTGTCTGGGCCAGGGCCGGCGCGGCCGCGGCGGTGAGCAGGGCCGCCAGGGCCAGGGAGGTCAGTTTGGTGTTCTTCATGGTCACAGCCTGCAGATTTCCTGCCCGGGCTGGCCCAGGGTCACACCGAACAGTTGCAGCAGCGGTTGGTCGGACTGGGTGAACAGCTCGGGAATCGGGAACGGATCGAGGCGCAGGAACAAGGGCACGGGCTGAATGCGCTCGGCCTGGCCGTCGGCGCCAGAGTAGCCAGCCTCACCGGGGCCCAAGTCCACGGTCTTGCCGCCGGACGTAATGTACACGTGGCCGTCGCGCACGAAGACGTACAAGCCGTCGGCACCGGCCGGGTCCATGCTGGCGAACAGCCGCAGCCAGTCGACCTCGACGCCATCTGGCCTGGGCGAGCCAAAGGCGCGGAAGAAATCCGGCACCGATTGCAGGATGCGCGGCACGCCGTCGGCGCCGATGAAGCCGGCGCGGTCCAGCGGCACGTCCAGCGGACCGCGCTCGAAGTAGGTCGTGCCTTCCCAGGTCAGCATGAACAGGCCGTCGTGCGGCAGCGGAATAGGCCCGGGTGGCGGCACGGGCGGCTGTGGGCCGAGTTCCGGGTCGACACAGGGGCCTTCGCAGCTGATGTCCATGCCGGTGCCGCGCGCCCCGAGGGTCGAGGTCACGGTCTGGATCTTGGTCGACTCGGGCGAGGCGCGCCCGATCAGGCCGGTGACCGTGCGGATGCCGCCGCGCAGCAGGCCAAGGTTGACGCCGTCCGGCTTTTGCGCCGTACCGAAGCTGAAGGCGTTGATGCGCATGACGGTGGCCGGGTTGATCGACACCTTGGACTGGTCTCGAAAGCCCAGCACCGCAATGCCGGAGGCGCCGGTGCGCACCTCTTCGCCTTCGTACAGTGCGCTGCCGGTGGCCAGCGTGCGCGTGGCCTTCGCCGGGGTGGACGCGATCACCTCGCCTGACAGCTGCACCACCCGTGCCGCAACCGGCAGGGTGACGGCGGCCGGCACGACGGCGCCGGCGTTGGCCTGGGCGGAGCTTTCGGAGCGGCAGTCGGCGCCGCAGATGCGCGCGTCGAAGCTGGTACCCCGAATGCCCACGGTGGCAGTGGTCGTGCGCAATTGCACGCCAGCCGGATTGCGCTTGCCGGTCAGGCCGGTGACGATCCGCGCGCCGCCCTTGAACAGGCGCATCCAGACCGACTCGGCGCCCTGGTCATGTTCGAAGCGCTCGATGGTGAACGATGTCGCCGGCCGCAGCGTGAACTTGGTCCCATCCTTGAGCGTGACCACCGCGAAACCCCGGTCGGTGGTGTTGATGGTCTCGCCCACGTTGACCGGATCGCCCTGCCCCAGGAAGCGGTAGTTGCCGGCGCCCTGCTGGGCGGTGGCCATGCCTTGCAGGTGGGTGATCTGGCCGGCGGTCGACGCCGCCTGGGGTGCCTGCGCGGCGGCTGCGAGAGCCAGCGTGGTGCCCGCCAGGGCCAGGGAAAACGTGCGCATCTTGCGGGCGACGGAATGGGTGGTGAAGTTCATGTCGTTGGACCTCACACGCACTGATTGCGGCGGTTGCGCGTGATGATGAAGGATCCGTCCTCGAGCATGACCAGCCCCAGGACGACGGGCACGCCCACCGCCAGCAGAACCCGAA
>JAZKDA010000012.1:0-2438 GCA_040387815.1 Pseudomonadota bacterium | reverse complement strand
TCTCGAACAGGAAGCGCTTCCAGTGGAACTGGTAGGCCGAGTCGATGGCGCCGGCGCGCTGCAACAGCGCCAACGGTGCAAGCTGCGCGCTGCGCGAGGCCTCGACCACGGCCTTGTACTCGGGCGCGTTCTTGTCGGGGCGAAACAGGATGCGATAGAGCTGCTCCCGGATCGGCGCGGGGCAGCCGCCCTGCGCGAGCTCGGTGGCCCAGGCGGCGATCTGCGCCTGCTGCTGCGCCTTCTTCTCGATCGCCGCCAGCGCCTGCTGCACGATCTCGGCCGGTGCCTTGCGAAAGCGCCCCTTGCCGGCGCGGCGAAAGTAATGCGGCGCCTCGAACAGCCGGAACAGCGCCGCGGCCTGCTGCTCCAGCGTGGCCTGGGCGCTGAAATAATCGCGCGCCAGGTCGGCGAAGCCGAATTCGTCTTCGGGGGCGAACTCCCAGGCCAGCTCCAGCTCGATGCCTTGTGCCAGCGCCTGGGCGCTGGCGATCAGCTGGGCCGGCTGCGGCTTATCGAACTTGAGCAGCAGGTTGGCCGCCTTGACCTTGACCCGCTTGCCCGAGTCGAGCTCCACCTGCGCCGAGGATTCGGCCTCGGACAGCACCCGTCCGGCCTGGAACTTCCCGGCTTCTTCAAACAATGCAAACATGGGCGGATTGTCCCATGGGGCGGTGGGCGAGCCTTTGGGGCGAGCCGCCGCGCTACAGCCCCAGAAACGCCAGCACCTCGTCCAGATGCGCCGCCTCGAAATCCGACAGCGCATGGTCCGAGCCCTCCAGCAGCTTGAGCCGCGCCCCGGCGCAGCGCTCGGCCATCTCGCGCCAGTCCAGCACCTCATCGCCTTTGGCAATGACCGCGAAATACCGCTCCAGCCGGGTCAGCGGCCCGGGTTGAAGGGCACGCAGCTCCTGCACGAAGCGCGGCTCGAAGAAGAAGCGCTCTTGCGGGTCGTGCCAGGCGACCTGCTCGCCGATGTGGCCGGCCAGATCGCGCTCGGGGTGCACGGCCGGATTGAGCAGCACCGCCCGGCAGCCGCTTGCCTGCGCGACGCACATGGCATAGAAGCCGCCCAGCGAGGAGCCGATCACCCCCATGCGATCGCGTGGCCAGGTTGCGGTGCCGCGCATCAGCAAGGCCATGGCTTCGGCCGGGGAGGGCGGCAGCTGAGGGCACCACCAGGCCACGCCGGGATGGCGCTCGCGCATGCGCCGCGCCACTTGCGTGGCCTTGGTCGACTGCGGCGACGAGCGAAAGCCGTGCAGGTACAGCAGATGTGTCACCGGATGTGTCGGGGTGGGCGTCTCGGGCATGGGGCCGATGATGCCAGCCGCGATAATCGCGCCCGATGTCCGCCGTGTTCGAAAAACCCCCGCTGTGGAAGCGCGCGGCCCCCTTGCTGCAAGGCTTCGACGGGCCGCTGGCCTTCGCCGTCTTCCTGCTGGCGTGCGCGGGCCTGCTGGTGATGTATTCGTCCGGCTTCGACCATGGCACCCGCTTCATGGACCACGGCCGCAACATGCTGATTGCCGGCTTCGTGATGTTCGTGGTGGCCCAGGTGCCGCCGCAGCGGCTGATGACCCTGGCCGTGCCGCTGTACCTCCTGGGCATCTCGCTGCTGCTCGCGGTGGCCTTGTTCGGCATCACCAAGAAGGGGGCCCAGCGCTGGGTGAACGTGGGCGTCGTCATCCAGCCCAGCGAGCTTCTCAAGATTGCCACGCCGCTGATGCTGGCGTGGTGGTTCCAGAAGCGCGAGGGGCATCTGCGGCCGTTCGACTTCTTCGTGGCGTTCGGCCTGCTGGCGCTGCCCATGGGCCTGATCATGAAGCAGCCCGACCTGGGCACCGCGCTGCTGGTGGGGGCGGCGGGGCTGGCGGTGATCTTTTTTGCCGGCCTCAACTGGAAGCTGATCGTGCCGCCCTTGCTGCTGGGCCTGCTCGCCATCCTGCTGCTGGTGGCCTTCGAGGGCCAGCTGTGCGCCGACGGGGTTCGCTGGCCGGTGCTTCACGACTACCAGCAGCAGCGCATCTGCACGCTGCTCGATCCCTTCCGCGACCCGCTGGGCAAGGGCTTTCACATCATCCAGGGCATGATCGCGATCGGCTCGGGCGGGGTCTTCGGCAAGGGCTTCATGCAGGGCACCCAGACGCACCTGGAGTTCATCCCCGAGCGCACCACCGACTTCATCTTCGCGGCCTTTTCCGAAGAGTTCGGCCTGGTCGGCAATCTGCTGCTGGTGGCCGGGTTCTGCTTCCTGGTGCTGCGCGGCCTGGCCATCGCGCTGGAGGCGTCGACGCTGTTCTCGCGGCTGCTGGCCGGCGCCATCACCACGATCTTTTTCACCTACTCCTTCGTGAACATGGGCATGGTCAGCGGCATCCTGCCGGTGGTGGGCGTGCCGCTGCCCTTCATCAGCTACGGCGGCACGGCCATGGTCACGC
>JAZKDA010000011.1:0-10164 GCA_040387815.1 Pseudomonadota bacterium | reverse complement strand
AGATGGACATCAAGATCCAGGGCATCACCAAGGAAATCATGCAGGTCGCGCTGGCCCAGGCCAAGGAAGCGCGCATGCACATCCTGGGCAAGATGCAGGGCGCCATGGGCGAAGCCAAGACCGAAGTGAGCAACTTCGCGCCCAAGCTCTACACCATGAAGATCAATCCGGACAAGATCCGCGACGTGATCGGCAAGGGCGGCTCCGTGATCCGCGCGCTGACCGAGGAAACGGGCTGCCAGATCAACATCGACGAAGACGGCACCATCACCATCGCCGCCACCGACGCCGCCAAGGCCGACGTGGCCAGGAAGCGCATCGAGCAGATCACCGCCGAAGTCGAAATCGGCAAGGTCTACGAAGGCCCGGTCACCAAGATCCTGGACTTCGGCGCCCTGATCAACCTGCTGCCCGGCAAGGATGGCCTGCTGCACATTTCGCAGATCGCCCACGAGCGTGTCGAGAAGGTCAGCGACTACCTTTCCGAAGGCCAGATCGTGCGCGTGAAGGTGCTCGAGACCGACGAGAAGGGCCGCGTCAAGCTGTCCATGAAGGCTTTGCTCGATCGCCCGGCGCGTGAACCGCACCCGGCCGCCGAGCAGCACGGCAACTGATCTTCCCGACGTGCAAGTCGTAGAAATCAGCCAACCCGGTGCCCCCGAGGTGCTGCGCCTGGCCGAGCGCGACCAGCCGGTGCCCGGCCCGGGCGAACTGCTGATCCGCGTGTCGGCCAGCGGTATCAACCGCCCTGATGTGCTCCAGCGCACCGGCAACTATCCGGTGCCCCCGGGCGCGTCGGACATTCCGGGCCTGGAAGTCGCGGGCGAGGTTGTCGCTGGCGATGCCCAGGCGCTCGCCGCCGCGGGCCTGAAGCTGGGCGACCGCGTCTGCGCGCTGGTGGCCGGCGGTGGCTATGCGCAGTACTGCGTGGCGCCGGTGGGGCAGTGCCTGCCGGTTCCCAAGGGCCTGACCGACGTCGAGGCAGCTTCGCTGCCCGAGACCTTCTTCACCGTCTGGAGCAACGTCTTCGACCGTGCCCAACTCGCCGCCGGGGAGACCCTGCTGGTGCAGGGCGGCACCAGCGGCATCGGCGTGACCGCCATCCAGATGGCCAAGGCCCTGGGCGCCACCGTCATTGCCACGGCCGGCAGCGACGACAAGTGCCAGGCCTGTCTGAAGCTGGGCGCCGACCACGCCATCAACTACCGCACGCAGGATTTTTCGGCGCTGGCCAAGACCCTCACCCAGGGCGCCGGCGTCAACGTCATCCTCGACATGGTGGCCGGCAGCTACGTCGCCCGCGAGGTCGAGTGCCTGGCCGAGGACGGCCGGCTGGTCATCATCGCGGTGCAGGGTGGCACCAAGGCCGAATTCAACGCCGGCCTGGTGCTGCGCCGCCGGCTGCGGATCACCGGCTCGACGCTGCGTCCGCGTCCGGTGGCCTTCAAGGCCGCCATTGCGCAGGCGTTGCGCGCCAAGGTCTGGCCGCTGATCGAAAGCGGTGCCATCCGGCCCGTGATCCACAGCACCTTCCCGGCCGCGCAAGCGCCCGCGGCCCATGCCCTGATGGAATCCAACCAGCACATCGGCAAGATCGTGCTGACCTGGTGACACCCACGCAAGACCGTATGCAAGTCAAGAAAAAGCTCATCGCCGGCAACTGGAAGATGAATGGCGGCATCGAGGCCAACGACGCACTGGTGCGCGCCATCGTCGCCGGCCTGCGCGGCGCGAGTTGCCTGGCCGCCGTCTGCGTGCCGGCGCCCTACCTGGCTCAGGTGCAGGTGCTGCGCCACGGCAGCACGCTCGAGCTCGGCGCCCAGGATGTCTCGGCGCATGCGCAAGGCGCCTACACCGGCGAGGTGTCGGCCCGCATGCTCAAGGACTTCGGCGCGCGCTACGCCATCGTCGGCCACTCAGAGCGCCGCCAATACCACGGCGAGTCCGATGCGCTGGTGGCCGACAAGGCCAAGGCCGCCCTGGCCGAGGGCATCACGCCCATCGTGTGCGTCGGCGAGACCCTGGCCGAGCGCGAAGCCGGCCGCACCGAGGAAGTGGTCAAGCGCCAGCTGGCCGCTGTGATCCATGCCAACGGCCATTGCATCAGCGAGATCGTGGTGGCCTACGAACCCGTCTGGGCGATCGGCACCGGCAAGACCGCCACCCCCGAGATGGCGCAGCAGGTGCATGCCGTGCTGCGGGCCCAGCTCAAGGCCGCCACCGAACACAGCGCGCGCGTCCACATCCTGTACGGCGGCAGCATGAACGCGGGCAATGCCGCCACGCTGCTGGCCCAGAGCGACATCGACGGCGGCCTGATCGGCGGCGCGTCGCTCAAGGCGGCCGATTTCCTGCAGATCATCGAAGCGGCCAGCCACGCGGCGGTCTGAAGCATTTTCCTTTTGGAGTTGAGAGACATGAATGTCCTGTTCACCGTGATCCTGACCGTCCAGCTGCTCTCCGCGCTGGCCATGATCGGGCTCATCCTGGTCCAGCACGGCAAGGGCGCCGACATGGGCGCGGCCTTTGGCAGCGGCACCTCGGGCAGCCTGTTCGGCGCCAGCGGGAGTGCCAACTTCCTCTCGCGCACCACCGCTGTCCTGGCGACCGTTTTCTTCATCTGCACGATGGGCCTGGCCTACTTCGGCACAGCCTCGCGTCCCGCCCCGTCGGGCAGCGTGCTCGAGAACGCCGTGGCCCCGGCGGCACCGGTTGCGCCGCCCACCGGCGCGGCCCAGATTCCCGGTAGCGCCGCACCCGCCGCCGCCAGTGCGCCGGCTGCGGCTGTGCCTGCCGCCACCCCGGCTTCAGGGGCTGCGCAGATCCCTTCGCGCTGAGCATTTTTCGGCTTCCGCTCAGAGGAAGCCCAAGTGTTTCAGGGTAAACTCTATGGCTGTTCGGGGGGTGATTCTAAAAATGCCTCACGCCTTCCGAGCGCCGCATGACCGCCGTCGTGGTGAAATTGGTAGACACGCTATCTTGAGGGGGTAGTGGCGAAAGCTGTGCGAGTTCGAGTCTCGCCGACGGCACCAGTATGAAAACGGACCGCCGCTTGCGGCGGCCCGTGAAAGCTGACCAGAGTCCAAGATGAACCTAGACCAGTACCTTCCCGTCCTCCTGTTCATCCTGGTGGGCATTGCGGTCGGTGTGGTGCCCCAGGTCCTGGGCTGGGCCCTGTCCACCAGCATCGGCTTCAACAAGCCCGATGCCGCCAAGAACTCCCCTTACGAGTGCGGGTTCGAGGCCTTCGAGGACGCACGCATGAAGTTCGACGTGCGCTACTACCTCGTTGCCATCCTGTTCATCCTGTTCGACCTGGAAATCGCCTTCCTGTTTCCCTGGGCCGTGGCCCTCAAGGAAATCGGCCCGGTGGGCTTCTGGTCGATGATGGTTTTCCTGGCGATCCTCGTGGTGGGGTTCATCTACGAGTGGAAGAAGGGCGCGCTCGACTGGGAATAAGTCCCCGAGGTTCGTTCGGTCCCGCCGCGAGCCCGGCATCCCAAGGCTCAAGGAATCTGCAATGGCAAACGAAGGCATTCTCGACAAGGGCGTCGTGACCACGACCGTGGACACGGTGATCAACTGGGCCAAGACCGGCTCGCTGTGGCCGATGACGTTCGGCCTGGCCTGCTGCGCGGTGGAGATGATGCACGCGGGCGCCGCCCGCTACGACATCGACCGCTTCGGCATGCTGTTTCGCCCCAGCCCGCGCCAGTCCGACCTGATGATCGTCGCCGGCACGCTGTGCAACAAGATGGCGCCGGCCCTGCGCAAGGTCTACGACCAGATGCCCGAGCCGCGCTGGGTGCTGTCCATGGGCAGCTGCGCCAACGGCGGCGGCTACTACCACTACAGCTATTCGGTGGTGCGCGGCTGCGACCGCATCGTGCCGGTCGACGTGTACGTGCCCGGCTGCCCTCCGACCGCCGAGGCCCTGCTGTACGGAATCATCCAGCTGCAGCAGAAGATCCGCCGCACCCAAACCATCGCCCGGGCATGACCTCGATGACGACCACCGCCTTCGCCGTTGACCCGCAAGCCCTTCAGACCACCATCGCCGACGCGCTGGGCCCCCTGGCCAAGCGCGTCGACCTGCGTCTGGGTGAGGTCACCGTCACCGTGTCCCCGGCCGACTACATCAACGCCGCCCGGATGCTGCGTGACGCGCCCGGCTGCCAGTTCGAGCAGCTGATCGACCTGTGCGGCCTGGACTACGCCGACTACGGCAACGGCACCTGGGACGGCCCGCGCTACGCCGTCGCCGTGCACCTGCTGTCGGTCAGCCTGAACCAGCGTGTGCGCCTGAAGGTGTTCCTGGCCGACGACGACCTGCCGGTGGTCGACTCCATCAACGCCCTGTGGAATGCCGCCAACTGGTTCGAGCGCGAGGCCTTCGACCTGTACGGCATCGTCTTCGAAGGCCACGACGACCTGCGCCGCATCCTCACCGACTACGGCTTCATCGGCCACCCCTTCCGCAAGGACTTCCCGGTGTCCGGCCATGTCGAGATGCGCTATGACCCCGAGCGCCAGCGCGTGATCTACCAGCCGGTGTCGATCGAGCCGCGCGAGATCACGCCGCGGATCATCCGCGAAGAAAACTATGGAGGCCTGCAGTAAGCGGCAGGACGACCATGGCAGAAATAAAAAACTACACCCTCAACTTCGGCCCCCAGCACCCGGCCGCCCACGGCGTGCTGCGCCTGGTGCTCGAGCTCGACGGCGAAGTGATCCAGCGCGCCGACCCGCACATCGGCCTGCTGCACCGCGCCACCGAGAAGCTGGCCGAGACCAAGACCTACCTCCAGGCGCTGCCCTACATGGACCGGCTGGACTACGTCTCGATGATGTGCAACGAGCATGCCTACTGCCTGGCCATTGAAAAGCTCATGGGCGTCGAGGTACCGATCAGGGCCCAGTACATCCGCGTCATGTTCTCCGAGATCACGCGTCTGTTGAACCACCTGCTGTGGCTCGGCGCGCACGGTCTGGACTGCGGCGCGATGAACATGCTGATCTACTGCTTTCGCGAGCGGGAAGACCTGTTCGACATGTACGAGGCGGTGTCCGGTGCGCGCATGCACGCGGCCTATTTCCGCCCGGGCGGCGTCTACCGCGATCTGCCCGACAGCATGCCGCAGTACAAGGCCAACAAGATCCGCAACGAGCGCTCGATCAAGCGCCTGAACGACACCCGCAGCGGCACGTTGCTCGACTTCATCGACAGCTTCACCCAGCGCTTCCCGCATTACGTCGACGAGTACGAGACCTTGCTCACCGACAACCGCATCTGGAAGCAGCGCACCGTGGGCATCGGCGTGGTCACGCCCGAGCGCGCGCTCAACCTGGGCTTCACCGGCCCCATGCTGCGCGGCTCGGGCATCGCCTGGGACCTGCGCAAGAAGCAGCCCTACGAGGTGTATGAGCACATGGATTTCGACGTCCCCGTGGGCAAGACGGGCGACTGCTACGACCGCTACCTGGTGCGTGTGCAGGAGATGCGAGAGTCCAACCGCATCATCAAGCAGTGCGTCGACTGGCTGCGCGTCAACCCGGGCCCGGTGATCACCGACAACCACAAGGTGGCCCCGCCCGACCGCGAATCCATGAAGGCCAACATGGAGGAGCTGATCCACCACTTCAAGCTTTTCACCGAGGGCATGCGTGTGCCCGAGGGCGAGGCCTATGCGGCGGTGGAACACCCCAAGGGCGAGTTCGGCATCTACATCGTGAGCGACGGCGCCAACAAGCCCTACCGCCTCAAGATCCGCGCCCCCGGCTTCCCCCACCTGGCCGCCCTGGACGAGATGGGCCGCGGCCACATGATCGCCGACGCCGTGGCCATCATCGGAACGATGGACATCGTGTTCGGAGAAATTGACAGATGATGATTTCTGACGCCACGCGCGCCCGCTTCGACAAGGAAGTGGCCAAGTACCCCGCCGACCAGAAGCAGTCGGCCGTGATGGCCTGCCTGGCCATCGTGCAGCACGAGCAGGGCCACGTCAGCCCCGAGAGCGAGCAGGCCATTGCCGACCACCTGGGCATGCCCGCGATCGCGGTGCACGAGGTCACGACCTTCTACAACATGTACAACCAGCAGCCGGTCGGGCGCTTCAAGCTCAACGTCTGCACCAACCTGCCGTGCCAGCTGCGCGGCGGCCAGCATGCGCTGCACCACCTGGAGCAGCGCCTGGGCGTGGAGATGGGCGAGACCACCGGCGACGGCATGTTCACGCTGCAGCAGTCCGAGTGCCTGGGCGCCTGCGCCGACGCGCCGGTGCTGCTGGTCAACGACCGCACCATGTGCAGCTTCATGAGCAACGACAAGCTCGACCAGCTGGTCGAAGGCCTGAAGAAAACGGGGCAGCCCACATGAACGTGCAACAAGTGCTGGGCCAGTTCCAGGCCACCGGCGTGCAGACCTGCTTTCACGGCCGCCACATCAACCCGCAGATCTACGCGGGCCTGGACGGCACCAACTGGCGCCTCGCGGACTACGAGGCCCGCGGCGGCTATGCGGCCCTGCGCAAGATCCTCGGCAAGGACGGCGCGGCGCCGCATCCCGAGACCGGTGTGGTGGGCCTCACGCAAGACCAGGTGATCGCCACCGTCAAGGAATCGGCCCTGCGCGGCCGCGGCGGCGCGGGCTTTCCCTCGGGCCTCAAGTGGAGCTTCATGCCCCGCCAGTTCCCGGGGCAGAAGTACCTGGTGTGCAACTCCGACGAGGGCGAACCGGGCACCTGCAAGGACCGCGACATCCTGCAGTACAACCCGCACATCGTCATCGAAGGCATGATCATCGCGGCCTACGCGATGGGCATCAACGTCGGCTACAACTACATCCACGGCGAGATCTTCCAGACCTACGACCGCTTCGAAGAGGCGCTCGAGGAGGCGAGGGCGGCAGGCTTGCTGGGCGACAAGATCCTGGGCAGCAATTTCAGTTTCCAGCTGCATGCCTTCCACGGTTTCGGCGCCTACATCTGCGGCGAAGAAACCGCGCTGCTCGAATCGCTCGAAGGCAAGAAGGGCCAGCCGCGCTTCAAGCCGCCGTTCCCGGCCAGCTTCGGCCTGTACGGCAAGCCCACCACCATCAACAACACCGAGACTTTCGCGGCGGTGCCCTGGATCATCCGCAACGGCGGCCAGGCCTACCTCGAATGCGGCAAGCCCAATAACGGCGGCACCAAGATCTTCTCGATCTCCGGCGACGTCGAGCTGCCCGGCAACTACGAGATCCCCTTGGGCACGCCCTTTGCGAAGCTGCTGGAGCTCGCCGGCGGTGTGCGCGGCGGCCGCAAGCTCAAGGCCGTGATCCCCGGCGGCTCGTCGGCGCCGGTGCTGCCGGCCGACATCATGATGAATTGCACGATGGACTACGACTCCATCGCCAAGGCCGGCTCCATGCTCGGCTCGGGCGCCGTCATCGTGATGGACGAGACCCGCGACATGGTCGAATCGCTGTTGCGGCTGTCCTACTTCTACATGCACGAATCGTGCGGCCAGTGCACCCCCTGCCGCGAAGGCACGGGCTGGATGTGGCGCGTGATCGAGCGCATCCAGCACGGCCACGGCAAGCCCTCCGACCTGGACCTGCTCAACTCGGTGGCCGACAACATCCAGGGCCGCACCATCTGCGCGCTCGGCGACGCGGCGGCCATGCCGGTGCGCGCCATGATCAAGCACTTCCGTCACGAGTTCGAGGCGAAGATCGCCCGGGCGGCGACGGCTGGAGCCGTTGCATGAACGCACACACATCCGTCATTCCCGCGAAGGCGGGAATCCAGGAGCGAGGTTTATCGTGTGCGAGGCGCTGGATCCCCGCCTTCGCGGGGATGACGGCGGGAGATGTTCTCAATGATTGAAATCGAACTCGACGGCAAGAAGGTGGAGATCGCCGAAGGCAGCATGGTCATGCATGCGGCCGAAAAGGCGGGCACCTATATTCCGCATTTCTGCTACCACAAGAAGCTCTCGATCGCGGCCAACTGCCGCATGTGCCTGGTCGACGTGGAGAAGGCGCCCAAGCCCATGCCGGCCTGCGCCACGCCCGTCACCAACGGCATGATCGTGCGCACCCAGTCCGACAAGGCCGTCAAGGCCCAGCAGTCGGTGATGGAATTCCTGCTGATCAACCATCCGCTCGACTGCCCCATCTGCGACCAGGGCGGCGAGTGCCAGCTGCAAGACCTGGCCGTGGGTTACGGTGCCTCCGCCTCGCGCTACGAGGAAGAAAAGCGCACCGTCCTGAACAAGGACGTGGGGCCGCTGATCTCCATGGCCGAGATGACCCGCTGCATCCACTGCACCCGCTGCGTGCGCTTCGGCCAGGAAGTGGCCGGGGTGATGGAGCTGGGCATGATCCACCGCGGTGAGCACTCCGAGATCACTACCGTGGCCGGCGACACCGTCGACTCGGAAGTCTCGGGCAACATGATCGACCTGTGCCCGGTCGGCGCGCTCACCAGCAAGCCTTTCCGCTACGCCGCCCGCACCGGGGAGCTGTCGCGCCGCAAGAGCGTCAGCCCGCACGATTCCACCGGCGCCGACCTCGTCGTCCAGGTCAAGGGCAACCGCGTGATGCGCGTGCTGCCGCTGGAAAACGACGGCGTCAACGAATGCTGGCTGGCCGACCGCGACCGCTTCTCGTATGAGGCCCTCAACACGGCCGAACGCCTGTCCGCGCCCATGCTCAAGCAGGGTGGCGAGTGGAAGACCGTCGACTGGCAGACCGCGCTCGAATACGTGGCCAATGGCCTCAAGCAGATCAAGGCCGACCACGGCGCCAAGGCCATCGGCGCCCTGGCCAGCCCGCACAGCACGGTCGAAGAGCTGTACCTGGCCGGCGCGCTGATGCGCGGCCTGGGCAGCGAGAACATCGACCACCGCCTGCGGCACGCCGAGTTCACCTCGGGTGAGGGCGTGCGCTGGCTGGGAACCCGCATCGCGGCGCTGTCCGATCTGGAGCGCGTGCTGGTCGTGGGCTCGAACCTGCGCAAGGACCACCCCCTGTTCGCGCTGCGCGTTCGCGCCGCCACCCGCAAGGGTGCGCAGGTCAGCGTGGTCAACGACACCGACAACGACTGGGCCATGGCCATCGCCGCCAAGGCCATCGCGCCGGCGGGCCAGTGGGCGCAAGCCCTGGCCGGCATTGCCAACGCCATCGCGGCCGACAAGGGCGTCGCAGCCCCGGTGCAGGCCCAGGCCGACGACGCGGCCCGCGCCATTGCCAAGTCCCTGCTGTCGGGCCAGCGCAAGGCCATCCTGCTGGGCAATGCCGCCGCGCACCATGCCAAGGCGTCTTCGCTGCTGGCCCTGGCCCAGTGGATCGCCTCGCAGACCGGCGCCACCGTGGGTTACCTCACCGAAGCCGCCAACACCGTGGGCGCGCAGCTGGCCGGCGCATTGCCGCGCGCCGGCGGCCTGAACGCGGGCCAGATGCTGGCCGGCGGCCTCAAGGCCGTGGTGCTGCTCAACACCGAACCGGCCTTCGACGCCGCCGGCGGCGCGCAAGCCGCCGCCGCCATCGGCCAGGCCGAGATGGTCGTCACCCTCAGCCCCTTCAAGGCCAACCTCGACATCAGCGACGTGATCCTGCCGATTGCGCCCTGGACCGAGACCCCCGGCACCTTCGTCAACGCCGAAGGCCGGGTGCAGGGCTTCCACGCGGTGGTCAAACCCTTGGGCGAGGCCCGTCCGGGCTGGAAGGTGCTGCGCGTGCTGGGGACCATGCTGGATCTGCCAGGCTTCGAGTTCGAGACCGCGCAAGATGTGCTCACCGCCGCGCGCGGTCCGCAGGATGCCGGCCAGGAGTTCGTGCAGGGCCCGCGCCTGGACAACGCCACCGCCGCCGCGATCGACCTGGCCGAGGCGCCGGGCCGCCCCGTCACCGCGGCCATCTACCGGCTCGACGGCATCGTGCGCCGCTCGCCGCCGCTGCAACTGACGGCCGATGGGCGCCTGGCCGGCGCCGCCGAAGGAGCCCGGGCATGATCGATGCAATCTTCGGCTTCGGCAACGGCCTGATCGCCGCGCCCTGGTGGTCCTCCATGGGTTGGCCCGTGGTCTGGACGCTGATCAAGATCGTGGCGGTGGTGCTGCCCCTGATGGGCGCCGTGGCCTACCTCACGCTCTGGGAGCGCAAGGCCATCGGCTTCACGC
>JAZKDA010000010.1:0-2755 GCA_040387815.1 Pseudomonadota bacterium | reverse complement strand
GCGAAGCCGTTGAGCTGGTCCACCATGGTGTTGATGGTGTTCTTGAGCTCCAGGATCTCGCCGCGCACGTCCGCGGTGATCTTCTTGGACAAGTCGCCCCGCGCCACGGCGGTGGTCACCTCGGCGATGTTGCGCACCTGGCCGGTGAGGTTGGACGCCATGAAGTTCACGTTGTCGGTCAGGTCCTTCCAGGTGCCGGCGACGCCGGGCACCTGCGCCTGCACGCCCAGCTTGCCCTCGGTGCCCACCTCGCGGGCCACACGCGTCACTTCGGAGGCGAAGCCGTTGAGCTGGTCCACCATCCGGTTGATGGTTTCCTTGAGCGCGAGAATCTCGCCGCGGACGTCGGCGGTGATCTTCTTGGACAGATCGCCCCGCGCCACGGCCGTGGTCACCTCGGCGATGTTGCGCACCTGCGCGGTGAGGTTGCCGGCCATCTGGTTGACCGAGTCAGTGAGGTCCTTCCAGACCCCCGACACGCCCTTGACCTTGGCCTGGCCGCCCAGCTTGCCCTCGGTACCCACTTCGCGCGCCACCCGCGTGACTTCGGAGGTGAACACCGACAGCTGCTCGATCATGGAGTTGACCAGCTTGGCCGAGCGATGGAACTCGCCCTTGAGCGGCCGGCCGTCGACCTGCAGTTCCATCGACTGGCCCAGGTCGCCCTTGGCGACGGCGCCGATGGTGCGGGCGATGTCGGTGGTAGGGCGCACCAGATCGTCCATCAAGGTATTGAGCGAGTCGACCTGCGCCGCCCAGCCGCCCAGCGCACCGGGCGAGGACATGCGCTGCATCAGCCGGCCTTCCCGACCGACGGTGACGCTCAGTCGCGCGGCTTCGTCGGTGATGCGCTGCGCGAGGGTGATCGTCTGGTTGAAGGCCAGCGCGATGCGCCCGTCGATGGCGTCCCAGTCGGAGGGAAGGCGCGCACTGAAGTCGCCGACGGAGAACGCGGTCAGGGCGGCCAGCAGCTGGCGCGATCGCACCTCGGCGCTGTTCGCCGCATCGTCTGCCTGGAGGGATGTCAGGCCGCCATTGGCCTTGATTCTGGATGGAACGGCAACCACCGCCGCGCCCCGATTGACCTTCTTCTTGATCGAAGGCTGTAGATCCTGCTGCATGTCAACTCCACTCGGATGCGCTTGTTGTGAGATCAGCGCGCGGCGGCGGCAACCTGCGCGCAACAGCGCGTGAAGGCCTTTTTCCATGACGGCCCAGCACGCGGCTGTACAGTTTCCGTCGGCCGCGCAGCGTCCCGTGTAGGACGATTCCGGCAAGCGCTCATGAAAACTGGAAAAGCTCGAACTGCTGAGCTGACGTGGCGCTAAAGCATCAGCCAAGACGCTACAGTTGCGGCCCATGTGGAGTTCAAAAAGGTCGCCATGTCGCGACCGGAACTAGCGCCAGAGCTGCGCCGCTTCGTTGTCACCAACGTACCCTCCGTGCCCTATCTGGAGGCCATCCTGCTGTTGCGCGCGCAGCCGCAGCGGTACTGGACGGCCGCCGACATGGCCCGGCGCCTGTACGTGTCTGAAAGCGCGGCGGCAAGCCTGCTCGACGCCGCGGTGGCCGCCGGTGTCGCCGCCACCGCGCCGGTGGCGCAGGCGGGCGTCGGGTATCAGCCGTCGTCGCCTGAACTGGCCGATCTGCTGGACCGTCTGGCAACCCACTATGCCCATGACGTTGTCACCGTGGCGACACTCATTCACAAACAATCAGACACACGTGTGCGGCGCTTCGCGGACGCCTTCGTGTGGCGAAAGGAGTCGTAATGGCCTCCACGGTCTATTTGCTGTGCGCCCTGACGTCGCTGACCTGCTTTGTCATGCTTGCGCGCGCCTGGCTTGGCAGCCGCTCACCGCTGTTGTTCTGGAGCGCCCTGTGCTTTGCGGGGATGACCGCCAACAATGTCCTGCTGGTGCTGGACAAGCTGGTGTTTCCGGCGGCCGACCTGAGCGCCTGGCGATTGCTCACGGCCTTGGCGGCGATCATGCTGCTGCTGTTCGGCCTGGTATGGGAGGAGGAATGACACCATGAACCACACGCTGGTGGGTGCGATCGGCTTCGGTTCGGCGATCGCCGGCCTGTTCTTCTTCAAGTTCTGGTGGCGCTCGCGGGACCGCTTCTTCCTGTACTTTGCCGTGTCGTTCTGGCTCGAAGCGGGCATCCGTGTCGTGCAGGCCGTGCTGGGTGAGGGCAATGAGCTGGCGCCGTGGGTCTATAGCATGCGGGTGCTGGCCCACGGCCTGATCGTGCTGGCGATCATCCAGAAGAACCGCGCCGGCCGGCGCACAGGCGCTGCCCCGCCCGGGTGAGACAATCGCCCCATGAGCGCAGTCTGGATCGAGCCGCATCCCACCCCCGCCCCCCGAGACCTGAAGATCGAGCGCGAGACGCACAAGCTCGAAAAGCGGCTGTGCCGCCAGATGGGCCAGGCCATCGTCGACTTCAACATGATCGAGGAAGGCGACAAGGTCATGGTGTGCCTGTCCGGCGGCAAGGACAGCTATGGCCTGCTCGACATCCTGCTCAAGATGCAGCAGCGCGCACCGGTGCGCTTCGAGATCGTGGCCGTCAACCTCGACCAGAAGCAGCCGGGCTTTCCCGCGCAGGTGCTGCCCGAATACCTCCGGGCGCTGGGCATCCCTTTCCACATCGAGAACCAGGACACCTACTCGATCGTGAAAGACAAGATCCCCGAGGGCAAGACCATGTGCAGCCTGTGCTCGCGGCTGCGCCGGGGCATCCTGTACCG
>JAZKDA010000009.1:24272-26526 GCA_040387815.1 Pseudomonadota bacterium | reverse complement strand
CGGCGAGATCGGCTCGTCGACCATGCCGCACAAGGTCAACCCGATCGACTTCGAGAACGCCGAGGGCAACCTGGGCCTGGCCAATGCGCTGCTGCGGCACCTGTCCGAGAAGCTGCCCGTCTCCCGCTGGCAGCGCGACCTGACCGATTCGACCGTGCTGCGTAACATGGGCGTGGCCCTGGGCTACGCCGCGCTGGCCTACCACTCGCTGTCGATCGGCCTGGCCAAGCTCGAGCTGAACCAGGAAGCACTGAACGCCGACCTCGACGCCGCCTGGGAAGTGCTGGCCGAACCGATCCAGACCGTCATGCGCCGCTTCGGCGTGCAGGGCGCCTACGAGAAGCTCAAGGAAGTCACGCGCGGCCGGACCGTGCGGCCCGAAGACCTGCACGGACTGATCCGCTCGCTGGAGATCCCCGACGCCGAGAAGCAGCGCCTGCTGGACATGACCCCGTCCAGCTACACGGGCATGGCGGCCGCACTGGCGCGTCGCGCCTGACCCGGCCCCCCCAAGTGGCCATCAAATCCACCATCTTCAAGGCCCATGTGCAGTTGGCCGACATCGACCACGGCTACTACGCCGACCATGCGCTCACCCTGGCCCGCCACCCCAGCGAGACCGACGAGCGCATGATGGTCCGCCTGGCGGCGCTGGCCCTCAACGCGCACGCGCTGCAGGACACGTGCGGCGGCGACGGCCAGCTGGCCTTTGGCGCCGGCCTGTCCGACCCGGACGAGCCGGACGTCTGGCTGCGCGACTTCACCGGCCGCACCCGGCTGTGGATCGAGGTCGGCCAGCCAGAGGAAAAGCCGCTGGTGCGCGCCTGCAGCAAGGCTGACGAAGTGCGGGTGTACTGCTTTTCCAACGCCGCCGAGATCTGGTGGCGCGGCATCGAGACCAAGCTCACGCGGCTGGAGCGGCTGCGGGTCTGGCGCATTCCGGCCCAGGACAGCCAGGCGCTGGCGGCCCTGGCGGCCCGCAGCATGCAGCTTCAGGCCACGGTGCAGGAGGGCGTGCTGAGCCTGGGCGACAGCCAACGCAGCGTGGATGTCGAGCCGGTGCGCTGGAAGTAGCGCGCGTGGCACTGCGCACTGGGTCCCCTGTCATCCCCGCGTAGGCGGGGATCCAGGAGCGAGGTGCCGCCGGCGTTACGTGCCGTCGCTACGCTCGGCCAGGGCCTGGGTTCCCGCCTGCGCGGGAACGACGGGAGTTTCGCCAGACCGCTCACTGTACCGATTGAAGCGCCACGCCGACCCGGCCAGCGTGATGCGCCGCCAGGTCTGGCGTTTTTGGCCGGGCGTCATGGCCGGCCAGCGCTGCACCTCGTCGAAGCTGCGTCCACAGCCCTTGCAGGTCTCGTCGCCCTGGCTGGTCGAGCAGATCGCGATGCAGGGCGTGTCGGGGGTGGTGTCGTACCAGGCTTTCCAGGCGGCCCAGGCCTCGGGCGGAAAGCCTTTTTCCGCCGCCTCGTCCTCGTGGTGGTAGACCATCAGCGCATACACCTTTGCCAGGGCGCGCAGTTCGGGCGCCAGCGTCACGCCATCGGGCGAGGGCTTGCGCTTGCGCCAGTGGTTGATGGCGGCCTCGATGTCGGTGATGTGGATAGCGGCCATGGTTATCAGGGGTCGCGGATGATAGCCCGGGGCGCGGGCGGTGCCGGGCCGATGCTATTCTCGCCGCATGAAGTTGATCACCAAATGGCTCCTCAGTGCCGTGGCCCTGCTGTTCGTGGCCTATGTCTATCAAGGCGTGCAGGTGCCCGACTTCACCAGTGCGCTGATCGCGGCCCTGGTCATCGGCCTGCTCAACATGGTGGTGCGGCCGATTCTGGTGGTGCTGACCCTGCCGGTCACGGTGCTCACGCTGGGCCTGTTCCTGTTCGTCATCAACGCACTGATGTTCTGGGCCGCGTCGGCCTTGCTCAGCGGCTTTAACGTCTCCGGCTTCGGTGCGGCCTTGCTGGGCTCGCTGATCTACTCGGTGCTCGGCCTCATCATCGATTCAGCGCTCGAGCGCCTGTTCTCGAAGTAGCGCCTGCACCTGGCGCGCGCGGGTGTCGATGATCGACGCCTCGATGTGGTCCACCCCGCCCTTGCGGGCCAGCTCCTGCGCCGCGCGCAGGCGGTCCATCGCGGCCGAATAATCCAGCGTGGCCACCTGCGCCTCGGCCTCGGCCCGCACGGCGCGCAGCGTCTGCCCCTGCGCCGTGGCCGCGCGCCCCAGCAAGCGCCAGGCCGCTGCGTCCAGCGGCCG
>JAZKDA010000009.1:1704-24262 GCA_040387815.1 Pseudomonadota bacterium | reverse complement strand
CTGCATGGCCTCGCCGGCGCGGCCGGTCTGCAGCGCCGCCTGGGCCGACAGCAGCATTTCCGCGCGGCTGCCACCGCCCAGCGGCAGCAACGCGGCCGCGCGGCCGGCATCGCCGCCCATGAGGGCGAGCTCGGCCTCCAGAAGGCGCACCGCCCGGCCGGCCTGGCCGTCGGCGGGTTGCGGAGAGGCCAGCCGCTGAACATAGCGAAAGGCCGCCGGCATCTCGCGCAGCCGGGCCGAGGCCAGGGCCGCGCCGTACCAGGCGGCGGCGCGACGGGTGGCGTCGGCCTGGGCCGGAAGGCCGTCGGCGTCGCGCTGCAGGGTGCGCAGGGCATCGACACCGCCGGCCGACAGGGCCCGCGCGCGCGCCGCCATCAGCGCGTGCTCCAGGTCGGCGCTGGCGGGTGCAGCGCCGCGCTCCACCAGGGCCTGGCGCGACTGCATGTCGGCTGCGCGCTCGGTGGTCAGCGGGTGGGTGCGCAGGTAGGGAAAGGCGCCGTTGTCGTTCAGCCGCGAGGCATGCTGCAGCTTGTCAAACATGCTGGCAAAGGCCTGCGGCTGGAACCCCGCCTGCGTGAGCACGCCAAAACCCACACGATCGGCCTCGCGCTCCATGTCGCGCGAGAAGGTCAGCTGGTTGCGCGCCGCCACCGCCTGCCCGCCGGTGATGACGGCGCTGGCAGCCTGCGGGTTCTTGCTGGCGGCCAGCACACCGAGGATCATGGCGCCGATCAACCAGGGTGTCTGCCGCTCTTCCTGCGTCATCAGGCGTGAGATGTGCCGCTGGGTCACGTGGCTGAGCTCATGGGCCAGCACCGACGCCACCTCGTCGCCAGTGCTGGTGACCGCCAGCAGGCCCAGGTTCATCCCCAGCCAGCCGCCCGGCAGCGCGAAGGCGTTGATGCTGCGGTCTTTGCCCAGCAGCACCTGCCAGGCGAAGCGCTGGTCCAGCTCGGCGTTCAGATCGCCACGCTGGCGGGCCGCGGCCAGCAGGCGCTGCCACAAGCCCTGCACATAATCGGCCAACACCGGGTCGTCCAGATAGTCGGGGTCGCGAAACAGCTCCCGCGCGATGCGGTCGCCCAGGCGCCGCTCGGCACCCAGCGACAGATCGCCGCCGTCGCCCATGGCGGGCAACTGGGCGTGCAAGGCCATCGGCTGCACCGCCCCGGCCAGGGCCGCCACCAACACCAGCGTGCGCGCCCAGCGGGCACGTATCATCGAATCATTCATCCAGGACTTCCGGCACCCTCATGAGTGGATTGACGCATTTTGACGCGCAGGGCCAGGCGCACATGGTGGACGTGTCCGCCAAGGCCCCCAGCCACCGCATCGCGACGGCCCAGGGTCGCATTCGCATGCAGGCGGCCACATTGCAGATCATCGCTTCCGGCGGCGCCAAGAAGGGCGACGTGCTGGGCATTGCCCGCATCGCCGGCATCCAGGCGGCCAAGAAGACCTCTGATTTGATTCCCCTGTGCCATCCGGTTCCCCTGACCCGCGTAACAGTCGAGTTTGAATTGGAACCAAGCGGCAACAGTGTGCGCTGCGTCGCCAGCGCCGAGACGGTAGGCGTGACCGGGGTCGAGATGGAAGCGCTCACCGCGGTGCAGGTGGCGCTGCTCACCATTTATGACATGTGCAAGGCGGTGGACCGAGGAATGGTGATGGAGGACGTGCGCCTGCTGGACAAGCGGGGCGGCAAGTCGGGACACTGGCAGGCTGGCGGCGACGTTTGAGGCTGCGCAACCCGCTCGCAACGTTTGCGATCGAGGCCCTGCTGTGGCTTGTCCCGGCGGGGCTGTTTCTGCGGACGTACCTGGAGCGGGCCGCGGCGCCCATGTCTGCGGCCTACGCCCACCTCGCACTCGTACTGATCGTCGCCGGCTCGGTCGCGGCGACCCGAGCGCTGCTGCACCGCGTTGTGCCGCGGTCCGGGTCGAACCTGATCGGCGCGCTGTTGACAGCCACCGCCCTATGGCTGTTGTGGGCCTACTACCTTGTCGCCATCGCCGGCTTTGGCGCATGGGGGCGATTGGTCTCATGGGGGTTGATCGCAACCTACCTCTGGCGCGCGACCGAGTTGATCGCTGTGCTTGGCGCCGGCGCCTATGCGATCGTCGCGGCAGCGGCGATCTGCTTCATTGGCTTGTCCTGGCTGGTGCACAAGATCATCGTCAAGCATGACTGGGCCGCGCCCACGCCCGCGCGTCCATCCTGTCACGGCCTGCGCCTGGCTGGCGCGGCTCTTTTCCTGTGCGCCGCCTCACTTTTCTTCTGGCGTTTCGTGAATTTTCCGCCGATCGAATCCGGCGAGCCGGTGGCAAGCACATTCAACACCCATCTGCTCGCTCAGCGGCGGCAAACGCACCACAACCCGGCCTCCCGGCGGCTGGCCCAGCAGGAGGACGATGAGCGCGCGGCCTACGTCGCCAGTTCTGGCGTGGGGCCGACCAACGTCGTCCTGGTCATGGTCGATGCCCTGCGCGCAAAAAGCATGGGCGCCTACGGTTACGCCAGAAACACTACCCCCTACCTGAGCCAGTTGGCACGGGAGGGAAAGATCAGCGTCGTACCCCACGCCTACAGCGTCTGCGCCGAGTCTTCCTGCGGGATCCTCGGCATTCTGGCTTCACGCTATGTACACCAGGCGGTTGCCAGACCCATCACGCTGATCGAAGTGCTTGCCCGCAACGGGTTACGACACACATCTGCTGCTGAGCGGTGACCACACGAATTTCTACGACCTTCGACAGGTGTATGGCACTGTCGACACGTACTTCGACAGCTCGCGGGACTCGGGTGGCCTGATCAACGACGACAGCAGCGTCATCGAAGCCCTGGAGAATCTGCCGCTCAAGCGCGTGGACAAGAACTTCTTCCATTTCCACCTCATGGCCAACCACGTGCTGGGCCGACGCGCGCTGGCGGACCCCGCGCCCTTCGGCCCCACGAAAAGCTACTACGCGGCGACTGGTGAATTCGCTCTGGCCCGCCCCACCGCCGACGACCTGCCGTTTTTCGTCAACCACTACGACACCGGCGTTCTACAAGCCGACACCCATATTCGCCGGCTGATGGAGGTGCTCGAGCGCAAGGGGGTGCTGCGCGATGCGTTGGTGATCGTGACCGCCGACCATGGCGAGCTGGTCGGCGAAGGCGGGCTTTTCGGCCACACCAAGACGCTGCGCGAGGCGGTGGTTCGAATTCCGCTGCTGGTCATGCGCACCGGCTCCGCCGGACCAGCGCTTGCGCGGGGGCGCACGATCGCATCGCAGGTCGATGTGGCGCCGACGGTCCTGGCGGCGCTTCACATCCCGATACCCAAGACGTGGCAAGGCGCGCCGCTGCAGCATGCGCTGTCGAGCGAAACGATGCCCCCCATCTTGAGCCAACAGGGCACCCAGATCGCCCTTATCACCCCGGGGGCGCAGTCGTCGTCCGTGTTGAAGTTCGTGGTCGACACCCGCCGCCGCGCCGAATCGGTGTACGACGTCGCGCGGGATCCGGATGAACGTCATGACCTGCTGCCGGGCCTGACGCCACAGCAAGTTCGCCGGTGGCGCACGCTCATTCTTGACGCGCAAGCCCATGCGCGTGAGGCGGACGACCGGCGTTGAACCGACGTCAGGCCTGCATCCGCAAGAACCTGAACGCCTCCCGCAACTCCCGCACGAACAGCGCCGGCTGCTCGAAGGCGGCGAAGTGGCCGCCGCGCTCGACCTTGTTCCAGTAGACGATCTGGCTGAACAGCTTTTCGGCCCAGTGGCGCGGTGGCCGGCTGAGTTCGCGCGGGAAGAGGCTGACCGCCACGGGGATGTCGACCGCATGCGGCTTGCCGCGCCAGCTCTCCCAGTACAGCCGGGCCGACGAGGCAGCCGCGTCGGGCAGCCAGTACAGCATGATGTTGTCGAGCATCTCGTCGCGACTGAGCACGCGCTCAGGTTCGCCCTGGCAATCGGTCCAGCACTGGAACTTCTCGTAGATCCAGGCCGCCTGCCCCACCGGTGAATCGGCCAGGGCATAGCCCAGGGTCTGCGGCCGCGTGGCTTGCTGGCGCGCGTAGCCGGTTTCATGGCGCTGATGCCGCTTCGCGGCGGCCAGCGCTTCCTGCGACTCCGCATCGGCTATCGCCTCGCGCGGTGGCGGCGCCATGACCAGGTTCAGGTGAATAGCGGCCAGCCCCGGTGGCCGCAAGGCGCCCATGGCGCAGGTGACCGCCGACCCCCAGTCGCCGCCCTGGGCAACGTAGCGCCGATAACCCAGGCGCTGCATCAGCGTCACCCAGGCGGCGGCGATGCGCTCGACGTTCCAGCCGGTGCCCTGGGGCTTGTCCGAGAAGCCGAACCCAGGCAGGGTCGGGATGACGACGTGAAAGGCATCCGCGTCGGTACCGCCGTGCGCCAGGGGGTCGACCAGCGGGCCGATCACCTTGAGGAACTCGATCACCGAGCCGGGCCAGCCGTGCGTGAGCAGCAGTGGCAGCGCATTCGGGTGCCGCGATTTCACGTGCAGGAAGTGGATCCCCAGCCCGTCGATGGACGTGCGGTACTGGCCCAGGCCGTTCAGGCGCGCCTCGCAGCGGCGCCAGTCATAGCCGTCCTGCCAGTACGCCACCAGCGCCCGCAGGGCCGGCAAGGGCACGCCCTGTGACCAGTCGGGCACCGTGGCCGCATCGGGCCAGCGCGTGGCGGCCAGGCGGCGTTGCAGGTCCGCCAGATCCGCGTCGGGGATGTGCAGCTCGAACGGTTCGATCGATTCGGTCATGGCCCGCATCATCGGCGATTCAGAACGAATCGAGCGGCACGAATCCGACCACGGCGGCGGTGCGTGCGTCCAGCAGCACGGTCCAGGCGTCCCGCCGGCCCATCAGCGGGAGCCAGGCCGTGCCCTCGGCGGAGCGGCCCAGGCCCGCCAGGGCGCTGTCGACCTGGGCGGCGGCGGCGGGAAAGCGTTCCTTCAGGCGTGCCACGGGTTGGGCCGCCGCGAGCACACGCGGGCGCGCCGCTTCATACGTTTGCCACAAGTCGGGCCGCGCGGCCAGCGCCAGGCCATTGACGGCGGCCATCGTGGCTTCGAAGTCCTCCCGCGCGTCCTTGAATTCGCGCACGGCGAGCGGCGTGGGGCCGCGCCATGGATGGGCCACCACCCCGGGCGGCGCCTTGGCGAGCAACTCGTCTGGAATGTCGATGGCATGCACGACGCGAAAGCGGTCGAATTCGAAGACCAGATGGACCGGCCGGGCCGCCGCCACCGTCCACAGGCCATAGCCGAGCGCGGCCAGCTGCAGCAAACCGACCACGGCCAGGTCGCGCCGCAGAGCGGGCCAGGGCTTGCGCCGGTCAAAGACGGCCAGCGTGATCAAGGGCCCCATGATCACATCCACCGTGACCAGCAGCGTGAACAGTTCACGGCCGCCTGCCAGCTGGCCGTAAGGCGCCGGATACCAAAGCCAGAACACCGCCACCGCCGCCAGGGCGGCGACGAGGGCGCTGAGCGCCAGGTGCAGGGTGGCGGCGCGCACGCGGTCGCGCCAGGAAAATCGTGGGGCAAGACTTGCGGTGGTCATTGGTCGATGCGATGAATTGCGAGTCTGGGGAAAAGGGGGCCCGATTCAAACGCCGCGGCGCGCGTCAGGATGACAGCGCCGCCGCGCGGCTGCGGATGAAGCGCTCGTAGTCAATCGGGAACGCCACGCGAAATCGCGCCAGATGCCATTGCGCGGCCTCGTCCTGTCCGGTGAGCAGCAGGGCCTCGATCAACTTGCGCACCACACCCGGCTCGGGCGAGTAGTGCAGCACACGCTCGCCCATCAGGGCCATTTCAGCGGCATTGGCCCGGGTCAGCGGCGTGAGGGTAAAGCCGGCAAACCGGGCCTGCGGCCGGAACAAGGGGCTGCGCCAGGCGTGACGCAGGGGATCGTCGGCATAGACGCCGCTGCGCTCGGCCGGTGGCAGGAAGATCTGCGAAACGCGGTGGTAGTCCCACACCGCGGCGGCCAGCGCCACGGCCCCCACCGCGCACATCGCCCGGCGCGGTGCGGCCGCCACGCCCCGGGCCGCACCCGGCCGGGTGCGCCACAAGTGCGTGGCCGCCAGCAGCAAGGCCAACTGGAAGGGCCCATACCACAGCGGGTACTCGACCATCGCATGCAGCAGCACCAGGGCGATCACCGCCCAGCACAGGACGCGGCCGGGGTCGCGTTCGCGCCAGGGCCTGGCGCGCCAGACGATGAACCCGAACAAAGCGAGCAGCGCCACGGCCGCCGGGATGCCCGCCTCGACCGCGACCTGCAGGAACAGGTTATGCGCGTTGTCGACGATCCGGCAAAAGCGCGGGCCGTCGAACAAGGTGGCGTAATGCGCGTAGTCGAACTCACCCAGGCCCCAGCCGAACCAGGGCCGCAGCCCGGCCAGCTGCACCGCATTGGCCCAGAGCACGCGCCGGCTGTTGCAGCCCACATCCTCGCCCAGCCGCGTGAGCAAGGAAGTGAAGGACGCATCCAGCCAGGCCGCCAGCAGCGGGGGCACCAGCCAGATGCCGGCCGCATAGCCCGCGAGCGCCAGCGCGCCCCAGCGCCAGGCCGGCGGCCATCCCCGCCTGAGAAACGACAGCGACAACACGACCATGCAGACCAACAACCACTGCAGCGCGCCGGTGCGCGAGCTGGTCAGGCCGCAGGCGACCGACAGCAACACCACGGCCAGGGCCAACAAGGCCCGCCGGCCACGCGAGGCCCCGGGCACCAGAAACAGCGCGCTGCACAGGCCGATGGCCATCAGGGTGGCGAACTGGTTGCGCTGGCGCAGGTTGGCGTAGATCTCCCCCAGGGGCGCGCCGCTCAGGCCCCAGGCGCTCGCCGGCCAGTGTCCGGTGTACTGCGCCAGGCCCAGCAGGGCGCTGAGCACGGCCGCCACGAACCACCCGAGCGCCAGCACGCGCGCGGCGACGGCCGCATCGGCCGGCCGGGTGGCGAACCACAGCAGGGCGGCTGCGGCAGCGACGCAGACCTGCAGCACCTGCGAGGTCGGGCCCCAGCTCGGGTTGAGCAGCCAGGCCAGGGCCAAAATGCCGCTCAAGGCCGCCAGGCCCGCACGGGCGCCGTGGCCGGGCCGAGGCGCCATCTCCCGCGTATCGCTCATGACTCGATCAGCCTCGCTTCCACCTCACCGGGGTCGCGTTGCCACACGTCCCAGGCCTGCGCCACGATGGCGCTGAAGGCCTCGGTAAAACGCTCCTCGCCAAAACGCTGGGCCCAGGCATGGCAGTCGTGCGGATCGATCCGCGCGGCGCAGGCCTCGAAGGCCTCGATCGCCTCGACCAGGCTGGCGGAGGTCTGGTGCGCGAACAGCAGGCCAGTGGGCCGTGGCTGGCTGCGCACATCGCGCACGGTCTCGGTGGCGCCGCCGACACCGTAGGCGATGACCGGCGTGCCGCAGGCCTGGGCCTCGACTGGGGAAATGCCGAAGTCCTCATGCGCGGCAAAAACGAACGCGCGCGCCGAGCCCATGGTGCGTTGCACGACCTCGTCGCTCTGAAACCCCATCAGCTGCACGTTGGGTGGACAGTTGGCACGCAAGCGCGGCAACTCGGGCCCGTCGCCGATGACCACCAGCTTCTTGCTCGGCAGGCTGCGGAAGGCCTCGACGATCAGGTCGACCCGCTTGTACGACACCAGGCGCGAGACAGTGACGTAATGGTCGTCGCGGACGGTCTGCAACTGGAAGCGGGCGGTGCGCACCGGCGGATACAACACCCGCGCGGGCCGGCGGTAGGTACGCCAGATGCGTTGGCGCACATGGTGCGAATTGGCCAGGAACAGATCGACGTTGTTCGCGGTCTGCCGGTCCCATTGGCGCAGCCGATGAAACAGGTAGCGCGCCAGCACGCTCTTGAAGCCGCGGTCCAGGCCGTAATCGCGCAGGTATTCGTGATGCAGGTCCCAGGCCCAGCGCATGGGCGAATGCACATAGCAGAGGTGCAATTGGTTCGCGGTGGTCAGCACACCTTTGGCGAAAGCGTGCGAGCCCGAGACGATGACCTGCGCCTCGGACAGGTCGAGCGATTCGACGGCCAGCGGCGTGATTGGCAGGTACTTCCAGAAATGCTCGCGTACGAAGGGAAAGCGTTGCAGGAAGGTGGTGCGGGCATGCAGCCCTCCGAGCCGCGCGCGATGGGCGTCGGATAAAAAGTCGATGGTGGCGTAAAGGCTGTCCGAGGGAACGCTTTGCAGCATGGCGCGCAGCACGTCCTCGGAGCCGCCCCACTCGGTGAGCCACTCGTGCACATAGGCCAGGCGATAGCGCGTGCTCATTCAGCGGGCCTGCCTGCCCGGCACCAACGATGTCATCCGTGCCCCTATCATCGATCCCAGCCACCGAACCCCAGCCGCCACCCGCCCCATGCCCAACCCCTTGAAGCCGCTGCGAATTATCGGACCAAAGCGCTGGCGCACCGCCGCCCGCGCATGGGTGCACGGCGGCGCGGCATGACGGCCCTGCACCCCGTCTACTTCGACGACCGCTGGGTCGGCGCGCATGGCATCGGCCGCTTCGCCGCGGAAATGAAGGACCGCCTGCCTGGCGTGGTGCCGCTGCGCATCGCGGGCGCCAAGCTCTCGCCGATCGATCCGCTGGCCTCGTCGCTGGCGATTTCCCTGGCCTTGGCCGGCCAGCGGCAAGGGTGCTACTTTTCGCCCGGCTTCAATCCGCCGCTGCGCAGCCCGATCCCGTTTGCCTTCACCATCCACGACCTGATTCACCTGCGCGTGCCCGGCGAGTCGAGCCTGCTGCGCCGGGCCTACTACGCCAGCGTCGTGCGGCCGGCCGTGCGGCGGGCCGGCAAGGTGCTCACGGTGTCCGAGTACTCGCGCCGCGAGATCGTCGAGTGGGCCGGCGTGGATCCGGCGCATATCGTCGTGGTCGGCAATGGCGTGTCGGCGGCCTTCACGCCCGGGCCGCCAACGCCCGCATCGGGGCGGCACTTCCTGCATGTGGGCCGGCGCGCATCTCACAAGAACATCGAGCGCCTGCTGCGGGCCTTCCAGCGCTGCCGCGCGGGTCCGTCGCACCGCCTGCTGTTTACCGGTACCGCCGACGAACCGACGCTGGCGATCGCGCGCGGCCTGGGTATCGCCGAGCGCATCGGGTTCGCCGGCCACGTGAACGACGAACAACTGGCGCAGCTGTACCGGGATGCGATTGCCCTGGTGTTTCCATCGCTCTACGAGGGCTTCGGCCTGCCGATCGTCGAGGCGATGGCCTGCGGCACGCCAGTAATCACTGCCGACGCCACCTCCACCGGCGAGATCGCCGGCCGCGGCAACGCGCTGCTTGTGGAACCGCACGACACCGACGCGCTCGCGCAGGCCATGGACCGCGTGGCCGAGGACGCGCCGCTGCGCGAGCAGCTTGCCCAGCGCGGCGCCCTGCGGGCGCGCGAATACAGCTGGGAGCGGGTGGCGCGGCAGGTGCAAGACGTCCTGGGATCGCTGTCCTGAGGCGGCGTGCCGCGCGGCGGCCGCTCAGAGCCCGCCTTTGCGCCAGTTGGGCGCGCGGATCCGGGTGCAGTCGATGCGTGCCTGCCCGGCCAGCACCTGGTCCTGCGTGCCGATCATCTCGGGGTTGATGCTGCGCCAGAACTTGTAAAGGACTTGGCCGGTGTCGAACACATACACCTTGGTGTCGGAGCTGCCGTACTGACGCAGGTAGCCGCCGGCGATACGCAGCGTGCCGGTTTCCCCCGGCGGGAAGAATCGCGGGCACAGCCGCTCGACCGTCTCGAACACCGTGTCGACCCGCAGGCGCTCGGGCGCGGGACGCGGCTTCACGGCAGCCGGGTCGTACTGGAGCGGACACATCCAGAAGCCGATCAGCGCCGCCTCGGCCTCGGTCGGGTCGGTGCGCAGCGTCACGGCCGCCAGCCCCGCGGAACGCAGCAGCGTGCAACGCGCATCGGGCGCAACGGACAGGCCGTGGTCGACCATCAGGCCGGCAAAAGCCTCGCGCACGGCACTGGAGGGTTGGCCGTCGGCCTGCGTTTGTGACGGAATCGACGGCGCCACCAGGACCAGCGGCCGAGGCCCGGCCAGAACCTTGCCCAAGGCCACGCGATCACGCTCGCCAGGAAATCCGACCGCCAGGTTCACCCAGCTCACCTGCGGCGGAAACCGCGGCGCGATGAGCGAATACGAAATGTTCGAGAGGGTGATGTAGGTCACGTCCTGGGTCTGGGGCGGCGTCTCCAGGGCGAAGTAGGGCGCCTCGCGCCAGGGCCCGAAAGACCAGCTGTTCCAGGGCGTGGCCTGCGACAGCAGGAAGCACTGAAAGGCCAGCAGCAGGCCCGCCAGCGTCAGGCGGAACGGGGCGGTCACGGGCAGCAGGCGTACCAGGCCGATGCACAAGGGGCCCAGCAACACCAGGACGGGCAGGAAATAGCGCCCGTTGCCGGTGGTGGACAGCCAGGGCACCATGGCCGCAATGACCAGGGCCAGCAGCGCGAGCACCGGCCCGCGCGGCGCACGGGTACGCCGCCAGGCGACCAAAGCCAGCAATCCCAGCACCACGGCGGCCGCCATCCGGATGTCCGGGGCCGCGATCTCGACGTACATATTGGCTTCAGGTGAAACCATGTCGAAGGGGCGCATGAGGACATCCACCCAATCGTCGGGCTGGAAGCGGATCATGGCCGCCACCCCAGGACGGCGCGCAGGCCGTCGAAGTAGTCGTCATAGAAGGGGTAGATCGGGTTGCCCGCGTAATGCCACAGCTGCCAACCCCATGCCCCGTAGGCCAGCAGGCAGCCCAGGGCCGCGGCCAGTCCGGCGCCAATGACGCGGCGCAGCGCCTCGCGCGGACCGCCTGTGTTCAGGCACCACAGCAAGGGCAGCACCAATGCCAGTGGACCATTGCTCAATTTGAAGGCGACCGAAACGCCGGCCATCAGCCCCGAGGCATAGGTCAGGCGCCGCGCCCGCACACGTTCCGGCGTGGACAGCGCCAACGCGCCCAGTGCCACGGCCCAGAGGTAGGGGATGGTGGCCAGCATGTCGTTCGAGGTGGAGTCGAGCAAGGACAGGCCCAGCCCGCCCAGAAATGCCAGGACCACGGCCATCAGCCTAAGGACAAGGTCGATCCAGGTCGCGCCAGGGCAGACCCAACGCGCGACGATCCACACCGGCGGCACGGACAGGGCCTGGAGCAGCGCAAGCACCACGCCGGCCGTGACGCCGGACGCGCCGGCCATGGCCAACTTGTAGACCGGCCAGTACAGGTAGGGATACTGGTAGGCCTGGTTGCCGGCGGCCGCCAGGTCGCGGTCGAAGCGGGGTTGCTCGGCCACCCAGCCCAGGTAGATGTGGTGGTTGAGCGCGTCCCAGCTCAGGCCGATGTGGCCGAGGTAGACCGGCACGCTGGCGAAGGCCAGCATGCCGACCAGCCAGACCAGCCAGGGCTCCCAGCGCAAGGCGCGGGCGGAGGGCGGTGGTATCGACATGGGTCGGGATGTCAATCGCGGGCGGCGGGCATCGAATCCCAGCTCATTCGCAGCGCGCCGGCAAACAGCGACCCGGCGGCCGCCTGCATGCCCAGGATCAGGAGGGTGACCGCGGGGATCGCGCCCCGCATGGCAGTGCGCGGATCGAGCGGCCCAAAGCCGGCATGGCTCCAGGCCGACACCAGCGACACCGACCAGACCAGCCCGGCGGCCATCAGCGCCACGCCGCACAGCAGGCCGGCCTCGACCGAGAGGGTGCGCTCGGCCAGGCGCACCCAGGCCGGCTTGGGCACGATACCGGCGAGCACTCCCACCCACTTTGTCAGCAGCGCCAGCTGGACCAGCTGGGCGCCGAGGATGGTGGCAGCGGCCATGTACAGCAGAGAGTGGATGTCCAGCCCGATGGCGGCAAAGCGAAGGCCGTCTTGCTGCAAGGCGGCGAAGCCGGCCAGGCCCAGGGCCAGCAAGGCGACGCCGGGATAGAGAAACAGCCAGCGCGGACAAAACAGCAGCAAAAAGCGCAGGTGCCGCCAGCCATCGCGCCAGGTGCGAAGGTGCGGCGGGCGATCGCGGCCGTCGGGCCGCAGGGTGGTGGGCACCTCTTCGATGCGAAGCCCCGCCAAGGCAGCCTTGGCCACCATCTCCGAGGCGAACTCCATGCCGGGCGTCACCAGTGCGAGGCGCCGCACGGCTTCGCGCGAAAAACCGCGCAGGCCGCAATGGAAGTCGCCGATCGGGACGCGAAAGAACAGGCGGCCGACAAAACTGAGAACCGGGTTGCCCAGGTAACGGTGCAGCGCCGGCATGGCCCCTGGGGCGATACCGCCGCGAAAGCGGTTGCCCATCACCACGTCGGCCCCCGCGCGCAGGCGTTCCAGGAAGGCGTCCAACGCTGAAAAGTCGTAACTGTCGTCGGCGTCGCCCATCACCACGAAGCGGCCTTGCGCGGCCTCGATGCCGGCCTGCAAAGCCGCGCCGTAGCCGCGCCGGTGGACCTGGATCACGCGGGCGCCCGCGGCTTCGGCCAGGGCTGGCGAGCCATCGGTGGAGCCGTTGTCGGACACCAGCACCTCGCCTTCGACACCGGCCCGTGCAATGAAGGCGCGGGCCGCCCGGACGCAGCGCTCAACCGTCCGCGCCTCGTTCAGGCACGGCATGACGATGCTCAGCTCCATGGTGTTGCGCAATGACGAACTGAAAACGCCAAGAAAAAGGGGCCGCGAACGGCCCCCCTCGGATCACACATCAACCAGATCAGCCGCGGCAGGAGCCAGGCAGGAACTTGGTGGGGATGGTGGTGGCACCGCCGCCGCAGACCCACTTGAACACGGGCGAGCCGAGGTTGGCAACGGTCTTGGTGGCGGAGTCGTCCTGGTAGGGAACCAGCGCGACGATCTTGGCGTCGATGGCGGTGTCGTTGAAGCCCTGGGCGGTCACGGTGATCACACCGTTGGCATCGGTCTCAACCTTGGCCACGTACTTGCTGGAAGCCGCCGAGTTCTCGCAGCCCCAGCCGTTCGCGGTGGGCGTGGCCGAGCCGGACTGGTACACCTCGGTGATGGTCGTGCGGCATGCCGACGCGGCCAGAACCACTTCGGACATCTTGGCCCGCTTGGTGTAGTCCTGGTAAGCAGGCAGGGCCACGGCGGCCAAAATGCCGATGATCGCGACAACGATCATCAGTTCGATCAGGGTGAAACCCTTTTGCAGTTGACGCTTCATAGAGATCTCCAAAAAAAAGAATAAGCGGGTTGGGTTTGAAGCTTGCATGCAACTGCTGTGCCAGGTTGCAAGAGGTTTCCAATCGTGCGTTTCCGCACACTATACGGTGGCTGCCTCGACAATTGCGTCGCCTCTGTCGGCGGCGTCTGACAATCTTGTCAGACACGGCGCCCCGAAGGTCATTTTCAGCGCATGCAGACGGCCCGCACCTGCGACAAATCCGTCAATCCGAGCAGGACTTTTTCCATGCCGTCCATCTTGAGGGTGCGCATGCCCTGCCCCACCCCGGTCTCAAAAATCTCGCTGACGCGGGCGCGCTCCTGGATCAGGCGTTTGACGGCGTCGTCGGCCACCAGCAGCTCGTGCAGGCCGATGCGGCCGCGGTATCCGGTGTCGCGGCAACGCTCGCAGCCGCGCGGGCGATGGAAAAACAGCCGGCCCTGCCGCCCGTGCTCGCGCAACCAATCCTCGTACAGCGCCTTGGATGCGCCGGCCCGGTCGGCACGCCAGGCCGGCGTCTGGCGCAGCGCGTCGCCGTATTCGGCGACAAAGGCGCGCACCTCGTCGGCCTCGGGCGCATAAGCCTGCTTGCACTCGCACAGGCGCTTGGCCAGGCGCTGGGCCAGCACCCCGAGCAGGGCGTCGGCGAAGTTGAACGGGTCCATGCCCATGTCGAGCAGGCGCACGATGGATTCGGGCGCCGAGTTGGTGTGCAAGGTGGAAAACACCAGGTGCCCGGTGAGCGAGGCCTCGACGCTCATGGACACCGTCTCCTCGTCGCGCGACTCGCCGACCATGATCACGTCGGGGTCGGCGCGCAGGAAGGCGCGCATGAGCATGGCGAAGTCGATGCCGGCCTTGCGGTTGATCTGCACCTGGCGCAGGCCCTTGTGCGTGATCTCCACCGGGTCCTCGGCGGTCCAGATCTTGGTCTCGGGGGTGTTGATCTGGCGCAGGATGGAGTGCAGCGTGGTGGTCTTGCCCGAACCGGTGGGCCCGCACACGTAGAACAGCCCGTGCGGCTTGGAGACGGTGGCCAGCAGGCGCTCGTGGTTGTGCGGCGAGAGGTTCAGGCGCTCCAGCGGCAGCGGCTCGCCGGCCGCCAGCAGGCGGATGACCACATCTTCGACGCCGCCGGCGGTGGGCACGGTGGCCACCCGCAGCTCGATGTCCAGCGGGCCGAAGCGGCGAAAGCGGATCTTGCCGTCCTGCGGGCGGCGGCGCTCGGAGATGTCCAGGTCGCACATGATCTTCAGCCGCGTGACCAGCGCCTGCCGGAAATGCGCGGGCACCTCCAGCCAGGGCATCAGGGTGCCGTCGACGCGAAAGCGGATGCCGGTGCGGCCCTTGCCGGGCGCAGGCTCGATGTGGATGTCCGAGGCACGCTGCTGCCAGGCGTCGACGACCAGCTTGTTGACGAACTTGACCACCTCGTTGTCGGCGGCGGCCGATTCGAGCAAGGCGTCGTTGTCGGGGTCTTCGTCCAGCGGCACGCTCAGGTCGGTGAGCAGGTCGCCGATGGCGCCGCCCTCGCCGCCGCCATAGAGCTGGGCGAGCATCTGGCCGAACTCGGTGGCGGTGGTCACCCGCCAGGCAAAACGCGAGCTGCGCGCAAACACCTGCGGCACCACGCGCGCGGCCCGCACCTGCTCGGGGTCGGTGCAGACGACGACCAGGCCGTCGGGCGACTCTTCCAGCGGCATCCAGCCGTGCTCGACGACGAACTCGCGCCGCAGCAGCCCCTGCAGCGCCTCGGAGCGCACCCGCCCGCGCTGGAAGGGCTCATAGGGCACGTCGAAATGCCTGGCCAGGGCCGCGCCGATGCGCGCCACGGGCACCTGGTGCTCGGCGATCAGCAACTGCTCGGGCGAGCGCCGCTGCGCCGCCGCGCGCCGCAGGCAATCTTGCAGTTCGTCGGCGGAGACCAGGCCGTCTTCGACCAGCGCGTCGTAGGGCGAGGCCTTCGCACGCGCGGCCGGGCGGCGGCTCAAATCTCGAACTCCTGTCCGGCGTACAGCCAGCGGATGTCGTGGACGCCGGAGTGGCTGCTGTCGAACAGGCGGATCTCTTCCATGATCGTGGCCGTCTCGGCCGGCTTGGTGTGGGTGATGTAGATCGGCATGGTCTTGCCGGGGGCGATCAGATCCAGCTCCTCGGCCAGGGACTGCGGCGCCAGGTGCCGGCTCAGGTCGGCCAGCTCTTTTTCGCGGTTGCTGAAGGCGGTCTCGATCACCAACATCGCGACCGGCAAGGCATTGACCCGCCGCCAGAAGGCCGGGTTGCGGCCGGTGTCGCCGGAGAACACCCAGTTGTCGCCGCCTTCGCCGGCGCGTACCGCATAGCCCACCGCCGGCACGGTGTGAACGGCCGGCAGCACCTCGATCTGGCGGCCGCGGATCTCCAGCAGCTGGCCCAAGTGGATCTCTTCGAAGCGGATGAAGGGCCGCTCGGGCGTGGGGATGCGGCTGAAGTCGGGCCAGATGACGTTGTTGAACACATGGGCCTTGAGGGCCGCTATGGTCTGCGGCAGCGCCAGGATGCGCAGCGGGCGCGTCAGGCGCGAGCCGATGGCGTCGACCATCAGCGGCAGGGCGGCGATGTGATCCAGGTGAGAGTGCGTCAGCAGCACGTCCTCGATGCCCATCATTTCGTCGAGCGTGAGGTCGCCCACGCCGGTGCCGGCATCGAGCAGGATGTCGTGGTCGACCAGGAACGAGGTCGTGCGGCAATCTTGGGCGATCGCTCCAGAGCAGCCGAGCACGCGGATCTTCATCGATCGCTCCTCACTTGGTATCGAAGTTGGTGGCGCCGTCCCATGACGGATCGAAGGGCAGCTTGCGCAAGGACTCTACACGCCGCGCGTAGAGCGCATAGAGGTCCTTGTCCGGATTCGACTCCTTGAGCTTGACCAGCAGCATCTCGCACGTCTCCCAGCTTTGTGAACGGTAGGCGCGCAGGAAGGCGCCCCAGGTGCGCAGCTCCTCGGTGGCGGTCTCGCCGCCCTCACCCGCCGCCAGCGGCTCGTAGATGGCGACGGCCTGCGCCTTGCCCTTGACACGCACCTTGTCGAGCTCCTGCCAGACGAAGCCGGGGGCCTGCGCGCGGGTGGTCTCGCTGGCGACAATGACCACGCCGTACTGCTTGGACAGGCCCTCCAGGCGCGAGCCGAGGTTGACCGCGTCGCCGATCACGGTATAGGCGCGACGCACATGCGAGCCCATGTCGCCCACGCACATCAGCCCGGTGTTCATGCCGACGCCGACGCCGATCTGCGGGATGCCCTTGGCCACGTGCTCGGCGTTGATGTCCTCGACCACCTTGGCCATCTCCAGCGAGGCCTTGACAGCCAGGCTGGCGTGGTCGGGTGTGTCGACCGGCGCGCCCCAGAAGGCCATCACACAATCGCCCATGTATTTGTCGATGGTGCCGCGGTTGGCCCGGATCACGTCGGTCAGGCGGGAGAACACGTCGTTGAGCAGGGCCTGCAGCTGCGTGGGCTCCATCTGCTCGGACAGCGTGGTAAAGCCACGCATGTCGCTGAACATCACGGTGAGCTCCCGGTTGGCCGCCTCCATGCTGTAGCTGTCCGGATCCTTGACCATCTCGTCGACCAGCTCGGGCGGCACGTACGTGCCAAAGAGGTTGGCCAGCTCACGCTTGTTGCGGCTTTCGACGAAGTAGCCGTAACTCATGTTCAGGCCGAAGGCGGTGACGGCCATGAACAGGAAGGCCCCCAGCGGCAGCACCAGGTCGGCGCCGGTGTACAGCCAGACGTTGAGCGCCACCCCCGCCAGCACCACCAATGCGCTGAGCAGCATGGCCCGCGTCGCCGACATCAGCGGCAGGGCGATGGCCAGCAGCAGGCCGGCGATCAGCAGCACTACCACGTCGTAGCCGACGGCGTAGTCGGGCCGCACCTGCATGCGGGCGTCCAGCAGGCCCGAGATCAGGTTGGCATGGGTTTCCACGCCGGGGTAGGCCTCACCGACCGGCGTGATGCGCACGTCCTTGAGGCCCGGTGCGGTGGTGCCCACCAGGATGACCTTGCCAGCCAGGCTGCCCTCGGGCAGGCGCTTGGCCACCAGGTCGCCGGCTGACACATAGCGGAACGAGCCGCCCTCGGGCCCGCCGGGGCCGCGGAAGGGCACCAGTGCGGTGACGCCATCGGCCACCGGGATGTCGGCGGACTTGTCGCCCAGGCGCAGCCGCAAGGCCTCCAGCGCCTGGTAGCGGCGCGAATCGGTGGCGAACACCGGCTCGATCGAGGGCAGGCCGACCAGCATGCGGAACATGGCCATCGACAGCGACTCGTAGTAGCGCCCCTGGTATTCGGCCAGCAGCGGGATCGAACGCACCACGCCGTCGCGGTCGACGATGGGGTTGAAGTAACCGGCCATGGGGGCCGCGGCGGCGATCGATTCGATGTTGCTGCCAAAGCCGTTCCAGCTGGTAAAGCGGATCGGGCGGCCGGCCAGGTTCTCGGCGGGCATGGCCGGGGCCGGCAGCACACCCGAGGTATGCCCCTGCGATTCGCTGCTGAGGTAGTAGCCGAGCACGGCGGGCTTTTGCCGCAGCGATTGGGCGAACAGCGCGTCGTAGTCGAGCGCGCCTTCGATCTGGCGCAGGCGGGCGGCGAAGCCGGGCTGGTCGCGCAAGTCCGACTCGGCCAGCTGCCGCAAGCGCTTGAGGCCGGAGCTGTCGTCGGCCTCGGCGAACACCACGTCGAAGCCGACCACGGCCACGCCCTGCCGGTCGAACAGCTCGTCGACCAGGCGTGCCATGTGGTGACGGCTCCAGGGCCAGCGGCCGACCTCGCCCAGGCTCTTCTCGTCGATGTCGACGATGACGATCCGATCGTCGAGCGTGCGCGGCATGGCGGCGCGAAGCCGCGCGTCATAGAGGATGTCGTCAAGCCGCTGCAGAAAGCCGATCGGCATCAGGGTGCTGGCATGCAGCAGCGCGAAGGCCAGCGGCACGAGCGTGATGGCCACGCGGCGCCAGTGCCGGCGGACCACGTCGATCCGGGGCCAACGCAGCCGACGGGCGGGCGACGGCGCCGTGGCCACGTCAGCCCTGCGAGAACTGCATCTGGATGCCGGCCAACTCGATCAGGTCGCCGCTCTTGAGCGGCACCGCGTCGCTGCCCACCGGCGATCCGTTGAGGGTGGCGCGCGCGCTGCCGTCGACGTGCGAGACGACATAGCCCTGCGGCCTGCGGGTGATGGCGGCCACCGCGACACCGGGCTTGCCGATGGTGGTGACGACCTTGACCAGTGGCACCTCGCGGCCGGCCGCGGCGCCATTGAGCACCTTGATCACACCCTTGTGCTCGGCCGCGGCGGCGGCGGCAAGACCGGCCGCGCCCGGACGGATCAACTGCGTCTTGTCGAAACCGCTGACGGCGTTCTCGCTGAAGTACTTGATCTTGTACTTGCCGATCTCGATGCTGTCGTTGTGCTGCAGGGCCTGGCGCTTGACCGCTTTGCCGTTGAGGTAGGTACCGTTGGTGCTGTTGAGGTCTTCGAGCTCGACTTCCGCACCCTTCATCTCCAGCACGGCGTGCTCGCCGCTGACCGCGAGGTTGTCGATGACGATGTCGTTGTAGGGCCGCCGTCCGAGGGTGGTACGGTCCTTCGTCAGCTGCACCTCCTTGATCACGACACCGTCGATGGACATGATCAACTTCGGCATGGTCCCGCTCCTGTTTTATCGTTCGTGAATTCGCGGCGCTGCGAGCCGGCGATCATTTTCCCAACCAGCGCGAGATCAACCCGCCCCTCGGCTTGGCCACCCCGGCCTGGACCAGCAACACCGTGATGTTGTCGCGCCCGCCGTTGGCATTGGCCCCATCGACCAGCCGCGTCGCCTTGTCCTGCAGGGAAGCATCGAGGCGCAGGATGTCGGCGATGGCCTCGTCGTCGAGCATGTCGTTGAGACCGTCGGAGCACATGAGAAAGCAGTCGCCGGGCTCGACCCGGATCTCGTTGACTTCCAGCATGACCGCGTCCTCCACGCCGAGCGCGCGGGTGACCAGGTTCTTTTGCGTGGACACGGCGGCCTGCTCCGGGGTGATGATCCCGGCGTCGAGTTGCTCGCGCAGCAGAGAATGGTCGCGCGTGACCTGGCTCAGCTGGCCGTCGCGCATCCGATAGCAGCGCGAGTCGCCGATGTGGCCCACCATCAGCCGGGCGTCCTGGAACACGCCCATGACCAGCGTCGTGCCCATGCCGGCATAGTGCGGATTGGCATGCGCCGCGTTGAAGATGGCCCGGTTGGCGTTCTCGACGCAGATTTCCATGGCGCGGCGCACCTCGCGGGCATTGGCCTGGCGGCCCGCCTGCTCCAGCCAGCGGCCCAGCTCGGTGCGGATGAAGGTGGTGGCCATGCTGCTGGCGATCTCGCCGGCGTTGTAGCCGCCCATGCCGTCGGCCAGGATGCCCAGGCGAACACCTTCGTCCACCAGGACGGCGTCCTCGTTGTTGGGCCGAGCGCGCCCCGCGTCCGTGCGCGTGCAAAAGTCGTAGTTCATGGTCCAGTGGCTCAGACGTCGGGGTCGCCATGCCGGTGGGCACCCGGCGTACGCCCGGCGGCCGTCGCGAGCGTGGGCGGCGCGGTCTCGGCGGTGGCCGCCGCTCGGGGGGCCTCCAGCTGTTGAGTCGCATCATAGCCGCCGCCATCCGAACCGCCACCCGCGCCTGCCCCTGTCCCCGCCAGGGCCGCGGCCGGCCGGGCCGCAGCCACCAGCCCGGCGACCAGCGGCAGGCAGGCGCGAAGCTCCGCGGCGAAGGCCTCGCCGTCGGCAAAGCGCGCATCCGGTTGCTTGGCCAGGGCGCGCGCCAGGACCGCCGCCAGCGCCGGCGGCAGCTCGGGCCGCAGGCTGCACAGGTCGGGCGCCTCCTGGTTGGAGATCTTGTACATCAGCTCAGCCATCGAGTCGCCGCGGAACGGGAGCTCGCCGGTGAGCAGCTGGAACAGGGTGACGCCCAGGGAGTACAGGTCGGAGCGGCCGTCGGCGCGGCGGCCGGCGATCTGCTCGGGCGACATGTAGCTGGGGGTGCCCAAGATCATGCCGGTGCGGGTGCGGCTGGAATCGGTGATGCGGGCGATGCCGAAATCGGTCACCTTGACCGCCGCGGCCTGCGGCTCGTACATGATGTTGGCCGGCTTGATGTCGCGGTGCACCACGTTCTGCGCGTGGGCATAAGCCAGCGCCTGGGCCACCTGGATGCCGATGGACACCACCGCGCCGGGCGCCAGCAGCTGGTCGGCGCGGACATGGTCGACCAGGTCGCGGCCCTTGAGGAACTCCATCGCGATGTAGGCCAGGTCGTGTTCTTCGCCGGCGTCGTAGATGGTGACGATGTTCGGGTGCGCCAGCCGGCCGGCGGTCTCGGCCTCGCGGAAGAAGCGGGCGCGGGCTTCGTCGAGCTCGGTGCCCTCGAACTCGCTCGACAGCGCCAGTGTCTTGATGGCCACGGTACGGCCGATCTTCGGGTCGCGGCCCAGGTAGACCACGCCCATCGCGCCCTTGCCCAGCTCGCGCTCGAGCTGATAGCGGCCGAGCATCGGCTTTTCGACGGCGCCGTCGGCCAGCACCAGTGTGCCCCCGGGGTGACTGCCGGCGCCACCCAGCATCACGGTGTCGGCCAGGTTGCGGGCGCGGTTCAGGCGCACCGGCAGGTCCTTGTACTTGGCGTTCCAGGTGGCCATGTGCTCATAGATGGCCTGGGCCTTGTTGAACTGGCGCTTGCGCTCGAAATCCAGCGCCAGGCTGTACAGGTTGTCCATCAAGGGGTCGCTCAGGGGCACCCGGCGGAAGCGGTCGAAGGCCATGTCGAGCTGGCCTTGGCCCTGCAGCGACAGGCCCATCATGCGGTTGGTCTCGGCCGATTCGTCGTCGGCGCGCAGCATGCCGCGCTCGGTCACCAGGAATCGCCGCGTGGTGAGCGCCAGATGTCCGACGAGCAGCAGCACCGCCGGCAACACCAGCTTGAGCCAGGCGCCGGCCTGCGCCAGCATGAGGTACTCACCGCCCACCAGGGCCGCCAGCAGGACAGCGGTGGCGGCGGCGCCCCAGGCGGCCGACAGGCGGGGCAGCAGGACGATCAGGTAGGCGGCGACCGCCAGCAGGGCGCCCAGCGCGGCCCAGGGCGCCCAGGTCGGCTCGATCAGGAAATGGCCGGCCAGGATGCTGGAGGTGATGTGGGCCAGCATCTCGACCGGCGCCAGGCCCGGGTGGCCCGGCACCGCGAAGCTGGTGCCGACGCCGGCCGCGGTGGCGCCGATCAGGACGATCTTGTCGGCGTACTTGGCGGTCGCGATCTTGCCGCTGATGACGTCGTAGAACGAATCCTGCTGGAACGGCGGCTTGCCGGCCACCGGGCTGTAGAACTGCGGCAGCATGCGCGACTCGATGTCGGTGGGCACGCGCAGACGGCCCAGCCGCACTTCCTCGCCGGGCGCCAGGCGCAGGTCGGCCGGCTGCAGGTTGAGGCTGCTGGCCGCCGCCAGCAGGGCCATCGAGGGCAGGGCCCGGCCGTAGTAGCCGACCAGCAGCGGGTCTTCGCGCACCGCGCCGTCGGCGTCGCTCAACTGGTTGAGGTGGCCGATGGCCGCGGCCGCCGCACCGATGGATTCGATCGGGTACTGGCCGCGCACGGCCGGCACCGAGTAGCCGGTGTTCTCCACCACGGTGGAGCGCGCGACGTGGGCCGGCAGGGGCTGGTCCGGCTTGCCCAGCGGCTCGCCGAGCTCGAACACCGCCGGGATCAGCACATTGCCGGCGCGGCGCATGCTCTCGGCCAGGCGGGCGTCGGCGTCGAGCGTCCGCTCGGCCTCATCGATCAGCTCGGCGACGGCTGGTGAAGGCTCGGCCTGGGTGGCGATGGCGTCCTTGATGCGGCGGATGAAGCCCAGCCCGCGGTCGGTCTGCGGCTCGAAGAAGAAGGTGGTGTTGACGATGGTCTTGGCCTTGGCCTCGGCCAGCTTGTCGATCAGCTGGGCATGCACGTCGCGCGGCCAGGGCCAGCGGCCGATGTTGGCGATGCTGCGGTCGTCGATCGAGATGATGGCGATGCGGTCCGACGGCGCGCGCGCGGCGGCGGTGCTGCCCATATCGTAGAACCGTCGTTCAAGCGCTGCGACAGCGTCGGTGGTCTGGTGCAGCGCCAACACCGCCACCGTGACCGCCAGTGCCAGGAACCAGTCTGACCGCCAGAAGGCGGTGCGTCGTGCCGAGTTTGAACTGCCCACTTGAGACCGACCCCACGGATGGATGAACGCGAGCGAAGCCCGTGTGGCCGCGCCATGAGCCGGACATTAGCAGAGGGTACACCCTGTTACA
>JAZKDA010000009.1:0-1688 GCA_040387815.1 Pseudomonadota bacterium | reverse complement strand
CCTGTGAGCGGGCCTCGGTGTTGCAGACCCGCCCGCTTGATGAGGAATGCGTCCGCGCCCTGACCGGCGCGGACGCGGGGCTCAGCCCGCCGCCGGCGCGTCCGCCTGCCGCCGGCGCATCAGCAATTTGCCCAACAGCAGCACCAGGATGGCGCCGGCCGCCGCCACGCCGTATTCCCAGATGGCGCCTTGTGGCACGAAGGGCTTGATGGCCGGGTCGGTGTAGGCCATCTGGCCGGCGATCCAGCCGAGCAGCATGCCGCCCAGGGTGATGATGATCGGGAAGCGGTCCATCAGCTTGAGCACCAGCTGGCTGCCGCCGACGATGATGGGAATAGACACCAGCAGGCCGAAGATCACCAGGGGCATCTGATGCGAGCCGGCGCTCTCGGCCGCGCCGGCGATGGCCAGCACGTTGTCGACGCTCATGACAAGGTCGGCAACGATCACGGTCTTGACGGCGCCCCAGAGGCGGTCGCTCGACTGGATGTTGCTGTGCTCGTCCTCATGCTCGGGCACCAGCAGCTTGACGCCGATCCACACCAGCAGCACCGCGCCGACCAGCTTGAGGTAGGGCACTGAGAGCAAAGCCAGCGCGAAGGCAATCAGCAGGACGCGCAGGATGATGGCGCCGGCCGTGCCGTAGATGATGCCCATCTTGCGCTGGTGGGGCGGCAGGCCGCGGCAGGCCAGCGCGATGACGACGGCGTTGTCGCCGCCCAGCAGGATGTCGATCAGGATGATCTGTCCGACCGCGATCCAGAACTCGGGTGAGGCAAGGGCTTCCATGGATATGTCGTGGGGCTGTCGCCGAACTTTCGGCAATGTAAGAAAGGAAAGGGCCGATTGTCACTGAAGACAACCGGCCCCGGGGTTGTGGATCACCACAACCCCCTGACGCGCCTGTTCCTAAAGCATGGCCTTGAGCAGCTTGGCCATCTCGGACGGGTTGCGCGTGATCTTGAAGCCGCATTCTTCCATCACAGCCAGCTTGGCGTCGGCCGTGTCGGCGCCGCCGGAGATCAGCGCACCCGCGTGGCCCATGCGCTTGCCGGGGGGCGCCGTAACGCCGGCGATGAAGCCGACGATGGGCTTTTTCATGTTGGCCTTGCACCAGCGGGCGGCTTCGGCCTCGTCGGGGCCGCCGATCTCGCCGATCATGATGACGGCGTCGGTGTCGGGGTCGTCGTTGAAGGCCTTCATGACGTCGATGTGCTTGAGGCCGTTGATCGGGTCGCCGCCGATGCCCACGGCGCTGGACTGGCCCAGGCCGATTTCGGTGAGCTGGGCCACCGCTTCATAGGTCAGGGTGCCCGAGCGCGAGACCACGCCGATGCGGCCCTTGCGGTGGATGTGGCCGGGCATGATGCCGATCTTGATCTCTTCGGGCGTGATCAGGCCCGGACAGTTGGGACCCAGCAGCAGCGTACGCTTGCCGCCGGCCGCTTCCTTGGCCTTCATCTTGTTGCGCACTTGCAGCATGTCGCGCACCGGGATGCCTTCGGTGATGCAGATGGCCAGATCCAGGTCGGCTTCGACGGCTTCCCAGATGGCGGCCGCCGCGCCGGCCGGGGGGACGTAGATCACCGAGACGGTGGCGCCAGTGTCCGACGCCGCTTCCTTGACCGAGGCATAGATCGGGATGTTGAAGATCTTCTCGCCGGCCTTCTTGGGGTTCACGCCGGCGA
>JAZKDA010000008.1:0-10736 GCA_040387815.1 Pseudomonadota bacterium | reverse complement strand
CCACCGGGCCGGTGGTGGCGACGGGCGCGCTCTCGCGGGTGTAGCCTTCCTTGCGCCCCCGAATTCCTTTTCCGGTACATATTTTGCCTCTTCTGCATCCGGACGGCATCCGTCCTCGTATCTCCGTCACGCCCCCAGAGAGGGACGCGTAACAGGAGAATTCACGATGCCGTCTCCCCGCAACATTCTGGTCGCCGTCGCGATCGCGGTCGCCGCCACCGGCAGCGCCACCGCCGCCATGAAGAACCCGATGGTCGGCGGTGCCGCGATGTACCCGACCAAGACCATCGTCGAGAATGCCGTCAATTCGAAGGACCACACCACGCTGGTCGCCGCGGTCAAGGCCGCCGGCCTGGTCGACACGCTCAAGAGCGCCGGGCCTTTCACCGTGTTCGCGCCGACCAACAGCGGCTTCTCGGCGCTGCCGGCCGGCACCGTGGACACCCTGCTCAAACCCGAGAACAAAGCGGCGCTGACCAAGGTGCTCACCTACCACGTGGTGCCCGGCCGGATCGACGCGGCGACGCTGGCCCAGCAGATCGCGCAGGGCGGCGGCAAGGCCACGCTCAAGACGGCCAGTGGCGGCACGCTCACGGCCATGATGCGCGGCAACGAGGTGGTGGTGCGTGACGACATGGGCGGCACCTCGGTGGTGACGATTGCCGACGTGTTCCAGTCCAACGGCGTGATCCACGTCGTGGACAAGGTGCTGCTGCCGGGCTGATCGTTCGTAAGCCATTGCAACCACATGAGGCCGCTGCTTACAAAGCAGCGGCTTTTTCACGGGTGCGGTTACGTCTCGCGATGTGCACCCCCGCCAATCGCTGCAAGATTTCACATCCTGGCTGCAGAGCCTGGAGCATCAAAAGCACCCACAAAGGAACAAGCGATGAACGAAACCGTGCAAGAGCGACGCTGGGAGACGGCGGCCAAATGGAGCATCGGGCTGGCCGCTGCCGGAATTCTGGTGGCCTGTGGCGGCGGAGGCGGCAGCAGCGACGGCGGCACCGGCACGCTGAAAGTGGCCCTGACCGACGCACCCGCCTGCGGCTATGACAACGTGTTCGTCACCGTCGAAAAAGTGCGGGTGCACACCAGTGACCAGGCCGCCGACGCCGACGGCGGCTGGCGCGAGGTGGTGCTGGCCGCGCCGCAACGCATCGACCTGCTCACGCTGAGCAACGGCGTGCTGGCGGAACTGGGCCAGACCACCCTGCCGGCCGGCCGCTATTCGCAGGTGCGGCTGGTGCTGGCCGCCAACTCCGCAGCCGCGCCGCTGGCCAACGCTGTCAAGCCCACCGGCGGCACGCTGGTGCCGCTGGACACGCCCAGCGGGCAGCAAAGCGGCCTGAAGCTGCAGGCGCATTTCGATGTGGCGGCCAACCAGACGGCCGACCTGGTGCTCGACTTCGACGCCTGCCGCTCGGTGGTGCAGCGTGGCACCTCGGGCCAGTACAACCTCAAGCCGGTGGTGTCGGTGTTCCAGCGCCTGGTGACGGGCATCGCCGGTTATGTTTCGCCACTGATGCCGCTGGCCAGCACACGCGTGGCGGTGCAGCAGGGCGGTGTCACGATCCGCGCCACCGCGCCCGACCCGGTCACCGGCTACTTCAGCCTGCCCTATCTGGCCAATGGCGCCTACGACGTGGTGGTGACCTCCGAAGGCCGCGGCACCGCGGTGGTGACGGGCGTTCCGGTGAGCACCACCACCGGCAACACCCTCATCAACGGCACGCCCACGGCGATCCTCACCGCCGCCAGTTCGATGCGCGACGTGACGGGCACCGTGGTGGTGAGCTCCGTGGTGGGCACCACCACGGTGTACACACCCCTGGCCGATGCCAATATGCGTGCGCTGCAAGCGCTGAGCGGCGGCCCCACGGTGGAACTGGCCAATGTGGCGGTGGAGCCGACCCAGGGTCTGTACAGCGTGCGCCTGCCGATCGCGGCGCCGGCCAAGGCCAGCTACACCGGCACCACCACCGGCGTGTTCTCACTGGACAACGCGGTGGCCGCCAAGGTGGTGCTGCAGGCCCAAGCCCCGAACCGCTTGCCGCTGGAGGTGGCGGTGGACTTGAACACGGTGGCGCCGCCGGTCAATTTCATCTTCGCGCCTTGAGCGTGAGGGCGACGCGGGTCGCCCTCACTCTTCATCGCTCGGCCGGCGGGTGCTCGGGCCACTGCAGCGCGGCCCGGTTCGCGTTGCCCCTGCCGCGCTGCGCGTTCACCGGCCCGGTGTTCATGGCAAAGAACACGGTTGCATGCGCCACGGCATCGGCGTTGACGTCGAGCGCGGTATTGCTGTTGTTGGCATAGGTATCGCAAGCCTGGTGGTAGCAAGGGTCGTAGGCTGCACCGGCGGTACCGCCGAACAGTGCCGCCTCGGCCGCCGTCTTGGTGCCCTCGGCGCCGGTGAACAGGCCGCCCACCGGAATGTTCACGCCCTGAGCCATGAAGGGGCCATAGTCAGAGCGGCCGGACAGATCGGTCCCCTTGAAGGGAATGCCCCGCGCGGTGTAGAAATTCTCGAACACCTTCTCGATCTCGGCGGAGCCGGCCGGCCCGGCTGGCTGGCCCTCGTTGTCCGAGTTGTCGCCGTCGTAGACGAAGAACACGTGGTTGGGCGAACCGATCATGTCGAAGTTCAGGTACAGCGCAATGCGCAGGCGCTCGGCCTGCGTGAGGTTGGCCACGTAGTAGGTGGATCCCGCCAAGGAGGCTTCCTCCGCACCCCACAGGGCAAAGCGCAGCTTGTTGTTGGGCCTGACCCTGGCCATCTGCACGGCCGTCTCGAGGATGGCCGCGACGCCCGAGCCGTTGTCGTTGATGCCGGGGCCGGCGTCCACCGAGTCCAGGTGCGCGCCGACCATCACCACATTGTTCGGATCGCCCGCCCGTGATTCGGCCAGCAGGTTGACGGCGGTGGCCTGGCCGCGGAAGGTGTCGGTCTGGATCCGCATCGCCAACCCGGCCGTGCTGGCCAGTTGCTGGCCTATCGATTGCGTGACCGCTACCACACCGATGTTGAGCGTGAAGGTGTCGCCCAACGTTCCGTTCAGATCGCCCGCAACATTGTTGTAGACGATCACACCCACCGCGCCGGCGTTGGCGGCATGGGTGGCCTTGTCGGCGAAGGTACAGGTGCCACGGCTGATCAGCGCAATGTTGCCGGCCGGAAAGCCCGCAAAGTCGCTGGCCACGCAGCCCAGCGGCCCGCTGAGCGTACTGACCGAGGCCGTCACGTCGCCGCTGCCCGAATATTCCATCAGCCTGTGGGCCACAGCGGTAGCCGGCCCCGGCGCGGTCTGCGTGAGCACGCTGGGCGACAAGGCAATGAAGGTCTGGAACTGGAACGCCTGGCGCGTGACGCTGTAGCCCGCCGCCTCGAACACCTGCTGCGCGTAGTCCACCGAATCGTCATAGCCGGAGGTACCGGATGCGCGATGGCCGTTGTTGTCGTTGGCAATCGCCTGCAAGGCGGCCTGGTGGGCGCGCACCCCCTCGAGGGTGACGCACTCCACCAGTTTGTCAACGGTGTTGTTGGCGCGCGCGCCGCAGGCCACGGATCGCAGATCCGCATTGGCTACGGGGTTCCCGCCGCCGCCGCAGGACGCCAGTAGCAGCGCCGCGGACAAACCGCCCAGCCATGCACGCGCGTTGCGCACCTCTGGTCGAAGAACCTGCCGCATGTGCACCTCCACGATGTCGATGCGCCGTGCTCGGGAATGGCGATGGCACAAGGGTGCAGTCTAGGAAGACCCTTATGTGAGCGGGTGTGAATGGACCGGCGTATTCGTGAGCGAATGCAAACAGTTGCTACGCGCGGACGGCGAGGTTGAGGCCCACCTCGCCTTGCGCACCGGCACCCCCATCGCCGTGGCTTCGGGTCGGCCAGGATGGACGAGTCGGGCGCGCGCTAATGAAAATCCCGGCTCCTTCCCTGCCCGGCCAACCGGCCCAGCAGCGGCGTGAGGTCTTGCACCCCGCGCGCCAGCAGATGCCGCACCCGGCCGCCGCTTTCCTCGTCGCGTTGCCACACGCCCTCCACCGCCAGCAGCCGTGAGCGCAGCAACGCGTCGCGTTCGCGCTCGACCAGGTCTTTCCAGACGATCAGGTTGACGCTGCCGGTCTCGTCCTCGATCGTGACGAACAAGGTGCCCTTGGCGGTGGGCGGGCGCTGGCGCATGTTGACGATGCCGCAGGCGCGCGCCGGGGCGTTGTGCGGCAGGCGGTTCAGGGCCTCGGCCGTGTGCCAGCCCAGGGCGTCGAGCCGGGGCCGCAGCAAGGCCAGCGGATGGCGGCGCAAGGTGAGGCCGGTGGCCGCGTAGTCGAACACGATGTCCTCGCCCTCGCCCGCCTGGGGCAGGACCAGCCGCTCTTCATGCACGGGCGCCTCGCGCAGCAGGCCCGATGCGCGGCGGGTGCCGGTGGCGGCCCACACCTGCTGGCGGCGATGGCCGGCCAGGGTGGACAGCGCATCGGCCGCGGCCAGCAGGCCGATGTCCTTGCGGTCGAGCGCGGCGCGCAGGGCCAGGTCTTCGGCATCGGTGAAAGCAGCTTGTGCACGGGCCGCTTCGATGCGCTGCCCGCCCTGCTCACTCAGGCCCGCCACCAGCCGCAGGCCCAGGCGCACGGCCGGCTGCACGGTGCCGCCGCGGCCGTCGGCGGGCTCGCCCTCTTCGCGGGCCTGGCCGGGCGCTTCGAGCGTGCAGTCCCAGGCGCTGGCCGTCACGTCCACCGGGCGCACCTCGACGCCATGGCGCTGCGCATCCTGCACGAGCTGCGAGGGCGAATAAAAACCCATGGGCTGCGCGTTGAGCAGGGCCGCCAGGAAGCAGGCCGGCTCATGGCACTTGAACCAGCTGCTGAAGTACGACAGCAGCGCGAAGCTGGCGGCATGGCTCTCGGGAAAACCGTATTCGCCGAAGCCCTCGATCTGCTTGAAGATGCCCTCGGCGAATTCCAGCGGATAGCCCTTGGCCACCATGCCCTCGATCAGCGGCTCGCGAAAATGGTGCACCCCGCCCTTGCGCGACCAGGCCGCCATCGAGCGGCGCAGCGCGTCGGCCTGGCCGGCGGTAAAGCCCGCCGACACCATGGCCAGCTGCATCACCTGCTCCTGGAAGATGGGCACGCCCAGGGTGCGGCCCAGCGGGCCGGCCAGTTCGTCCTTCACGTAGCGGATGGGAATGCCCCGGCGCTGCTGCTCGCGCGCGCGCAGGTAGGGGTGCACCATGCCGCCCTGGATCGGCCCCGGCCGCACGATGGCCACCTGCACCACCAGGTCGTAATAACAGCGCGGCCGCAGCCGCGGCAGCATGGCCATCTGGGCGCGGCTTTCCACCTGGAACACGCCCACGGTGTCGGCGCGGCACAGCATGTCGTAGACGCGCGGGTCTTCCTGGGGGATCTGCTGCAGGTGCCAATCGGTTCCACGCCAGGCGTTGGCCAATTGCAGGCAACGGCGCAGTGCGCTGAGCATGCCCAGGGCCAGCACGTCGACCTTGAGCAGGCCCATGGCCTCCAGGTCGTCTTTTTCCCACTGGATGATGGAGCGGTCGGGCATGGCGGCGTTCTCCACCGGCACCAGGCGCGTGAGCTTGTCCTGCGTCAGCACGAAGCCGCCCACATGCTGGCTGAGGTGCCGCGGAAAGCCGCGCAGCTGGTGGGCCAGGTTGCGCCACAGGGCGACGCGGTGGTCGTCGGCCGCGGCGTCATCGGGGCCGGTGGCGGCAAAGGCCTCGTCGCGCAGGTCGCGGTCGAACCACTGGTGGTCGCTGGCCACCGCGGCTATGGCCTCGTCGCCGAAACCCAGGGCCTTGCCCACGTCGCGGATCGCCATGCGGCTGCGATAGCGCACCACCACCGCGGCAATGGCGGCGCGCTCGCGGCCGTACTTGTTGTAGATGTACTGGATGACCTCTTCGCGCCGCTGGTGTTCGAAGTCGACGTCGATGTCGGGCGCCTCGTGCCGTTCCATGCTGATGAAGCGCTCGAACAGCATGCTGCTGCGCTCGGGCGACACTTCGGTGATGTACAGGCAATAGCACACCAGCGAGTTGGCCGATGATCCCCGGCCCTGGCACAGGATGCCTTGCTCACGCGCCCAGCGCACGATGTCTTCCACGGTCAGGAAGAACATCTCATAGCGCTTGGCCTGGATCAGGCGCAGCTCCTTGGCCAGCTGCGCCCGGTGCCCGCGCGCAATGCCCCGCGGATAGCGCCGCTGCGCCCCGCGCAGCGTGAGCCGCGCCAGCATGCCGATGGGGGTGCAGCCGGCGCGCACCGTCTCCAGCGGGTAGTTGTATTGAATGGCGTCGAGCGAAAAGCGGCAGCGCGCGGCCACGGCCAGCGCGGCCTGCACCAGCGCGGGCGCAAACACCTGCGCGATGCGGGCACGAAAGCGCAGGTAACGCTGCGCATGCGGCTGCAGCGCGAAGCCGCACTCGGCCACCGGCTTGCCCTCGCGCACGGCGGTGATGACGTCCAGCAGGTTCTTGCGCGAGCGCTTGTGCATCAGCACGCCGCCGCAGGCCACCAGCGGCACGCCCAGGGCGGCGCCGGCCTGGCGCAGCAGGGCCAGCCAGAGCTCGTCGCCCAGCTCGCCGGGCAACTGCACGCCCAATGACAGCCGCGCGCCGATGCGCTCATGCGCGCGTCGCAGGCCGGCGGCCAGCACCTGCGCGTCAAAAGCGTCGCTGGCCTGGCGGTCGGGCACCCACAGGCATTCGCAGCCGGCCAGCAGGCGCCAGTCACTGGCGTCCCAGTCGACAAGGTATTGGCCCTTGGGCGCGGCGCGGCGCGCGGCGGTGATGAACTCGCACAGATCGCCCCAGCCGAAGAGATTGCGCGCCAGGGCCACCAGGGTGCCGCCGGGCAGGCGGAACTCGCTGCCGAAGATCAGGCGGAAGGGCCGCAGGCGCGGCTTCGACGGGTCTTGCTGCTGCAGGCGCTGGGCCTCCTTCAGATGGTCCTTGAGCGCCACATGGGCCTGCACCACGCCGGCCACCGAGCATTCGTCGGTGATGGCCAGCGCCTCGTAGCCGAGGTTGTAGGCGCGCTGCACCAGCTCGTGCGGGTGCGAGGCGCCGCGCTGGAAGCTGAAGTTGCTCAGGCAGTGCAGCTCGGCATAGCGAGGCAATGCGCCTTCGGTGGCGGCCAGCGCGGGCGGGGCCTCGTCGTCGCCGTCGAACAGGCCCTGTTGCAGGCTTTTTTGCGGCTGTTCAGGCATAAAAGCCTTGCAGGTACCAGCACGCCTGGCCGCCGGGGCTGTGCTCGCGAAAGATCCACAACAGGCCGGCGCGTTCGCTGCGGGCAATGCAGTAATCGCGCACCACCGCGCCGCCCGGCTCCCACCAGCCGGTCTCGATGCGCTGGCGGCGCGTGAGCAGGCGCAGCGGGCCTTCGTACCAGGGCTGGTGGCCTCGCACCTCCAGGGGCTGGGGCTGGGGGAGCAGCCAGGGGGGGTAGAGGGACGAGGTGCGTCCGGCGTGACGGGTGACTTCCCGGGTGCCCGCCTGTGCCGCCTCCCAGCGTTGCATGCGCTCGGGCCGCCAATCAGCCTGGGATAAAGGCACCAGCACGTTGTCTTCCCCCAGCCGGGCCGAAAGGCGTTCGATCAGCTGGTGCAGCCGGTCGCCGGTGATGTTGTCCTCGGGCAGGAAGCTACGGCTGTCCGCCTGCCAGGGGCAGGTCTGCAGTGTGCGCAGGCGCAGGTGGTTGACCGGCGCCGCCAGCCGCACGCGGGCCAGCTGCTCGCCCAGCAGACGGCGCAGGTGGGCGGTCTCCTGCGCGGGTTCGGCGGTGCGCAGCACCAGCTGCTCGTGCGAGGGCAAGGACACGCCGTTGTGGCGTTTGAGGTCAAGCGTCCATTCCAGCTCCAGGGCCAGCACGCCGTGATGGCGGGCGCGCAGCCACAGCTGCAACTGGGTGAGCAGGCGCTGGGCCGCCGCCATCAGCTCGGGCCCGCTGGTGGCCAGGGCGGGCAGCTCCAGCCGCTGGTCGAATACCTCGGGCAGTTGCAGCCAGGCATGGCGCGCCGGCCGCTCGCCCCAGGCGATGTCCAGCGCCTGCAGCAGGCCCGGGCCGAAGCGGCGCGCCACCGGCCCGCGCGGCAAGGCCCGCAGCTGCCCCCAGGTGCGGCAGCCGGTGCGCTCGAGCAGCGGCGCATGGGGCGCGGCGGCGCTGAGCAGCGGCAAGGGCAGATCGGGCGGAATGCGCGCGGGCGCACAGGCGCCAAGCACCTTCAGGCGCAGCATGGCCAGGGCGATGAGGCAGGTAGGACCTTCGGCCCAGACAGGAAATTCGTCATCCCCGCGAAGGAGATATCCGTCATCCCCGCGCAGGCGGGGATCCAGGAGCGAGGCACCACGCAACGGCCCCAGCAACTGCGCCCGCAGTGCCTGGCGTCCGCCAAACAAACGCTCGCTGGCTTCGATCTCCAGCACCCAGGCCTCCTCCAGGCGGGCGACCCGCGGGGTGAACCGCAAGCCGTGCCAGCCCCAGGACAGCGCCTCGTCTTCATGCGGCGGCAGCAGTGCGATCCAGTGCATGGAAGACGACCTCCTGGCCCTGCGGCGCGCCTTGCGGGACGGCCTCGCCCGACCGGGACTGCAGCCACTGGGCCAGCAGCTCGGACCAGGGCGGCAACAACACCGGCGATGCCAGGAGCGGGCCGCGCCGCTTGAGCACATGCACCTGCAGCGCCTCGCCCGATTCCAGCCGCAGGCGCAGGCGGGCCGGCGAGGCCTGCCAGGCCGCCGACTCGGGCCGCAAGACGAACAGCAACCGGCGATGCTGCTGGGCCGCCAACGCCAGCCGCCGCAACTGCGCCGCCTGCACCTGCGGCAGCCAGGCCAGCACGGCCACCGTATCGGCGCAGCGCAGGGCCTGCTCGGCCGCCCACAGCCGCGAGGCCGGCAGGGCCGCCTTGACCCACAGCAGGCAGTGCGCCGGCAAGCCCTGGGCCGCCAGGCTGGGGGTGAACACCGGATGGGGCGGCGCGATCATGACCACCGGCCCCGGCCGGGCCTGCACGGCACGGGCCAGGGCCGGCGCCAGCAGGCGCCATACATGCTGCTGAGGACGCGCCTGCAGCAGCTCCACCAGGTGCCCCACCGGCCAGCCGCCGCCCGGCAGCACGGCGTCCAGGGCCGGCAGGCCGGTGGACAGCACCGCCTCTTCGCGCGAGGCGAGCTCGGCCCCGCGCCAGACCTGGTCAGGCCATTCGAATTCGGCGGCACGGGGGGGCGACACAATGGCAGGCACGGACACTCGCGGTACAACGGGATGCGCCCCGGGAAAGCCCCGAAGCCTGGTTATTTATACAGTATTTTGATCTGTGCAGGGCCCCCGGAAAAGCCAATACCCGAGTCAAGCGTATTCATTCATGTCCCGCCTGTTGCATCCCCAAGACTTCCTGGCCGACGCCGTCGTCGTAGCGCGGACGCTGATCGGCGCCACGCTGGTGGTGGACGGCGTGGGCGGCACCATCGTGGAGACAGAGGCCTACGACCGCGACGACCCCGCCTCGCACAGCCACGCCGGCCCCACCCCGCGCAACCAGGCCATGTTCGGCCCGCCGGGCCGGGCCTATGTCTACCGCTCCTACGGCATCCACTGGTGCCTGAACTTCGTCTGCCGCGAAGAGGGCCACGGCGCCGGGGTGCTGATCCGCGCCCTGGCCCCCACCCAGGGGCTGGAGCGCATGCGCGAGCGGCGCGGGCTGGACAACCCGCGCCTGCTGTGCGCCGGGCCCGGCCGGCTCGGGCAGGCGCTGGGCATCACCCGCGACTTCAACGGCCTGCGGCTGGACGCGCCGCCCTTCGAGCTGCGCGCGGCCGAGGGCACTGCGCCCGTGGTCACCGGGCCGCGCATCGGCATCTCCCGGGCGGTCGAGCAACCCTGGCGCTTCGGCCTGGCGGGCTCGGGCTTTCTCAGCCGCCGCTTTGCCCTGCCCGATTCGCCACACCCAGGGACCGCCCTGCCCGACCCATGACCCGCCGCCTCCTTTCCCAACAGAAGCGGACAACCTCGACAAATATTTTCGCGGGGCTGACACTCCCGCGATACATTCCCGCCTTCTTCCACACGACGGAGACGCAGTGCAACCGCTACTCGCCCTCGCCCGGGCCATCGACTGGATCAACGACCGCTTCGGCACCTTGGCCGCCTGGGCCGTCACCCTCGCCTGCGTCATCAGCGCCGGCAACGCGTTCGTGCGCTACGGGCTGGACATCAGCTCCAACGGCTGGCTCGAAGTGCAGTGGTACCTGTTCGCCGCCTGCGTGATGCTGGGCGCATCGCAGGTGCTGCGGCTCAACGAGCATGTGCGGGTCGACATCTTCTACGGCAAGCTGTCCAGCCGCGGCCGCGTCTGGCTCGACCTGCTGGGCATCCTGTTCTTTCTGATGCCGTCCATGCTGGTGATGCTCTATTACGCCTGGCCCTATTTCCTCAACACCTGGACCAGCGGCGAGATGTCCAGCAACGCCGGCGGCCTGATCCGCTGGCCGGCCGTGCTGATGCTGCCCCTGGGCTTTGCGATGGTGCTGCTGCAGGGCCTGGCCGAGGCGATCAAGCGTGTGGGCTGGCTCACCCACACCTACGAGATGGACTTCCACTACGAAAGGCCTTTGCAATGAGCGCCGCGCCGAGCCGTCTCAAGCAAGCTCGCGCCCCCCTGGGGCTGAGTGCCGCGGCTCCAAGCCTGCCTGCGCAGGCTTGGACGGCACGAA
>JAZKDA010000007.1:0-13278 GCA_040387815.1 Pseudomonadota bacterium | reverse complement strand
GGTCGATGGTCTTGGCGGCGCTGGAGGTGTGCAGCGTGCCGAACACCAGGTGGCCGGTTTCGGCGGCGGTCATGGCCAGGCGGATGGTTTCCAGGTCGCGCATTTCGCCCACGAGGATGGCGTCGGGGTCTTCGCGCAGCGCCGAACGCAGGGCCGCGGCGAAGGACAGCGTCATGTTGCCCACCTCGCGCTGGTTGACCAGGCACTTCTTGGATTCGTGCACGAACTCGATCGGGTCCTCCACCGTGAGGATGTGGCCGTACTCGGTTTCGTTCAGGTAGTTGACCATGGCCGCCAGCGTCGTCGACTTGCCCGAGCCGGTGGGGCCGGTGACCAGCACCAGGCCGCGCGGCTTGAGCGCCAGGTCGCCGAAGATCTTGGGCGCGTTGAGCTGTTCGAGCGTGAGGATCTTGGACGGAATCGTGCGGAACACGGCCGCCGCGCCGCGCTGCTGGTTGAAGGCATTGACCCGGAAACGGGCCAGCCCCTCGATCTCGAACGAGAAGTCCACCTCCAGGAACTCCTCGAACTGCTTGCGCTGGTTGTCATTCATGATGTCGTACACCATGGAATGAACCGCCTTGTGGTCGAGGGCGTCGACGTTGATCCGGCGCACGTCACCGTGCACCCGGATCATGGGGGGCAGCCCCGCCGACAAGTGCAGATCCGAGGCCTTGTTCTTGACGCTGAAGGCCAGCAACTGAGTAATATCCACAATTCTTCCGTCACGGTTCAGGTAGCCGTTGGATTATGACGACCATTGCCGCGAACCTCCAAAAGGTACGGGACCGTATTGCCGCCGCGTGTGCGGCGGCGCAACGCAATCCCCAGGAAGTGACACTTTTGGCGGTCTCCAAGACCTTCGGCGCCGACGCCGTGCAGGCCGCCGCCGAGGCCGGCCAGCGCGCATTCGGCGAAAACTACATCCAGGAAGCCATCGAGAAGATGGCGCTGCTGTCACATCTGCCACTCAAATGGCATTGCATCGGCCCGATCCAGAGCAACAAGACCCGCCTGGTCGCCAGCCACTTCGACTGGGCCCATACGATAGACCGCCTCAAGATCGCCCAGCGCCTGTCCGAGCAACGGCCCGAGCAGCTGCCCGCCCTGAACGTGTGCCTCCAGGTCAATGTCGACGGCGGTCCCACCAAGGCGGGCGTGCCGCCGCAGGAGGCCCTGGCCCTGGCCCAGGAGGTTGCGCGGCTGCCCCGCCTGTCGCTGCGCGGGATCATGACGATCCCCGAGCCGGCAGATGATTTCACGATACAAAAAGCGGTGCACCTGCGGGCCCGCGCCGTGTTCGATGAGCTGCGCGCGGCCGGCTTGCCGCTGGACACCCTGTCCATGGGCATGACCGGCGACCTGGAGGCCGCCGTGGTCGCCGGCACGACCATGGTGCGGGTCGGCACCGCGATTTTCGGCGGCCGTCCTTCGGCCTGATCGTTCCAGAATTGGTGAACGCTCCCCGCTGAACTTCACACGGCCGTGGCCTGCCGCACCGCCCGCTCCCACTGCGCCATGCGCTCCTGCGCCCGGTCACGCCCCCAGGCGGGCTCGAACACGCGCTCGGCACGCCAGAGCGCGCCTACCGCCTCGCGGCCGCTCCAGACACCGGCGGTCAACCCGGCCAGGTAGGCCGCGCCCAGGGCGGTGGTTTCCGTCACCGCCGGCCGCACCACGGCAATGCCCAGCAGGTCGGCCTGGAACTGCATCAGCAGGTTGTTGACGCAGGCGCCGCCGTCCACCCGCAACTGCGCCAGCGGCGCACCCCCGGCCGCCTGCGCATCGCGGCTCATGGCCTGCAGCAAGGCGGCGCTCTGGCAGGCGATGCTCTCCAGGGCCGCACGGGCGATGTGCGCCAGCGTGGTGCCCCGGGTCAGTCCGGTGAGCGTGCCACGCGCATCCGGCTTCCAGTACGGCGCCCCCAGGCCGGTGAAGGCCGGCACCAGTGACACACCGCCGGCGTCGGGCACGCTGGCCGCCAGGGCCTCGACCTCGCCGCTGCCGCCGATCGCATGCAGCCCGTCGCGCAGCCACTGCACCACCGCGCCACCGACGAACACGCTGCCCTCCAGCGCGTACTCGGCTTGCACACCCACCTGCGCCGCCCGGGTGGCGATCAGGCCGTGGTCCGAAGCCTGGAAGCGCTCGCCGGTGTGCATCAGCATGAAGCAGCCGGTGCCATAGGTGTTCTTGGCCATGCCCTCGCGAAAGCAGGCCTGGCCGAACAGGGCGCTTTGCTGGTCGCCGGCCATGCCGCCGATGGGAATGGCAGCGCCCAGCAGGTCCGCACGCGCGGCGCCGAATGCGGCGCTGGAGGCGCGCACCTGCGGCAGCAGCGAGGCCGGAATGTCCAGCATCGCCAGCAGCTGGGTATCCCACTGGCCACGGCGCACGTCGAACAGCATGGTGCGCGAGGCATTGCTCACATCGGTGGCATGCACCGCGCCACCGGTGAGCTGCCACAGCAGCCAGCTGTCGATGGTGCCGAAGGCCAGTTCGCCACGTTCGGCCTGCGCCCGGGCGCCTGGCACATGGTCAAGCAGCCAGGCGATCTTGGTGGCCGAGAAATAGGCATCGATCACCAGACCGGTGCGCTCGCGCACGAGTGCCTCGTGCCCCTGCTCGCGCAGCCGGGCGCACAGCGGTTCGGTGCGACGGTCCTGCCAGACGATGGCCGGATGGATCGGCTGCCCGGTGGCCCGATGCCACAGCACGGTGGTCTCGCGCTGGTTGGCGATGCCCAGCGCCGCCACATCCTTGGCCGCGATGCCCGCGGCCGCCAGCGCCTGTTGCGCGGTGGCCAGCTGGCCGCGCCAGATCGCCATCGGATCGTGCTCGACCCAGCCGGGCCGCGGGTAGGACTGCGGCAGTTCCTGCTGCGCCTGCCCCACGATGCGACCGGCGGCGTCGAACACGATGCTGCGCGAACTGGAAGTGCCCTGGTCCAGGGCCAGCAGGTAGGTCATGGCGGCAGGATGCCAGCGACTGCCCCTTCATGCCAGCCCCCACGCGCGGTCGGCGCTGGCGCGCTGTCTGACAGCACCCGCCTGCCCGTGCCGACAGAGCTGGGCGGCTTGCGCGACCACATTGGGTTATCCAGATTCGCACGACCGGAGGGGCCATGGCCTTCAGCAGCATCCTGGGCGCCAGCAGGGCGCCGGCACAACCGAGCGGCCGCGGCAGCGACCTGCTGGGCCCCAGCGACAACAGCGACAGCGGCAGCGACGCCAAGGGCACCCAGGAGAGCCACGGGGACAGTGACGCGGCCGGCACGGGTGAGCGTGGCGTCGTCGCGGGCGTCGACCCGCTCGAAGGCAGCGACATCCTGCCTGATCACGTGGTGCAGATCGGCGTCGGACCGGGCCTCACGCAGGAAGCCACGGACACGGAGGAATTCACCGACCTGGCCGCGGACGACGATGGCACGGCGCACGACGACGACGACGACGAGGACATTTAGCGCGCCAGCGTCGAGGCGCCGAACAGGCTGCGGATAAAGTCGACCGCCAGTTCGGCCGTCTGGTTGCGCACGTCCAGCGCCGGGTTCAATTCCATCACGTCCAGCGACGCCAGCCGGCCGGTGTCGGCAATCATCTCCATGCACAGCTGCATCTCGCGGTAGGTGGGCCCGCCGCGCACACCGGTGCCCACGCCGGGTGCGTCGGCCGGGTCCAGGCAGTCGAGGTCGAAGCTCACATGCAGGTGGGTGTTGTCGTCCACATCGTGCAGCGCTTCGAGCATGGTGTCGCGCATGCCGTGCTCGTCGATGTGCCGCATGTCGAACACCTGCAGTCCCAGGGTGCGGATGGCCTCACGCTCGTGGGCGTCCACGCTGCGGATGCCGATGAAGTCGATGTCCTGCGGCCGCACCGCGCCGCGCTCTCCACTCCAGCCCACCAACGGTGCGGGCCCTTGGCCGAGCAGACAGGACACCGGCATGCCATGCAGGTTGCCGCTGGGGCTGGTGGTCTCGGTATTGACGTCGGTGTGCGCGTCCAGCCACAACACGCGCAGGTGCCGCCCCTGCCGGCGGCAGTGCCAGGCGATGGCGCTGATGGAGCCGACGGCCAGGCAATGGTCGCCCCCCAACAAGAGCGGAAACTCGCCGCGGCCGAGCGCCGCATCGACCGCGTCGTAGACCTCGCGGTTCCAGGCCACCACTTCGTCCAGGTGCCGCACGCCGGCTTGCGGCCGCGGCGCGGGATGGGGCGGCCCGGACAGGTTGCCCAGGTCGAGCACCTCGAGCCCGTGATCGCGCAGCGCCTGGACCAGCCCGGCCACGCGCAAGGCCTCGGGGCCCATGCTGGCGCCGCGGACACTGGCGCCGACGTCCGTGGGGGCGCCGATCAGGCAGACAGGGGGGCGGGCCGAGGGATCAACCATGGGGCCATTGTGCGAGCAGCGCACCCGCTTGTGTAGCCGTCTCGGGCCCCGCCGCCACGCGCGTCGCGGGACCGCCTGGCCGGGCCAACCGGCCCGGGCTATCCTCGGGCGGCCATGCCGTACTCGATCCAGACCCTCTTGCTGCTTGTCGCCTCCAACGTCTTCATGACCATGGCCTGGTACGGCCATCTGAAGAACATGGCGACCGCGCCCTGGTACCTGGCGGCGCTGGTGAGCTGGGGCATTGCCCTGGCCGAATACCTGCTGCAGGTGCCGGCCAACCGGATCGGTTTCCAGCAGGCCGGCTTCAGCGTGGGGCAGCTCAAGATCATGCAGGAGGTGATCACCCTGGCAGTGTTCGTGCCCTTCGCGGTGTTCTATCTGAAAGAGCCCCTCAAACTCGACTACCTGTGGGCGGCCTTGTGCATGGTCGGCGCGGTGTACTTCATCTTTCGCAGCAGCTGATCCGGGGCTTCAGGCCGCCGCGACAAGCATCAAGGCGGCTTCGACCCGGGCCAGCTCGGACCCCAGGTCATGCAGGTGCACCGGCGGTTCGGCGCCGTGATGGAGGGTCCCGCCTTCGACGGCCTGCAGAACCACGCGGGCATCCAGCAAAGCCTCAAAGATGAGTTTGAGCTCCGCGTTGGTGAACTGGGGTGCGCAAGCCGTCGTGGGCATGGGCCAGTCTGACACCGGCCGCGACGGGTTTGAATAGCTCCACCGGGCCATACCAGGCCGGTGCTCGGCTCACCACGAAAGTCGCGACAGCCCGCAGGCCAGCCCCCAGGATCAGCGGCGGTGGCCGCCGAAAGGTGGCGCACCGGTGCGGGCGCGGTCCGGCAGGTGGCGGAACATGATGCGGCCCTTGTTCAGGTCGTAGGGCGAGAGCTCCAACGTCACGTCGTCGCCCGCGATGATGCGGATATGGTTCTTGCGCATCTTGCCGCCGCTGTAGGCGATGAGCTCATGCCCGTTTTCCAGGATGACACGGTAACGCGAGTCGGGCAACACTTCCGCGACACGACCGCGCATCTCAATCAGTTCTTCCTTGGCCATTTCAACCTTTGTAATGCCGCATCCGCGGGCCTGCGGACACAACGTTCAAACATCGCAATTGGGCGACAGCGGGCCGCACCGTGAAAAAGCCCCCATCCCGGACGGCGAGCTTTCCGAACGCCAATATTGTAGGCAGTTCGACCGAGCAGCGGCCATCCTGGCCGGCGCGCCCCCCGCCAGGGGGCTGGAACGCCTAGCGCAAAAGCGCCACCGCCCCCGAGAAGGAGAAGAAAGAGACAGCGGTGGTCAGCAGGATGATCCGGGCGATGCGGCCGGTGTCGGCGCCGTAGCGCTCGGCCAGCAGGGCGACGTTGCTGGCGCTGGGCAAGGCCGCCACCAACACCAGGACAGTCAAGGTGAACGGCTCCAGCGGCATACCCAGTGCCGTGGCGCCGCTGCCCACGCCCAGCACCAACAGCGGGTGCGCAAACAGCTTGGCCAGGGCCACGGGAATGAACTCGCGCGCCGGCATGGGGCGGCGCTCGCCCGCCGCCGCCACGGCCTGCGAACGCGCCAACACCGCGCCGATGGTGAACAAGGCCACCGGCGACGCCGCGTCGGCCAGCAGAGAGATCGTCGCCATGACTGGCTGCATGGGCGCCAAGCCCAGGGCCGAGGAGGCGCCGCCGAACAAGATCGCCCAGGGCAGCGGATTGACTGCCACGCCCTTGAGCGCCTTCTTCACCGCCTCGGCCCTGCCGTGCCGCCCCGCATCGTCAAGCCGGGACAGCGCCACGCACAGCGACGTGGTGATGACCATGTCGATCAGCATGGCGGCGATGGTCGGCCCGGCGGCGCCCGCGCCGAGCAGGGCCACCACCAGCGGCACGCCCATGAAGCCGGTGTTCGGGAAGGCGGCCACCAGCGCACCGAACGAGGCGTCGTTCCAGCCGATGCGCGGGCCCAAGCTCAGACGGATGGTGACACCCACCAGCAACAAGGCGCTGGGCAGCCACACGGCCATCACCCAGGGGTCGAACAAGCGGCCCACCGGTGTGCCCGCGCCGAAGCGAAACAGCATGCAGGGCAGTGCGAAATACAGCACGAAAGTGTTGAGGCCACCGATGGCGCCCAGCGGCAACAGGCGCTGGCGCGCCGCGACATAGCCGCACAGCACGAGCGCAAAGAACGGGAAAGTGACCTTCAGGATGTCAAGCACGGCGTATTGTCGACGGCACCAGACAGGGCCTTGCCCCCGGCGGCGGCGGTGCCCCCGTTATCATTTGCCGCTTCCCGCGGTCCCCCTTCCCCTCGCAGTTTCCCCTCCCCCACATGTCCGGCCTCAACCTCGCGCAGCAGGAAGCCGTCAACTACCTGCACGGCCCCTGCCTGGTGCTGGCCGGCGCCGGCTCGGGCAAGACGCGCGTGATCACCCACAAGATCGCCCGCCTGATCCAGACCGGCGTGGAGCCCAGGCGCATCCTGGCGATCACCTTCACCAACAAGGCGGCCGCTGAGATGCGCGAGCGGGCCAAGGGCCTGATCGGACGCGAGGCCAAGGATGTCGTGATCTGCACGTTCCATGCCCTGGGGGTGCGGCTGCTGCGCCAGGACGGCGCAGCGCTGGGCCTCAAGCCGCAGTTCTCCATCATGGACAGCGACGACGTCACCTCCATCCTGAAGGATGCCGCCGGGGGCACCACCGACAGCGCCACCGCGCGCCAATGGCAGTGGGCGATCAGCTTGTGGAAGAACCTGGGGCTGAATGCGGCAATGGCGCAGGCCCAGGCCAAGGACGACAACGAACGCTCCACGGCGCGCATCATGGCCCGCTACGAGGAGCGGCTGGCAGCCTTCCAGAGCGTGGACTTCGACGACCTGATCGGGCTGCCGCTCAAGCTGCTGCGCGATCACGCCGACGTGCGCGAGAAGTGGCAGCGCAACCTGGGCCATGTGCTGGTCGACGAATACCAGGACACCAACGCCACCCAGTACGAGCTGCTCAAGCTGCTGGTGGGCGAGCGCGGGCGCCTGACCGCCGTGGGCGACGACGACCAGTCGATCTACGGCTGGCGCGGCGCCACGCTGGACAATCTGCGCCGGCTCCCGGTGGACTATCCCACGTTGAAGGTGGTCAAGCTCGAGCAGAACTACCGCTCGACCAGCGGCATCCTGCGCGCGGCCAACAACGTCATCCAGCCCAATCCCAAACTGTTTCCCAAGACCTTGTTCTCCGAACTGGGCGAGGGCGAGCCGGTGCGCGTGGTCGACTGCGACAACGAGGAGCACGAGGCCGAACGCGCGGTGGCGCGCTTCGTGTCGATCCGCGCCAACGGCGCGCACAAGGACTGGAAGGACTTCGCCATCCTGTACCGGGCCAACCACCAGGCGCGCATCTTCGAGCAGGCATTGCGCAAGGCGCAGATTCCCTACAAGGTATCGGGCGGCCAGAGCTTTTTCGACCGCGCCGAGATCCGCGACCTGTGCGCCTGGCTTCGCCTGTGGGTCAACACCGACGACGATCCGGCCTTCCTGCGATCTGTCACCACGCCCAAGCGCGGCATCGGCCACCAGACGCTTTCCAGCCTGGGCGCCTTCGCCAGCAAGTACAGGCTGAGCCTGTTCGAGGCCCTGTTCTCATCGTCGCTGGGCTCGGTGCTGGCGGCCCGCGCGGTCGCCAGCTTGCACGAGTTCGGCCGTTACGTGAACGACCTCGAATACCGCGCCCGCCACACCGTGGGCGCAGACGACGCCCGCACCTTCCTGACCGACTGGCTCAAGGACATCGGTTACGAGCAACACCTGTACGACAGCGAAGACAACGAGAAGGTCGCGGCCGCAAGATGGACCAACGTGCTCGAGTTCTGCGACTGGATGGCCAAGCGTTGCGGCGGCGAGATCGACGACACCGCCGGCGCATCCATCGCCAGCGAGCGCAAGAATCTGCTGGAGGTGGCGCAGACGATCGCCCTGCTGTCGACCATCAGCGAGCGCGAGAAAGACCAGAACGTTCTCACCTTGTCCACGCTGCACGCCGCCAAGGGCCTGGAGTGGCCGCACGTGATTCTGGCCGGCTGCAACGAGGGCCTGCTGCCCTTCAAGCTCGACGACGACGACGGACGCGCGGGCCAGGCCAATGAGAGCATCGTGCAGCGCCTGCAGGAAGAGCGGCGCCTGATGTACGTGGGCATCACCCGCGCCCAGCGCTCGCTGGCGGTCAGCTGGGTCAAGCGGCGCAAGAAGGGGCGCGAGATTGTGCTGGGCGTGCCCAGCCGATTCATTGCCGAGATGGCCCTGGACAAGTCGACCGTGAAGGAAGATCCTCGCGAAAAGCTCAGGGCTCTGCGCGCCGAGTTCGCGCGCAAGGCAGCCGACACCGCGGCGGCGGCCGCCGCGCGGGCCGACTGATGCGCGTGCGCCGCGCTTGCGTGCAACGCTGAAAGCCTACGCGGCCTGCTTGGCCCGCGTCCAGCGCTGCAGCTTTTCCCGCGCACCGTTGCTTGCCGGATCCATCTGGCCGTCGTGGCCCTCACGCTTGCAGCACAGCTCGATCACGTAGCCGTTGGGGTCGCGAAAGTAGATCGAATCGATGAAGCCATGGTTCGACACGCCCCGGGTCTCGATGCCCGCCGCCTGGCCCTTGGCGAACATGCTGTCCAGCGCCTCGCGGCCCACCTCCAGGGCGATGTGCAGGTCGAAATCGTGCTGCGGCTTGAAATCGAAGGGCATGTCCGGCGCCTCGAAGAACGCCAGGTGGGAGCCGTCGTCGAGCCGGTAGAAGGTGTGCAGGGTTTGCGTGTCGCGCCCGCTCTTGGTCTGCGAGATCTCCAGGGTGCCCACCAACGGCAAACCCAGGAAATCCTCGTAGAACCCGCGAGTCTCCTCGGAGTCGCGGCACCGGTAGGCGTTGTGATGCAGTTTGCGGATCATGGCGTCGCTCCGGTTGGGGCTGGGATCACAGGGCCAGCAGGGGCTGGTCTTTCAAGGACGCGCCGAAGCCGCCGATGACTTCGTTGACGGCGTTCCAGTGTTGCAGGGCCTTCATGCGGCCCAGCCATCGCTTGACGTTGGGGTAGGCGGAGAAGTCGCTGCCGGTCAGCTCGGCCAGTGCGACAAAGGGCGCCGCGTAGTAGTCGGCGATGGTCATGGCCGTGCCGCACAGGTAGTCGTTGCCGGGTGCCAGGTAGTGATCGTTCATCACCTTCAGCCAGGTGTTCGCGCGCTCCTGGGCCCACTGGAGCGTACCGCGCTGAACCTGCTCATCCGGGCGTTTGTGGCCGGGAAAGATCTGCGGGTAGACAAAGCCGTAGGCCAGGTCGCGGCACAACTGGGTGTTGACCCAGTCCATGCGCTCATTCACCCGGGCCCGCGCCTGCAGGTCCTTGGGGTAAAGCGGTGAATTCGCCTTGTCGGCCAGGTACTTGAGGATGGCCGAGCTTTCGGTCATGAGAAAGCTGCCGTCTTCGAGCAAGGGGACCAGGCGGTTGGGGTTGAGGCCCTCGTACGGCTGCTTGCAATGTTCACCGGTGAACAGGTCCACCACCTGCATCTCGACGGGGAGGCCGCTCTCGGCCACGAACAGCATGAGCGGACGGCTGGTGGTGGACGCCGGGTGGTAGTGAAGCTTCATGGGGAAGGCCTGTAACAAAAGTTGCGCGGCGCGCCTGGGATCAAGGGGAGCGGGAGGTACATGCTAGTACGCCGGCGCGCGCGCGTCGAGGGGCGGCACAATGGCCCCGACCGCGCACAACGAGAGCCCGCCAAATGTTGACCCTCTACGATTTCGCCACCGCCCCCAGCCCGCGCCGCGCCCGCATCCTCTTGGCGGAAAAAGGCCTGCCCTACGAGACGGTTCAGGTCGACCTGCGTACGGGTGAACAATTCGGCGATGCGTACCGACGGATCAACCCGCAATGCCTGGTGCCGACCCTGCGCACCGAGGACGGGCTGCTGCTGACCAACAACGCCGCGATCGCCGCCTACCTGGAGGCGCGTTACCCGGATCCACCGCTGCTGGGCCGCACACCCCAGGAAAAGGCCGAGATCGCCAGTTGGAGCTGGCGCATCGAGGTCGAAGGTTTTCAAGCGGTGGCCGAGGCGCTGCGCAACAGCGCGCCCGCCATGGCCAATCGCGCGCTGACCGGGCCAGCGGACTATCCCCAGATCCCCGAGCTGGCGCAGCGGGGCCTGGTGCGGGTGCGGCAATTTTTCGTCACGCTCAACGAGCGCCTGGCCGATCAGGAATTTGTTGCGGGCAGCCAGTTCAGCGCCGCCGACATCTTGGCGGTAGTGGTCGTCGATTTCGCACGGGTCGTGCGGATCAAGGCCGACGAACAGCACCCGCATCTGCTGCGCTGGCGCGCCGCGATGGCCTTGCGGCCGTCGATGTCGGTCTGAGCCGACGGATCAAAGCGAGAAGTCGTACTCGATGGACAGCGGCGCATGGTCGCTGAACTTTTCTTCCTTGTAGATCGTCTCGCTGCGCGCCAGGGCTGCCAGCTTGGGCGTGGCCAGGTGGTAGTCGAGCCGCCAGCCCACGTTCTTGGCGTAGGCCGCGCCGCGATTGCTCCACCATGTGTAGCAATCGTCGGTGGTGTCGGGCTTGAGCAGACGGTAGACGTCGACCAGGCCGGTGTCGGACAGCAGGCGCGTCATCCAGTCGCGCTCCTCGGGCAGGAAGCCGCTGTTCTTCTGGTTGCCGCGCCAGTTCTTCAAGTCTTCCTTGCGATGCGCGATGTTGATGTCGCCGCACAGGATGAACTCGCGCTCGGCCTTCAGGCGCGCCAGATGCGGGTCGAACCCGGCCAGAAAGCGGAACTTGGCCTGCTGCCGCTCCGGACCCGATGAGCCCGAGGGAAAGTAGCTGCTGATGATGGACAGCTTGCGCGAGGGCGTGTCAAAACGCAGCTCAAGGTAGCGGCCCTCGGTGTCGAACTCGCCGCCGTCCCAGCCGACCACCACATCGCTCGGCAGGTGGCGGGTGTAGACGGCCACGCCCGAGTAGCCCTTTTTCTGCGCAAAGTGGAAGTAGCCCGTGAGCCCCGCCAAGGTGTCGAAGCGGCCCTGGACATCGCCGGCCTGGGCCTTGACCTCCTGCACGCAAATACAATCGGAGCGACTCTTGGCCACCCAGGCCTCGACCCCCTTGCTCGCGGCCGAACGGATGCCATTGAGGTTGAGGCTGGTGAGCTTGAACAAGGAATTTCCCATGGTGGCAGGTGCAGGGCAGGACAAGCTGGCCCAGGATTTCGTGCAGTTCGCGGTCGAGGCCGGCGTGTTGCGCTTCGGTCGGTTCCGGACCAAGGCCGGGCGCGATTCGCCGTATTTCTTCAACGCCGGCTTGTTCGACGATGGCGCCAAGCTTGGCCGTTTGGCGCAATTTTATGCACAGCGCATCCTGGCCTCGGGCATCGAGTTCGACATGCTGTTCGGCCCGGCCTACAAGGGCATTCCGCTGGCCGCGGCGGTGGCCATCGAGCTGGCGCGGCTCGGGCGCAACGTGCCCTTTGCCTACAACCGCAAGGAAGCCAAGGACCACGGCGAAGGCGGCACGCTGGTGGGCGCCAAGGTGGCCGGCCGGGTGATGATCATCGACGACGTGATGTCCGCCGGTACCGCCGCACGCGAGTCCATCGCCATCATCGAGGCGGCCGGCGCCACGCCCCATGCGGTGGCGATCGCCCTGGACCGCCAGGAGATGGCCACCGAAAACGGCCAGGACGTGGCCCACAGCGCTGTGCAGTATGTGCGCGATCGCCTGGGTCTGAAGGTCTGCGCCATTGCCAGATTGGCCGACTTGCTGGAATATCTTGCACAGCATGCGGGCGACGCGCTGGGCGCGCACCATGCTCAGGTGCTCGCGTACCGCCAGCGATATGGCGTGAACGGCTAGAAATCAAGAAGAAAGACAACACCCGCGTGCCAGAACTTTCCAGCCGAGCGTGCGCAGCAGCCCTGGCGCTGTTCGCGGCGCACGCGGACGCCAACAGCATCTATACCTGCGTCGATGCCAGCGGGCGGCGCCTGACATCGGACCGCCCCATCCTCGAGTGCATCGACCGCGAGCAGCGCGAGCTGCGCCCAAGCGGCAGTGTGCGCCGCATCGTCGCTCCGTCGTACACGGCGCAGGAGCGCGCCGACATGGACGCGAAGGCCCGCAAGGAAGCCGAGGAGCGGCGCCGCCAGTTCGACGAGCGCCAGCGCCAGCGCGCATTGGCGACGCGCTTTCCGGACCAGGCCAGCTTCGACCGGGAGCGCGCGGCGGCCATCGCCACCGTGGACGAAGTGATCGCGACCGCAAACCGTCGCTCAGGCGAGCTGCGCATCGAGCGCCGCCGGCTCGACGCCGAAACGGAGTTCTACGCCAAGGACCCGGCCCGCACGCCCGCGTCGCTGCGGCGTGCCATCGAGGACAACGAGCGCGCGTTGCAGGCCCAGGACCGCTTTGTCGCCGACCAGACGAAAGAGCGCGAGCGCGTGGCGCATCAATTCGACGAGATCCAGGCGCAGCTGGTGGCGTTGTGGGCGCAACAGCCGCCGAAGGCGGCGGCGACCGCGACGGCGAAATAGCGCAAGACCGGCCCGGGCAACCCGCCGCGAAGGGGGGCTGCGCGGGAATGACGTCACTGCAGCTTCTTGCGCAGCAGCTCGTTCACCTGGGCCGGATTGGCCTTGCCCTTGCTCGCCTTCATGGCCTGGCCGACCAGGGCGTTGAAAGCCTTGTCCTTGCCGGCCCTGAACTGGGCCACGTTGTCGGGGTTGGCGGCGATCACCTCGTCGATGATTTTTTCCAGCGCGCCGGAGTCGTTCATCTGCTTGAGGCCCTTGGCCTCGATCACCGCGTCGACGTCGCTGCCCTCGCCCGACCACAGTGCATCGAACACCTGCCTGGCCGCG
>JAZKDA010000006.1:0-2387 GCA_040387815.1 Pseudomonadota bacterium | reverse complement strand
TGGCTCGAGTGCGGAACGCACGTCAGCATCGCAATCGAGAACACCGCTATCGAGATTGGGGTCATCCCCGCGAATGCGTCGGTTATCGGCGGCGGGGTGCACATCGTCACCGCGTTCAACGACTCGGGCACCGACACGCTCGATGTCATCGGCGCCGACCTGGAGACGCTGTACGACACCCTGGATGCGCGCGATCTTGCGGCAGGGTCACCGCAGGCCCGGCGGCTGTTCAGCTGATCCACCGTGCCGCTCTTCGCCGACATCGAGCAGCGCGCGCAGGCCCTGCGCCAGCAGCTGCATCACCACGCCCATCGCTACCACGTCCTTGACGCGCCGGAGATCCCCGACGCCGAGTACGACCGCTTGTTCCAAGAGCTGCAGGCGCTGGAAGACGCCCACCCCGAGCTGCGCCGACCCGATTCGCCCACCCAGCGCGTGGGCGGCAAGCCGCTCGACGGTTTCGCCAAGGTGCGCCACCAGGTGCCCATGCTCTCGATCCGCACCGAAACCGACATCGAGGCCAGCGGCGCCCGCAACTTCGACGCGCGGGTGCGCCGCGAGCTGGGCCTGGACGAAGCCGATGCGCCCGTCGAATACGTCGCCGAGCTCAAGTTCGACGGCCTGGCCATCAACCTGCGCTTTGAGCAGGGCGTGCTGGTGCAGGCGGCCACACGGGGCGATGGCGAGGTGGGCGAGGACGTCACCCAGAACATCCGCACCATCGGCCAGATTCCGCTGCGGCTGGAGGGGGATGCGTCGCTGCCTGTGCCGGCCATTCTTGAAGTGCGCGGCGAGGTCTACATGCGCCGCGACGACTTCGAGCGCATGAACGCGCAGCAGCGCGCCAAGATCGCCAGCGGCGCGAAGAACGAAAAGACCTTCGTCAACCCACGCAATGCGGCCGCCGGTGCTGTGCGCCAGCTCGACCCCGCCATCGCGGCCCAGCGTCCCTTGTCCTTCTTCGCCTACGGCTGGGGCGAGATCGACGGCGGCCCCGCCTTCGACACCCACGCGCATGTGTTGCAGGCCTTCAAGACCTGGGGCGTGCCGGTCTCCGACCGCGTGCGGGTGGCCCGAGGCGCCGACGAACTGGTGGCCTACCACCAGGCCGTGGGCCGGGATCGTGACCAGCTGCCCTTCGACATCGACGGCGTGGTCTACAAGGTCAACAGCCTGGCCTTGCAGCGGCAGCTGGGCTTTGTCACGCGTGAGCCGCGCTGGGCGGTGGCGCACAAGTTTCCCGCGCAGGAGCAGACCACCACCGTGGAAGCCATCGACGTGCAGGTGGGCCGCACCGGCAAGCTCACGCCGGTGGCCAAACTGGCGCCGGTGTTCGTGGGCGGCGTCACGGTGACCAATGCCACGCTGCACAACGAGGACGAAGCCCGGCGCAAGGACGTGCGCGTGGGCGACCACGTCATCGTACGGCGCGCTGGCGACGTGATCCCCGAAGTGGTGGCGGTGGTGCCCGAGCGGCGCACCCACGACGCGCCGCCCTTTGCCATGCCCCGGCAGTGCCCGGTGTGCGGCAGCGATGCGGTGCGCGAAGAGGGCGAGGCCGACTACCGCTGCACCGGCGGCCTGTTTTGCGCGGCCCAGCGCAAGCAGGCCCTGCTGCATTTCGGGCAGCGCCGGGCACTGGACATCGAAGGCCTGGGCGAGAAGCTGGTCGACCAGGTGGTCGACGCCGGCATCATCCGCACACTGCCTGATCTGTACCGGCTCGGCCTGATCCATCTCGCGGCGCTGGAGCGCATGGGCGACAAGTCGGCGCAGAACCTGCTGGTCAACCTGGAAAAATCAAAGCAGACCACGTTGCCGCGCTTCCTGTTCGGCCTGGGCATCCGGCATGTGGGCGAGGCCACCGCGCGTGACCTGGCGCGCCACTTCGGCTCGCTCGACGCCATCATGGCCGCGAGCGTCGAGCAGTTGTTGCAAGTGCCCGATGTGGGGCCCATCGTCGCCGAGAGCGTGCATACCTTCTTCGCCCAAGCGCACAACCGCGAGGTGGTCGAGCAGCTGCGCGCCTGCGGCCTGCGCTGGCCCGAAGGCGAGCCGGCGCCGGTGGCGTCGCTGCCGCTGGCCGGCAAGACCGTGGTGCTCACCGGAACGCTGCCCACGCTCAGCCGCGATGAGGCCAAGGCCATGCTCGAAGCGGCGGGCGCGAAAGTGGCCGGCTCGGTGAGCCGCAAGACCGATTACGTCGTCGCCGGGGCCGAGGCCGGCAGCAAGCTCGACAAGGCGCGTGAACTTGGCACTGTCATTCTTGACGAAGCGGGGCTGAAAGCACTGCTATTGTCCGGAAACTGATGACTTTGGTGGACATGATGGAGGCCCTGAACAGGAGTGCCTCATCCTTGTAGGACAGCATCCAATTTTGGTTGGAT
>JAZKDA010000005.1:571-5325 GCA_040387815.1 Pseudomonadota bacterium | reverse complement strand
CGGCCCCTACCAGAGCCCCATGGAAGACGGCATGCAGCACTTCCACGAGTGGTACCGCGCGCAACTGGGCGCCCACGCGCCGCGCTGCTGATTCAGACTGACATGTCCCGTATCTTCGCGACCCTGATCACCCCAGCCGAACTGATGGCACTGCGGCGGCAGCCCGGTGCGCGGCTGATGGTCTTTGACTGCAGCTTCGATCTGACCGACGTGGCCTCCGGCGAAGCGCAATACCGCCACGCCCACATCCCCGGCGCCGTGTACGCCCACCTGGACCGCGCGCTCAGCGACGAAGGCGTGGTCGACCCGGAAGGTCACCGCCAGCCACACCCCGACGCGGCTTCGGGCGGGCGGCACCCCTTGCCCAGCCGCGAGAAGTTCGCGATGTGGCTGTCGAGCGTGGGTTTTGCCAATGACATGCAGGCCGTGGTGTATGACCGCCAGGGCGGCTCGTTCTGCGGCCGGCTGTGGTGGATGCTCAAGTGGATGGGCCATGAGGCCGCCGCCGTGCTCGACGGCGGGCTGCAGGCCTGGCAGGCCGAGGGCGGCGCGCTGCATGGCGGGGACGAACCCTCGCACTTCCAGTCGAACTTCGCGCCCGGCAAGCCCTTGCGCCACCTGGTCACCGCCGCCGAGGTGCTTGCGTCGCTCGGTCAGCCGGGCCAGACCCTCATGGATGCACGCGCCGCGCCGCGCTTTCGCGGCGAGGTCGAGCCACTGGACCCGATCGCCGGCCACATTCCAGGGGCCCTCAATCGGCCGTTCACCGAGAACTTCGGGCCCGACGGGCGGTATAAGCCGGCCGAGCAACTGCGCGCCGAATTCGACGCCGCCCTGGCCGGCCGCGACCCGGCCACCGTGGTGCACCACTGCGGCAGCGGGGTCTCATCGGTGCCGAACCTGATCGCCATGGAACTCGCCGGCCTCGGTCCCACGGCCTTGTTCGCCGGCAGCTGGAGCGAATGGTGCCGTGATCCGCGGCGCCCGGTCGAGAAAGGCTAAGCCGGCTCAAGCGGTGGAGGAGACGATCGCGTCTTCGCGCAGTGCCTCGGGCACCGCCTCGAGTTCCTGGCGGCGCTCGCGCAGGCGGCGCCCCAGCAGCGCCAGATCGGCCCCACAGCGGCGCAAGGGCGCATGCAACACCTGCCGCTCCATCCGCAGGTGGCGCTCCATGAACTCGCACAGCTGGGTCACCCGCTCGTCGTAGCGCGGATCGTCGGCCTGCGACACCAACACCTGGCACATCAGGCTGCGGCCGGCCGCATGCTCATCCGCCGCGCGGTCCAGCGTCTCAAGCTCGCCGATGGCCTGGCGGGCCAGGGGGTAGATCAGCTCCTCGGCGAGCCGGGTGTGGATAGTCAGCTCCAGGCAGATCCGCTCAGCCAAGCCCTGGCGCAGGGCCTGTGCAACTGGTATTTTTCGAGCCGCCAGCGAGCGCCAGTCGGCGAACAGCCGCCGCAAGGCCTCGTGAGCGGCTTCAAGCTGGGTGATCGGATCGTTGTGGGGCTGGGTCATGCGGCGCTCCTCCCTGGTCCAAAGCGGCTGCGTCTGGACACTGTAAGCAGGCTGTGCAGCCACGGTGTCGGCGCCACACGGCCGCGCCTGTAGGACGACGCAGCCAGGCGGTGGAGCTTGGCCCGGTCAGCGCGGCTCAGGACTCCAGATACAGCTGGTGCAGTCGCTGACGCTCGACATCACCGACGCCCAGGGGGCCGCGCAGGTAGTTGTCGACCGATCCATGGTCGCGCTCGATCGTGTCGAAAGCGGCCAGCAGAAAATCGGGCTGCACTTTCCACAACACATCGGTCACCTCGGGCGGCAGGCGGGTCGCGGGGCGTTTGCCCAATCGCGGCCGGTAACGTTCGTTGGTGACCAGGTAATCGCGCATCACGGTCTCGTGCGAGGCGCCCAGCGACAGCAGGAACAGGGCCGCCGCGAAGCCGGTGCGATCCTTGCCGGCCGTGCAGTGAAAGACCGTGGGTTCACTGGATGCCAACAGATGGCTGAAAAATTGTGCGAAGCGGTGGGTGTTGTGCCGCACGAAGTCGCGGTAGGTGTCCTGCATGTAACCGATCACGTCCTCGGGGGTCAGTGTTTCGCCGGCATCGATCAGCCGCGCCAGCACCTGAACCACGGTGGGCTCGATGGCCAGCGAGTGAACGGTGACGTCCGGCAGCACGCACATGTGCTCAAGGCGCTCGTCGGCGCCGCGGAAATCGAGCACCCGCCGCAGGCCGAGCGCCCGGATCTGCCGCGCATCGTCCTCGTCCATCTCCCCCAGGTGGTCGGAGCGGAACAAGATGCCGCGCCGCATGGGCAGCTCGGGGCGGGCCTGCTCGGCGACATCTCGGAAATTGCTGGGTCGCACCTGCGTGCGCGGATACGGGGTCTGGGTCATGTCACCCATTGTCGCCGCCCGCGTGACATGCCTCGTGACATTTGCGCGACCCGTTGGCCGGCAACGTCGCGCCGGCGACAGCGCCCCCCTCCAAACCACGGGCGTCGCAATCGCCGCACCAGGGCGCCGACCGGATCCGGGCGCGGTCAGGCTGAACCGCGGCCCGGGGCACAGGCCTCAGACCGAGTCGCCCCCCAGGCCATGCTTGATCGCATAGCGCACCAGCTCGCTTGAATTGTTCAAGCCCAGCTTGTGCATCAGGTTGGCCTTGTGCGTGCTCACCGTCTTGACCGACAGGCTCAGGCGGGCGCCGATGGCGGTCACCGACTGGCCCGCCGCGAGCATCTGGAACACCTCGAACTCCCGGCTGGACAAGGCCTCGTGGGGCGCCGCCTCGCTGCCCGGCATGGCGCCCAGGGCCAGCTGCTGCGCCACTTCGGCACTGACCCAGGCGCCGCCGCCGGCGATCTTGCGCAGCGCCTGTTCCAGCTGCGCCGGGGCGCTTTCCTTGGTCAGGTAGCCACTGGCGCCGACCTTGATCGCGCGCACCGCGTACTGCGATTCCTGGTGCATGCTGAGCACCAGCACGCGCAGGCGGGGCTTGAGCGACTTGACCTGCTTGATCAACTCCATGCCGCTGCGCCCTGGCATGGACAAATCCAGCACCAGCAGGTCGAACTCGGCCTCGCGCACCAGCCGCAACACCTCGCCGCCGTCGCCGGCCTCGCCCACCACTTCGAAATCAGGGACGCTCTGCACGATGCGCTTGAGCCCCTCGCGCACGATCGCATGGTCGTCCGCCAGCACGATGCGGATCATGCGGCGCCCTCAGCTTGCGCGGGCGCCGGAATGCGCGCCTCGACCACCGTGCCCTGGCCCGGCGCCGATTGCAGGCTCACCGCGCCCGCCAGCAGCTGGGCCCGCTCGCGCAAGCCGATCAGGCCCAGCGACTGCGGCTTGCGGGCGCCGCCCGTATCAAAGCCCTGCCCGTCGTCGCGCACCCGAAGCACGATCTCGTTGCGCTGGCGCGCCACCGCCACCCAGGCCTGGTGCGCGTGAGCGTGCTTGGCCACGTTGGCCAGCGACTCCTGCACGATGCGAAACACCGCCGTCGCGTAGGGCTCCTGGAGTTCCAGGGACTCGTCCATCTCAAGCTCGCAGGCGATCCCGTGCCGCTGGCTGAAGTTTTGCACCAGCCACTCGATGGCTGGCGCCAGGCCCAAGTCGTCCAGCACCAGCGGCCGCAGGTCGGCCGCGATGCGACGCGTGGCCGCCACGGTGCCGTCGAGCATCTCGAGCATGCCCGACAGCTTGGCCGCCACGCCCGCCGGATCGCGGGCCAGGTGATCGCGCGCCCAGATCGCGTCCATCTTGAGGGCGGTGAGCGACTGCGCCAGTTCGTCGTGCAGCTCACGCGCAACCCGGGACTTTTCCTGCTCGCGGATGGCGCTGGCCTCGGTGGCGAAACGGGCCAGATCCTGGCGGGCCTTCACGCGTTCGGTGACGTCGCGCAGAATCACCGAGAACACCTTGCCGTGCTGGGTGTCGATCTGGGAAATAGAGGCGTCCATCGGAAACTCGCTGCCGTCGGCCCGCAGGCCGTACAGCACCATGCCCTCGCCCTTGCGGCGCGAAGTGACGCCAGTGGCGGCGAACCGCCGCACATGGCCTTGGTGACCGCCGCGAAAGCGCTCGGGGATCAGCATCTCCAGCGGCTGCTCGTGCACGGCCGCCAAGGGCCAGCCGAAGGTCTGTTCGGCCGCGCGGTTGTACAGGACGATGCGTCCCTGTTCGTCGATGCTGATGATGGCGTCCATTGCCGAATCGAGCAGGGCCGCGAGGCGGTCCGCGGCGTCGGCGACACTCAACTGGGAAAAGGGCACGTCTTGGCGAGCGAGGGGATGTGGTGCCGCAAATTACAGCACATGCGCGGACCCTGCTTCCTGGCGCCGCCCACGCGCCCGTCCCACGCGCCCGCAGGGCCGCGGACCTTTGGGTACTTTCCAGGCCTTACCGCCCGGCCCGCTCACTCAGGCTGGGGCTGCGGCTCGGGCGTGGCGCTTCGCAACAGCCACGTCGCGGTTGCACTGGAAGCGACGCCGGTGAACCAGAACGCGAAGAAAGCCACGGTATAGACCGCTTGCCGGCTCCAACCCAGCGGCCCGCCACCCCAGCTCAGGTCGTGCGGATCGACCAGCGCGAACACGGCCACCTCCAGCAGGCACGCGGCCAGAAACGCGGGCCATGCAACGGCCATGATGATCCTGCTCCACATCGTGGTGTCTCCTCCTGTTGTGGTGGGCATGGTAGCGTCTGAATCCAGCTCACCGCGCCGGGGTCGGCACGGGCGCGGGTT
>JAZKDA010000005.1:0-561 GCA_040387815.1 Pseudomonadota bacterium | reverse complement strand
CGACGCGGCTGGGCCACACCGCACACGAAGATCCGCGAGCCCGGCGCGGGGGCGGGCGATGCCGCGTGGTTGCGCCCCTGCATGGCCGGCAGCAAGGCCTTGGCGGACTCGTCGGCCAGGGTCTTGTTGATCTCGATGCCCTTGCGGTAGTAGTCCTGCGCCACCAGCGGGTCGGGCGAGCGCAGGGCCAGCGCCAGGGTGACGAAGCCCGCCACCACGACGATGGCCGGTCCGGCGATGATCAGCCAGACGTACCCATGCCGCCACCAGGGCGGCGCTGGTGCGGCGGGTGCGTTGTCGCGTTCCATGGTGTCTCCTTTGAACGGTCAGCGGGGCATGAGGAAGACCGACTTCTCGCTCACACGGGCATCGCCCGACACAGCATCGATCTGGAAATGAATGGCGTGCGAGCCCGGCTCGGCCGATCCGTAGGGCACCTGCAGCCGCACCGGCACCCAGCGCGACTGCGCGGGACCGACCTCGACCTGGGCATCGGAGGCCAGCTTCAGGCCGGCCATGCCGTCGGCGCTGAGCCGGTAGGTCTGGGTCTTCTCGGTGGCG
>JAZKDA010000004.1:2108-2446 GCA_040387815.1 Pseudomonadota bacterium | reverse complement strand
CAGATCCCTGGGAGAACTGGAGCCGCAAGGTGTTCGGCTTCAATGAATCGCTCGACCGGGACTTGCTCAAGCCGGTGGCGACGGCTTACAGCGAGATTGTCCCCGAGCCCCGCGCGTCAGGCCGCCCGCAATTTCTTCGGCAACGTCGGCGACGCCTGTTCGGCCTTCAACCTGGTGCTGCAGGGGCGATTCAAGCCCGGCGTCGAGCAGACCATGCGATTCGCGATGAACTCGACCTTCGGGCTTGCTGGACTCATCGACATCGCGACACCAGCGGGAATCGAGCGGCGCAGGGAGGACCTCGGAAGGACTTTCGGTCGCTGGGGAATTGGCAACGG
>JAZKDA010000004.1:0-2098 GCA_040387815.1 Pseudomonadota bacterium | reverse complement strand
TGGCAACGGCCCCTACATCGCTGGCCGCTGTTGGGGCCGTCTTCGCTGCGCGACTCAGTCGCGTTGCCTTTGGATCGAAGGATTTTCCGCGACGCGTACATACAACGACGGGGCAAGCCAGAAGAAGATGACGGGGATTCAGGCAAAGTCTCCCCGCCCTGGCTACGAGACTCCATGAAATGAGCCGCTGTGGTCGTCTAGGTATATGCGGTTCACCACTGAAGATCACCGGCCCTTGTTCGCTACCCTGAAAACAAAGCAGGAGCCTGCTCACCCGCGGCGCAGCGTGCCTTCGCTTGGGCCGGCTGGGGGCCAGCGGGTTGCCGGCAAGATAGCCCGCCTCCACGAGCTCGTTAAGAACAGTGGATGGCAGTGCGCGCATCGGTGCAGGACGAAGGGGCCAGGTCGGACAAGAGCGTTCTCCGGTGGCGGGCAGGCCCCCTGCGTCAGAATAGTTGTCGCCCCAATAGAACCAGAAATCATGGGGGCGGCGATGAAAGACAGAAGTGGCTCGATACGGACAAGCATTCAAGGACAGGGCGGTGGCGAGGTTGCTGCCGCCCGAGAGCGCAGCGGTGGAAGCCGTTGCACGTGAGATTGGGGTTGGGGTGGGCACTCTGGAGCGTTGGCGCGAGGACGCGCAGTCCAGGCCCGCCCGAGGGCGGGCCTGGACTGCGGCGGCGCGGCTGGAGGCGGTGATCACCACGGCGGCGCTGGACGAGGCCGGCAAGGGCGCCTGGTGCCGCCAGCACGGGGTGTATCCGGGCGAGCTGGACAAGTGGCGCTCAAGTGCTGTGGCCGCGCTGGCCGAGCCCGAGGAGGCGCGGGCCAGCCCGCAGGCCACGCGCCAGGACAGAAAGCGCATCAAGGAACTCGAGCGCGACCTGCTGCGCAAGGACCGCGCCCTGGCCGAAACCGCAGCCCTGCTGGTCCTGTCAAAAAAAGTCGCGGCGATCTTCAACAAGGGCGAGGACGAATGATCGGACTCGAAGATCGCCAGGCACTTGCCCGAGACATCGACCAAGCCCACGAGGCAGGTGCGCGGCTGCGCCTGGCCTGCGAGATGGCCGGCATCGACGAGCGCACCCTGCAGCGCTGGAAGGCTCGGCAAGGCCTGGTGGCGGGCGATGGCAGGCTCCAATCGGTGCGCCCGACGCCCAGCCACGCCTTGAGCGCAGCCGAGCGAGCGCGGCTGCTGGAGGTGGCCAACGAGCCGCGCTTTGCGGCCGTGCCGCCGGCGCGCATCGTGCCCATGCTGGCCGATGAGGGCTGCTACCTGGCCAGCGAATCGAGCTTTGCCCGTGTGCTGCGCCAGTACGGTCAGAACGCCCACCGCGGGCGGGCCAAGGCGCCCAGGGCGGTACGCCCGCCCACCACGCACATCGCCACGGCGCCGCGCCAGGTGTGGTGCTGGGACATGACCTACCTGCCCGCTGCGGTGCTGGGGCGCTGGTTCCACCTGTACCTGATCCTGGACTTGTACAGCCGCAAGGTCGTGGGCTGGGAGGTGCACGATACGGACGACTCCGACCATGCCGTCCACCTGGTACGCCGCACGGCGCTGGCCGAGGGCATAGCCGCGCTGGCAACCAAGCCCGTTCTGCATGGAGACAACGGATCCACGCTCAAGGCCACCACGGTGCTGTCGATGCTCAACTGGCTGGGGGTCAAGCCCTCGTACTCACGCCCGCGCGTGAGCGATGACAACGCCTACGCCGAGAGCCTGTTCCGCACCGCGAAGTACCGCCCGGAGTTCCCGACCAAGGGCTTCTCCACCCAGGAGGCGGCCCGCGCCTGGGCGGCTGGATTCGTGCGCTGGTACAACGTCGAGCATCGCCACAGCGGCATCCGCTACGTCAGCCCGGCCCAGCGCCATGCCGGCGAGGATCAGGCGATTCTTGCCGCCCGGCACGAGCTGTACACCGAAGCCAGGGAACGCAACCCGGCACGCTGGTCGCGCAATACGCGCAACTGGCAGCCCATTGGCGCCGTGACACTCAACCCAGAACGCGACTCGATCGTCAAATCGCATTCGGGATCCACCGACATTCAGCCATTGGCTGCATGACTGAGGCGACAACTACCTTGACGCGCGCCG
>JAZKDA010000003.1:0-6781 GCA_040387815.1 Pseudomonadota bacterium | reverse complement strand
CCGAAGACCGCGAGATGGCCGCCTGGTTCCTGCTGGACCTGAGCCCCTCGGTCGACTTCGGCTCCGGCGAGCAGCGCAAGCGCCACGTCTCGGCCGATTTCGTCGCCGTGCTGGCACGCCTGCTCACGCGCCACGGCAACCGGGTGGGCGCCATGCTGTATGGCAGCGGCGTCGACACCGTCATTCCCACCGGCGCCGGGCGCCGCCATGTGCTGCGCCTTTTGCATGCCCTGCAGACGCGGCCGGCGCACGCCGAAGGCAAGATCACCCGCCTGCGCGAGCTGCTCGACAGTGCGGCGTCGCTGATCAAGCGTCGGTCCACCGTCTTCGTGGTGTCCGATTTCATCAGCGAGCCTGGCTGGGAGCATGCGCTGGCCCAGCTGGCGCAACGCCACGAGGTGGTGGCGGTGCGGCTGCTCGATCCGCTCGAGCTGCAGCTGCCCGACCTCGGCCTGCTCACGATTCGCGACGCCGAGACTGGCGAACAGCTGCTGGTCGACACGCACGACGCGGGCTTTCGCAGGCGTTTCGCCAGCATTGCCGCTCAGCGCGAAGCCGATCTGCGCTCGGCGCTGGTCAAGGCCGGCGTGGACGCGCTGGAGCTGTCCACCGACGGCGACCTGGTCGAAGCGCTGGTGCGCTTTGTCGAGATGCGCAAGCGCCGCCTGCGCGTGGCGGCCGGCAGCCTGCCGGCGCACCTCAAGCAAGTTGCCTAGGACGTTCCGCACATGCAATTCCTCTGGCCCCAATACCTCTGGCTGCTGCTGGCCCTGCCCCTGCTGGTGCTGCTGTACGTGGCGCTGCTTCGGCGCAAGAAGAAGATGGCGCTGCGCTATGCCTCGCTGTCGGTGGTGCGCGAGGCCATGGGCGCGCGCCAGTCCATCCGCCGGCACATCCCGCCGGTGCTGTTCCTGCTCGCCCTGGCCGCCATGCTCGTGGCCGCGGCGCGCCCGGTCGCCGTCATCTCTCTGCCTTCGGCCAATCAGACCATCATCATGGCGATGGACGTCTCGGGCAGCATGCGCGCCACCGACGTCCAGCCCAACCGGCTGGTGGCCGCGCAAAACGCCGCCAAGAGTTTTCTCGCCGATCTGCCCCGCCACGTGAAGGTGGGCATCGTGGCCTTCGCCGGGTCGGCGCAGGTCGCACAGCTGCCCACCATCAACCGCGAAGACCTGGTCACCGCGATCGACCGCTTCCAGCTGCAGCGCGCTACCGCCACCGGCAACGCGATCGTCATCTCGCTGGCCACGCTGTTCCCCGACCACAACATCGACCTGCAATCCATGCAGGGCGGCCGTGATCGCCAGCGGGGCTTCGCCATCGACGGCGAAAAGAAGCCCCAGAAGGAGTTCACGCCGGTTGCGCCGGGCTCCTACAACTCGGCTGCGATCATCATGCTGACCGACGGCCAGCGCACCACCGGGGTCGACCCCCTGGAAGCGGCCAAAATGGCCGCCGACCGCGGCGTGCGGGTCTACACCGTCGGCGTCGGCACGGTCGACGGCGAGACCATCGGCTTCGAGGGCTGGTCGATGCGGGTGCGGCTGGACGAGGAAACGCTCAAGCAGATCGCCAACAAGACCAGCGCCGAATACTTCTACGCCGGCACCGCGCAAGACCTCAAGAAGGTCTATGAAACGCTCAGCTCGCGGCTGACGGTGGAGAAGAAGGAGACCGAGATCTCGGGCCTGTTCGCGTTGGGGGCGGCGCTCCTGTCGCTGTTGGCGGGGGGCCTGTCGCTGCTGTGGTTCAACAGGATTCTTTGAAGACGGGCCATCGCTACGCTCGGCCTCGGCCTGGATTCCCGCCTTCGCGGGAATGACGAAACTCTTGTCGTCCCCGCGTAGGCGGGGACCCAGAAGCGCGGTCTGATCGGCGCGAAGGCCCGCCCCCTCAACTCAGCTTGCCCGACACCAGCCGCAACTGGCGCCCGCAACGCGCGGCCAAGGATTCGTCGTGCGTCACCAGCACAAACGCCGTGCCCTTTTCGTGCGCCAGGTGCAGCATCTGGTCGAACACCGCATCGGCGGTGCCCCGATCGAGGTTGCCGGTGGGCTCGTCGGCCAGCACGCAAGCCGGCTCGGTGACCAGTGCCCGTGCGATGGCCACGCGCTGACGCTCGCCGCCCGACAGCTCGGCCGGCCGGTGCCGCACCCGCTCGCCCAGGCCCACCGCCTCCAGCGTGCGTCGGGCGGCCGAGTGGCAAATCTCAACGGCCTCGCGCCGGATCCGCAGCGGCATGGCCACGTTGTCCAGGGCGCTGAACTCGGGCAGCAGGTGGTGGAACTGGTAGACAAACCCGAGGTGGCGGTTGCGCAGCTGCCCCTGCTGCGCGGCCGAAAGCGACGCCATCGCCTGCCCCATCAGCATGACGTCGCCGGCACTGGGCGCGTCCAGCCCACCCAGCAGGTGCAGCAGCGTGCTCTTGCCCGAGCCCGATGCGCCCACGATGGCGACCGTCTCGCCCGGATAGACCTCGAAGTCCACCCCGCGCAGCACCTCGACATTGAGCCCGCCTTCGGTGAAACGCTTGGCCAGGCCGGTCGCGCGCAACACCGGGCCGTCGGGGGGAAGCAAGGATACGTCCGCGCCGAGCGTGGTGGCTTCATTCATAACGAAGGGCCTCCGCGGGGTTCACGCGGCTCGCGCGCCAGCTCGGATACAAGGTGGCCACGAAGGCCAGCACCAGCGAGATGATGGCAATGGGCATGATGTCGCTGGACTGCGGATCGCTGGGCATGCGGCTGATCAGGTACACATCGCGCGGCAGAAAGCTGGCGCCCAGCAGCTGCTCCAGCGCCGGCACGATGGTGTCGATGTTGAACGCCACGGCCAGCCCGAACAGCAGGCCGGCCAGCGTGCCGATCACACCCACCGTTGCGCCCTGCACCACAAAAATGCCCATGATGCTGCGCGGGCTGGCGCCCAGAGTGCGCAAGATGGCGATGTCGGCGCGCTTGTCGGTCACGGTCATCACCAGCGTGCTCACCAGGTTGAAGGCAGCCACTGCCACAATCAGCGTGAGGATGATGAACATCATGCGTTTTTCCAGCTGCACCGCGGCGAACCAGGTGCGGTTCTGACGCGTCCAGTCGCGCACCAGCAGCGGCCCGGTCATGGTGTCGGCCAGCTGCGCGGCCACCTCGCGCGCCTGGTGCAGGTCGCGCAGCTTCAGGCGCAGGCCGGTGGGGCCTTCCAGGCGAAACAGGCGCTGCGCGTCCTCGATGTGCATCATCACCAGCGCGCTGTCGTATTCATAGTGGCCCGAGTCGAACAGGCCCACCACCGTCATCTGCCGCAGCCGCGGCACCACGCCCGCCGGCGTCACCTGGCCGCTGGGCGCCACCAGGGTCACGGTGTCGCCCTCGCGCACGCCCAGGCCGCGGGCCAGCTCGCCGCCCATCACCAGGCCGAAGCCGCCGGGCACGAGCTGCTTGAGCGCGGTGTCCTTGAGTTGCTGGGCCAGCTCGGTGATCTGCGGCTCGGCCACCGGGTCGATGCCACGCACGACGGTGCCGCGCATGTCTTCACCGCGGGCGATCAGCGCCTGCGCCGCCACGAAGGGCGCCACGCCCATGACCTGCGGGTTGCGCCTTACCTCGGCGATGCTGCGCTGAAGGTCGGGCACGACGCCGCCTTCGGGCCCGTAGATCTCGATGTGCGAGACCACGCCCAGCATGCGGTCGCGCACTTCCTTTTGAAAGCCGTTCATCACCGACAGCACGATGATGAGCGCCGCCACGCCCAACGCAATGCCCAGCATGGACACGCCGGAGATGAAGGAGATGAAGCCGTTGCGACGGGTGGCGCGGCCGGCGCGCGTGTAGCGCCAGCCCAGAAGCAGTTCGTACGGGAGTCGCATGCCGCGGGGGCTTCCTGGTCCGATGAGAAAAGACCGCATTGTGGCATCCGGGACAATAGGGCTGTGTCGTCCAGTGCCCATGTCCTCGTTGCCTTCGCCGCCTGCGAATCGCCCGCCAGCCGGCAGGCCCTGGCCGGCCTGCGCCTGCCGCATCTCACGCGCCTGCTGTCGCGGCTGTCGCCGCAGGCGCTCGACGCAGGCCAGGCGCACGACCTGTCCCTGCCGCACGAGCGCGTACTGGCCCGCGCGCTGGGCTTGTGGGCCGGCGACGGCCGTGTACCCTGGGCTGCGTGGGACCTGCGCCAGCAAGGCGGCGACCCGGGCGCACAGGCCTGGGCCTGGCTCACGCCCTGCCACTGGCAGGTCGGCCGCGACCGCGTGGTGATGGCCCAGCCGGCGGCGCTGCAATTGAGCGAAGCCGATTCGCGTGCACTGCTGGCGGCCATGACACCTTTCTTCGAGGAGGACGGCCTCGCGCTCGAATGGATCGCCCCGCTGTGCTGGCGCGCGCGCGGCGCCGTGTTCCAGGACCTGGCCTGCGCCTCTTTGGACCGCGCCGCTGGCGCCACCGTCGACGACTGGCTGCCGCGCGCAAACGAAGCACGCACCGTGCGCCGCCTGCAGCAGGAAATGCAGATGCTGCTCTACACCCACCCGGTCAATGAAGAGCGCGAGGCGCGCGGGCTGGCGCCGGTCAACTCCTTCTGGGTCGGCGGCGCGGGCGCCCTGCCGACCGGCCTGCCCGCCGATTTGCCCGTCCCCACGGCCGCGCCGCACATTGACAACCGTCTGCGCGAGCCGGCCCTGGCGCAGGACTGGCCGGCCTGGGCAGTCGCCTGGCAGCAGCTGGACGTGCAGGTGCTGGCACCGATGGCGCAGGCGTGTGACCGGGGCGAGCCCGTCCACCTCACCCTGTGCGGAGAAAAGTCCGCGCGCACCTGGGCTGCCCCTGCCCTTCCCACCGCCTGGCACCGACGCCTGCTGCGCGCTCTGCGCCCCGCGCCCGCCATGTCTCAGGCCCTCGATCCGCTATGAAACTCCTCACCCGTGACGTGAACCCCCGCACCGCCTGGGCCCTGGAACAGGCCGGGGTGCACCCCTTGCTGGCGCGCCTGTTCGCCGCCCGCGGCGTGAGCCACAAGGACGAACTCGACGACGGCCTGGCCCGCCTGCTGCCGCCCTCGGGCCTGAAGGGCGCGCAACAGGCCGCCGTGCTGCTGGCCGACGCCATCGCCGCCGGCAAGCGCCTGTGCATCGTGGCCGACTACGACTGCGATGGCGCCACGGCCTGCGCCGTGGGCCTGCGCGGGTTGCGCCTGCTCGGTGCCCAGAACGTCGACTACCTGGTGCCCGATCGGGTGGCCGACGGCTACGGCCTCACGCCCAGCATCGCCCGGCGTGTGCACGAGCGTGGCGCCGACGTCCTCATCACCGTCGACAACGGCATCGCCAGCGTCGACGGTGTGGCCCAGGCCAACGCCCTGGGCCTGCAGGTGCTGGTGACAGACCACCACCTGCCCGGCCCCCAGTTGCCCGACGCGGCGGTGATCGTCAACCCCAACCAGCCCGGCTGCACCTTCGAGAGCAAGGCCATGGCCGGCGTGGGCGTGATGTTCTACGTGCTGCTGGCGCTGCGCTCCGAGTTGCGCTCGCGGGGCGTCTTCGAGGCTGCAAGCCAGCCTAAGCTCGATGCACTGCTGCCCATCGTGGCCCTGGGCACCGTGGCCGACGTGGTCAAGCTCGACGCCAACAACCGGCGACTGGTGGCCCAGGGCCTGCGCCGCATCCGTGCCGGCCACCTGCCCTGCGGCATCGCGGCGCTGTTCGCCGTGGCCGGGCGCCACGCGAAGGCCGCCACCACCTTCGACTTTGGCTTCGCCCTGGGCCCGCGCATCAACGCGGCCGGCCGGCTGGCCGACATGACGCTGGGCATCGAATGCCTGTTGACCGACGACCCGGGCCGCGCCACGGAACTGGCGCGCACGCTGGACGGCATCAACCGCGAACGCCGCAGCATCGAAGGCGACATGCGCGAGCAGGCCATGCTGATCGCCGAATCCTTGTTTGGCGTGGACGAGGAAGCGCCGCCTGCAATCTGCGTCTACGACGCCGAGTTCCACGAAGGCGTGGTCGGCATCGTGGCCTCGCGCCTGAAGGACAGGCTGCACCGCCCCAGCTTCGTGTTCGCGGCCTCGCGCGCGCCGGGCCATGAGGGCGAACTCAAGGGCTCAGGCCGCTCGATCCCCGGGTTCCATCTGCGCGATGCGCTGGACTTGCTGGCCAAGCGCCACCCTGGCGTGTTGCTGCGTTTCGGTGGCCATGCCATGGCCGCCGGCTGCACGATCGACGCCGAGCGCTGGCCGCAGTTCGATGCCGGGCTGCGCCAGATCGCGGCCGAATGGCTGGACGAGGCCGCGCTGACGCGGCGCCTGGACACCGACGGCCCGCTGGCACCGGAGTACCGGCGCGCCGACATGGTCGACACGCTGCACCGCGAGGTCTGGGGCCAGGGCTTTGCCGCGCCAACCTTCAGCGAAGAGGTCGAAGTGCTCGCGCAACGCCTGGTGGGTCAGAAGCACCTGGCCTTGAAGCTCAGGCACCAGGGGCAGCCGGTGGACGGCATCTGGTTCGGCCGTGTGGAGCCCCTGCCCGACCGCGCAGTGCTCGCGTTCCGCCTCGAAACGGACGACTGGCAGGGCACGCGCCGCGTCCGCTTCCTGGTCGAAGGAATGGCGGGCTAGAAACTTTCCCAGTCGCCCTCGTCGCCAGGCGCCGCCTTGGCCTTGGCGCGCGCCAGCGCCGGCTGCGCCAGGGCGGGTGCCTTGGCCGGTGTCGGCGCTGGCCTTTTGAGCGCAGTAGGCTTGGCGGCGGCAATCTTCGGTGCCGCAGCCGGTGCGACACGCCTGGCTGGCGCGG
>JAZKDA010000002.1:0-4453 GCA_040387815.1 Pseudomonadota bacterium | reverse complement strand
ACATGATCGACGCGGCCGAAGACCGCGAGCGCTTCCAGAAGCTGCTGCACGAGCTGGGCCTGCGCCAGCCGCCCAATGCGACAGCCCGCACCGAGCCCGAGGCCCTTGAGAAGGCGGCTGCCCTGGGTTACCCCCTGGTGGTGCGCCCCAGCTATGTGCTGGGCGGCCGCGCCATGGAAATCGTGCACGAGCAGCGCGACCTCGAACGCTATATGCGCGAGGCGGTCAAGGTCTCCAACGATTCCCCCGTGCTGCTCGACCGCTTCCTCAACGACGCGATCGAATGCGACGTCGACTGCCTGTCCGACGGCACCACGACCTTCATCGGCGGCGTCATGGAGCACATCGAGCAGGCCGGCGTGCACTCGGGCGACTCGGCCTGTTCGCTGCCGCCGTACTCGCTGTCGCAGGCCACCGTTGACGAGCTCAAGCGCCAGACCGCCGCCATGGCCAAGGCGCTGAACGTGGTCGGCCTGATGAACGTGCAGTTCGCCATCCAGAACAAGGACGGCCAGGACGTGATCTTCGTGCTGGAGGTCAACCCCCGCGCCTCGCGTACCGTGCCCTACGTCTCCAAGGCCACCGGCATTCAGCTGGCCAAGGTGGCGGCGCGCTGCATGGCCGGCCAGTCGCTGCAAAGCCAGGGCATCACCCACGAAGTGACCCCGCCGTACTTCAGCGTCAAGGAGGCCGTGTTCCCCTTCGTCAAATTCCCCGGCGTCGACACCATTCTCGGCCCCGAGATGAAGTCCACCGGCGAGGTGATGGGCGTGGGCAAGACCTTCGGCGAAGCCTTCGTCAAAAGCCAGCTGGGCGCGGGCACCCGCCTGCCGCGGCCACTGGACGCCGACGGCAAGTCCACCGGCAAGGTGTTCCTCACCGTGAAGAACAACGACAAGCCGCGCGCCGTGGAAGTGGCCCGCCAGCTGGCCGGCCTGGGGTTCGAGCTGTGCGCCACCAAGGGCACCGCCGCCGCCATCACCGCCGCCGGCATTGCCTGCCAGACGGTCAACAAGGTCACCGAAGGCCGCCCGCACGTGGTCGACATGATCAAGAACAACGAGATCGTCATGGTTGTAAACACCGTCGAGGAGCGCCGCAACGCCATCGCCGACTCACGCGCCATCCGCACCTCGGCGTTGCTGGCCCGTGTCACCACCTTCACCACCATCGCCGGCGCCGAGGCGGCGGTGGAGGGGATGAAGTACGTAGACAAGCTGGACGTCATTTCAGTGCAGGAGATGCACGCACAACTGGTCTGATACCGTTCACGGCATAATGAGCGCGAATCACCGCCGGCTGGCAACTGCCGGCGGTTTCGCTTTTGGACTCAACGAATCTCAGAGACATGGCCACCATTCCCCTGACCAAGCGCGGCGCCGAGAAACTCAAGGCCGAACTGCACAAGCTCAAGACCGTCGATCGCCCGTGGGTGATCAACGCCATCGCCGAGGCGCGTGCCCAGGGCGATCTGTCCGAGAACGCCGAGTACGAAGCCGCCAAGGACCGCCAGGGCTTCATCGAAGGGCGCATCCAGGAGGTCGAGGGCAAGCTGTCGGCGGCCCAGGTGATCGATCCCGCGTCGCTCGATGCCGGTGGCCGCGTGGTGTTCGGGGCCACCGTGTTGCTGGTGGACGAAAAGACCGGCGAAGAGGTCACCTACCAGATCGTCGGCGAAGACGAGGCCGACCTGAAGCTGGGCCTGATCAACATCTCCAGCCCCATCGCCCGTGCCCTGATTGGCAAGGAAGAGGGCGACACCGCCGAAGTGGTGGCGCCGGGCGGCGTGCGCCACTACGAGATCGTATCGGTCAAGTACATCTGACGCCTGCGGATGAAGCCGTGAACTGGCGTACCCGCCTGGCCCTGTTCGCCGCCGCCCTGTGGTGGGGCAGCCTCACGGCCGTGGGCGCCTGGGTTGTGCCGCTGCTGTTCGCGAATCTGCCGACGCCGGCGCTGGCCGGGGGCATGGCGGCCAGGCTTTTCTCCGCGCAGACCTGGGTGGCCCTGGGCAGCGGGCTGGTGCTGTTGATGGTGATCCGGGGGCGCGAGGAGACGGTGCGCATGGACGCGATGGGCGGCGTGCTGATGTTCGTGGTGGTCGGGATGCTGCTGGCGCTGCTGGTGGAGTTCGGCGTGGCGCCGCGAATCATGGCGCGCCAGGATCTGAAGTTGTGGCACGGCGTGGGCAGCGCGATGTTTGCGCTGCAGTGGGTGTGTGCCGGGGCGGTGTTATGGATGGTGTCTGGCAGACCCGCCCGTTCGGGCTGAGGTCAGTCCAGCCGGCCCTTCTTCACCGACTTCTGCTTGGGCTTGGCCCGCTTGACCTGCCCGCCGGGCGTCAGCCGCTGGTTGCCCAGCACGCGCAGGGTCTTGACTTCAGGCCGCTGGCCGCCGCGCTTGCTGTACTTGAGTACCTTGAAGTCGCGCGGGCCGGGTTTGCGGTCTTCGTCGACGGGTTTTTCTTTTTCGGCCTTCGGGCGCCACAGCACCAGCAGCTTGCCGATGTGCTGGATGGGGGCGGCGCCCAGTTCGTCGGCCAGTTGCTGGTAGATGGCGTCGCGCTGGGTGCGGTCGTCGCCCAGAACGCGGATCTTGATGAGACCGTGCGCGCTGAGTGCAGCGTCGGTCTCTTTCTTGACGGCGGGGGTCAACCCGTCGTTGCCGATCATGACCACGGGGGCGAGGTGGTGGGCGTCGGCGCGGTGCGCCTTGCGCTGCGCAATGGTGAGTTCGATAGCGGGCATGCGCCTATTATCCCAGTCAGCGCAAAGCTGCAAAGAAAGTGGCATGAAAGTCAAATCAAAGAGCAAGAAGGTGAACAAGGCCTGGTTGAACGACCATGTCAACGATCCTTATGTGAAGCTCGCCAAGCGTGAGGGCTATCGCGCGCGCGCCGCCTACAAGCTAAAGGAGATCGACGAGACCCTGGGCCTGATCCGGCCGGGGCACCTGGTGGTCGACCTGGGCTCGGCCCCCGGCGCCTGGAGCCAGTATGTGCGCCGGCGGCTGTCGCCCGAGGGCGCGGCGGTCGGCGAACTCAACGGCACCATCATTGCGCTCGACCTGCTGCCAATGGAGCCGGTCGAGGGCGTCCAGTTCCTTCAGGGCGATTTCCGCGAACCGGAAATGCTGGCCCGGGTGGAAGAGGCGATGGCCGGCCGCAAGGCCGACGTGGTGGTGTCGGACATGGCGCCCAACCTCTCGGGCATCGAATCGGCCGACGCCGCGCGCATCGCGCACCTGGTCGAATTGGCCATCGAGTTTTCGCAAAACCACCTCAAGCCCGAGGGGGCACTGGTGACCAAGGTGTTTCACGGCAGCGGCTACAGCCAGCTGGTCAAGCTCTTCAAGGAGAGCTTCCGGATCGTCAAGCCGATCAAACCAAAGGCCTCTCGGGACAAGAGTTCAGAGACCTTTATTGTCGGTATCGGCCCCCGCGCGCCGCGGTGAATCCCCACACGAGATGCCGCCCATTGCGCAAGGGGGCTTGTAGCCATTTAGCATCGGCGCTGTGCTTGAAACCCCTAGAATGGGACACAAGTAGCGCAAGTACTCTTCCCGGAGACTGAGTTGAATAATCAGTGGTTTTCCAAAGTGGCCGTCTGGCTGGTGATTGCCCTCGTGCTGTTCACCGTGTTCAAGCAATTCGACACGCGAGGCGCGGCGGGCGCCAGCGTGATGGGTTACTCCGACTTCCTCGAAGAGGTCAAGGGCAAGCGCATCAAGAATGCCCTCATCCAGGAGGGCCAGGGTGGCACCGAGATCCTGGCCGTCACCACCGATGACCGCAAGGTGCGCACCACCGCCACCTACCTCGATCGCGGCCTGGTCGGCGACCTGATCAACAACGGCGTCAAGTTCGATGTCAAGCCGCGCGAGGAAGGCTCCTTGCTCATGACACTGCTCGTGAGCTGGGGCCCCATGCTGCTGTTGATCGGCGTGTGGGTGTACTTCATGCGGCAGATGCAAGGCGGCGGCAAGGGCGGGGCTTTCAGCTTCGGCAAGAGCAAGGCCCGCATGCTCGACGAGAACAACAACCAGATCACCTTCGCGGATGTCGCCGGCTGCGACGAAGCCAAGGAAGAAGTCAAGGAAGTCGTCGACTTCCTGAAAGACCCGCAAAAGTTCCAGAAGCTCGGCGGACGCATTCCGCGCGGCCTGCTGCTGGTCGGGCCCCCCGGCACCGGCAAGACGCTGCTGGCCAAGGGCATCGCCGGCGAGGCCAAGGTGCCGTTCTTCAGCATCTCGGGCTCTGATTTCGTCGAAATGTTCGTCGGCGTGGGCGCGGCCCGCGTGCGCGACATGTTCGAGAACGCCAAGAAGAACGCGCCCTGCATCATCTTCATCGACGAGATCGACGCGGTCGGCCGCCAGCGTGGCGCCGGCCTGGGCGGTGGCAACGACGAGCGCGAGCAGACCTTGAACCAGATGCTGGTCGAGATGGACGGCT
>JAZKDA010000001.1:0-3879 GCA_040387815.1 Pseudomonadota bacterium | reverse complement strand
TGTCCTGGAACTCGTCGATCAGGATGTGGCGGAAGCGCCGCTGGTAGTGCTCGCGGATGGCGTCGTTGTCGCGCATCAGCTCGTAGCTGCGCAGCATCAGCTCGCCAAAATCCACCACGCCTTCACGTTGGCACTGGTCGTCGTACAGCTGGTAGATCTCGGCGCGGCGGCGGTCTTCGTCGGTGCGCCCGGGCACGTCGCGCGGGCGCATGCCCTCTTCCTTGCAGCCGCCGATGAACCACTGCAGCTCCTTGGCGGGAAAGCGTTCCTCGTCGATGTTGTGCTGCTTCATCAGCCGCTTGATGGCCGAGAGCTGGTCTTGCGTGTCCAGGATCTGGAAACCTTGCGGCAGGTTGGCCAGCTTGTAGTGGGCGCGCAGGAAGCGGTTGCACAGCCCATGGAAGGTGCCGATCCACATGCCGCGCACGTTCACCGGCAACATGGCCGACAGCCGCGACAGCATTTCCTTGGCCGCCTTGTTGGTGAAAGTGACGGCCATCACGCCGCCCGGCGAGACCTGGCCGGTGGACAGCAGCCAGGCGATGCGGGTGGTCAGCACCCGGGTCTTGCCCGAGCCGGCCCCCGCCAGGATGAGCGCGGGCTCGGCCGGCAGGCCCACCGCGGCACGCTGCTCGTCGTTGAGCTGGGCCAGCAAGGGGGAAGAGGCAGGATCGGCCGTGCCGCGGGGGGAAAACTCTGGGAACATGAGCCATTGTAGGAACCGGGGCCTTCCACTCCGGCGGCTGCATGCGAGGCGGGCTGTAAAATCACGCACCGGGCCCAAGCATCGAGGCCCGGTGTCTTTCTGGCGTCCTGGCCGCAGCCACGCGGCCCGGCCCCGCCCGGAACCCGGGCCGAAGTCCAAGCGCTCTCCCTGTTGTTCAACAGTCTCCTGGAGCCCTGGTCATGGAAATCTTCGATTACGACAACGTCCTGCTGCTGCCGCGCAAGTGCCGCGTGCAAAGCCGCTCCGAGTGCGACGCCAGCGTGGCGCTGGGCGGGCGCAGCTTTCGCATTCCGGTGGTGCCCGCCAACATGAAGACGGTGGTGAGCGAATCGATCTGCCTGTGGCTGGCGCGCAATGACTACTTCTACGTCATGCACCGCTTCGATCTGGACAACGTCGCCTTCGTGCGCGAGATGAAGGCGCAAGGCGCTTATGCTTCGATCTCGCTGGGCGTGAAACAGGCCGACTACGACACGGTCGACCGGCTCGCCGCCGAAGGCCTGGTCCCCGAGTACATCACCATCGACATCGCGCACGGCCACGCCGACACGGTGCAGCGCATGGTCGCCCACCTCAAGCAGAAGCTGCCGGCCAGCTTCGTGATCGCCGGCAACGTGGGCACACCCGAGGCAGTGATCGACCTGGAGAACTGGGGCGCCGACGCCACCAAGGTGGGCATCGGCCCGGGGAAGGTGTGCATCACCCGGATGAAGACCGGCTTTGGCACCGGCGGCTGGCAGCTCTCGGCGCTCAAATGGTGCGCCCGCGTCGCCACCAAGCCCATCATCGCCGACGGCGGCATCCGCGAGCACGGCGACATCGCCAAGAGCATCCGCTTTGGCGCCACCATGGTCATGATCGGCTCCATGCTGGCCGGCCACGAGGAGTCGCCGGGCCAGACGGTGGAGGTCGACGGCAAGCTGTACAAGGAGTACTACGGCAGCGCGTCGGACTTCAACAAGGGCGAGTACAAGCACGTCGAAGGCAAGCGCATCCTCGAGCCGATCAAGGGCAAGCTGCCCGATACGCTGCGCGAGATGCAGGAGGACGTCCAGAGCTCGATCAGCTACTCGGGCGGGCGCAAGCTTCTGGACATCCGCAAGGTCAACTACGTGATCCTGGGCGGCGACAACGCCGGCGAACATCTGCTGATGTAGCCACTGACAAGATCATCGCCCGCCCCATGCATCACTTCGACGTCGCCATCATCGGCGCCGGCGCCGCCGGCCTGTTTTGCGCCGGCGTTGCCGGCCAGCTCGGGCTGAAGGTCGTGCTGATCGACCACACCACCAAGGTGGCCGAGAAGGTGCGCATCGCCGGCGGCGGCCGCTGCAACTTCACCAACCGCGATCTTGATCCGCGGGCACCGCACAAGCACTTTTTGGGCGAGAACCCGCAGTTTTGCCGATCGGCGCTGTCACGCTACACGGCGCAGGACTTCATCGACCTGGTGCGAAGGCACGGCATCGCCTTCCACGAAAAGCACAAGGGCCAGCTGTTCGGTGATCGCTCCTCCGAAGACTTCATCCGCATGCTGCTGGCCGAATGCGAGGCCGGCGGCGTGCAACGCTGGCAGCCCTGCGCCGTGCAGGCGGTGCGCCACAGCGACGCCAGCGGCTACGAACTCGACACCGACCGCGGCTGCGTGCGCGTACCGCAGTTGGTGATCGCCACCGGCGGCCTGTCGATCCCCCAGATCGGCGCCACCGATTTCGGCTATCGCATCGCCCGCCAGTTCGGCCTGCGCGTGGTCGAGCCGCGCCCGGCCCTGGTGCCCCTGACCTTCGACGGCGCCGCCTGGGCGCCCTATGCGCAGCTGGCGGGGCTGGCCCTGCCGGTGCGCATCGAGACCGGCACGCGCAAGCAGCAGATCGCCTTCGACGAAGACCTGCTGTTCACCCACCGGGGCCTGTCCGGGCCGGCGGTGCTGCAGATTTCCAGCTACTGGCAACCCGGCACCGCGGTGCGCCTGGATCTCGCCCCCGGCCGGGACCTGTCCGCCGCCCTGGTGCAGGCCAAGGCCCACTCGCGCAAGCGCATCGTCAACGAACTGGCCGCCTATGTGCCCTCGCGCCTGGCCGACGCCTGGGTGCAGCAAGATGTGGCCTGGCAGCGGCCGGTGAACGAGGCCTCCGACAAGGCCTTGGCTGCCCTGGCGGCGCGCCTGGCGGCCTGGGAGCTCACGCCCACCGGCACCGAGGGCTACAAGAAGGCCGAGGTCACCGCCGGCGGGGTGGACACGCGCGCGCTCTCGCAGCAGACGATGGAATCGCGCCAGAGCGGGCTGTATTTCATCGGCGAGGTGGTGGACATCACCGGCTGGCTGGGCGGCTACAACTTCCAGTGGGCCTGGTCGAGCGCCTGGGCTTGCGCCCAGGGCCTGACGCAAAAGGCCGGACAGGCCGCGTTGGCGCGGTCATTTGCCCAGGCCGTTGCCCAGCCCGATTCGCCCGCTATAATTTCAGGCTTTGCTGGCAAACCCCCGGCGGCCTGATCAACCCAATGGCCGGGGAACCCCGCTGCAGGCCAGATCTTCTTGCGGCACCCTCTGGATCCAAGAAAACGCATGACGACCATCCGTGTCAAAGAAAACGAACCCTTCGACGTAGCCCTGCGCCGCTTCAAGCGCACCATCGAAAAGCTGGGCCTGCTCACCGAGCTGCGCGCCCGCGAGTTCTACGAGAAGCCCACCGCCGAGCGCAAGCGCAAGAAGGCGGCCGCGGTCAAGCGCCACTACAAGCGCGTTCGCAGCATGCAGCTGCCCAAGAAGCTGTTCTGATCCTCCGGTGACACCGCCTGGCCGGGCCACCCGCCCCCAGGTTTCTTGGTCACCCAGCGCTCAGACGCTGTCACAAGCAGCACAATGCCCGCCCGGGGACGCCCGCGCGGGCATTTGTCATTCGACTCCCCAACCCACTGCCCCCACGCTCCCAAGGAGATCCCATGGCCCTGAAAGACCGCATCACCGACGACACGAAGGCCGCCATGCGCGCCAAGGACGCCGAGCGCCTGGGCGCCATCCGCATGCTGACGGCCGCGATGAAGCAAAAGGAAGTCGACGAGCGGGTCGAGCTCGACGATGTGGCCGTGGTGGCCATCGTCGACAAGCTGATCAAGCAGCGCAAGGACAGCATCGAGGCCTTCCAGAAGGC